>JANNKM010000121.1:0-10112 GCA_031396305.1 Rhizobacter sp.
CAAACGGGTCGAAGGCTGAGGTGTTGTAGAACGTCGGCGTGTAGTCCCGGCCGAGGCGCACTTCACCGAATCCGCCTATCAGGGCAACCGTCGACTTACGGGCGAAATTGAAGCCTCCTGCAGTACCGTTGTCAGGCGACATGCCACCTTCAAGATGAAATCCGGCTCTCAGGCCGCCACCGAGATCCTCGACACCGCGGAAACCCAGACGGTTGCTGTTCAGATTGTCATTCGCCATGGACTTGCGAGCGCCGCTGCCATCGTTCTTGACGTTCTTGAGACTCAGGTCGACGATTCCGAAAATCGTCACCGACGACTGCGCCGAGGCGACGCCAACAAACGCACCCAGCACAGCCAGGGCAAGTAGTGATTTTTTCATGCAACTATCTCCTAGGTTGAATAAGAGGTCCTGATCGCGAAAGGCTTGCCCGGTGGGCTGATCAGGCCGAACCCCCTCAGCGGAAGTTGCGGCTATTGCACCAGACGGCTCAACGAGTTGCCAAGGGATGCCCGCCAAAAGACTCGCCTCTGTTGTCTGGGCACAACGCGGCAATGGGTCTTGAGTTGGGTCACTGGGGTTGCTGCTGGGGTATCTCCCGATTCGAAAGCAGTTGCGCGTGCTGCGTTATCGTCAACCCTTGCGCACGACCGGATTGACCTGAAGGAACGCCGTGGATCGCTTACTCATCGCTGTCGACAACGCTCTGCGAACCCTGTCCGGCGCAAGCCACGCGTCGCGGCCCTGCCCGAAGCCGGCAGGGCCTGGCGCAGCCCTTGACGCCTCGCAGCAGCGCCTCAGCGGAGCGCTGATGCGAGTGAATCAGGTCGGCGAGGTTTGCGCGCAGGCCATGTACAGCGCTCAGGCGCTGACGGCCACAAACGCATCAAGCAAGCGCCAGTTCGAAGCGGCGGCGCGCGAAGAATCGGACCACCTGGCCTGGACCGAGCAGCGGCTGCACGAGTTGGGCGCGCACACGAGCTTGCTCAACCCGCTTTGGTATGCAGGCGCGTTTGGCATCGGCCTGCTGGCGGGCCGCGCGGGCGACGCCGTCAGTCTGGGTTTCGTCGCGGAAACCGAACGCCAGGTCGAGCAGCACCTTCAAGGGCATCTGGACCGACTGCCGCCGGGCGACGTCGCGTCACACGCGATCGTGCGCCAGATGCAGGCCGATGAAGCACGCCACGCGGCGCAGGCGCAGGCGGCTGGAGGCGAGGAGTTACCGGGCCCGGTGCGGCTGGTGATGCGTCTCGCAGCGCGGGTAATGACGCGCACCGCGCATTACGTTTGATCTGGTTGACGGTCAAACCGCGCCGACAGTGACACTGGTCGTGATCACGGCGGTCTTGCCCAGCATGATGCTCGCAGAGCAGTACTTCTCATGTGAAAGCTTTACCGCGCGCTCCACTGCCGCTTCCGTCAGGCCAGGGCCACTGACGGCAAAGTGCATGTTGATCTTCGTGAACACTTTCGGGTCGGTTGCCGCGCGTTCCGAGGTGACTTCCACCCGGCAGGATCGAACGTCGTGGCGGCCACGTTTCAGGATGAGCACCACATCGTAGGCAGTGCAGCCGGCCGTACCAGCGAGTACCGTTTCCATGGGGCGCGGTGCCAGGTTGCGCCCGCCCCCGTCAGGCGCGCCGTCCATCGCGAGGACGTGACCGCTGCCAGTCTCGGCAACCAAACCCATGCCCATCGCGGGCACCCAATTGACAGTGCATTCCATGCTGATCCCCTGTGTGGCCGTATCCAGCGCCCGCATTGTGCAACTCGTCACACCTGAATCGGCAACAACGCAGGCTTTCGCAGCCCGCGATATTGCGGCGCAGCATCCGTGAGGCTAAACTCGCGCCATTGGGGTCCCTGGTGATCGTTGAATCGCCGCCCCGGAAGATTGTCTCCTCCACCTCCTCCATTGGTGGATTCAGCCCAAGCCAGCGATGTCTTGGGCTGTTTTTCTGTGCCCGCTTGCCAGCGGGTCGGCGCGTGGGGTGCGACGTATGATCCGCGCCCGCGTCAACACAACATCCAGGGGACAAATATCGTGGTGCTCCAGCCTCGCCGGGTGAAAAGACAGGCCAAGCTCGGCCCAGGGCTGTCGCTCGCCGGCTATCTGCAGAAAATTCTCACCGCCAAGGTCTACGACGTGGCGATTGAGTCGCCGCTGGACGCGGCCAAGAGCCTGTCGCGACGCCTGGGCCAGCATGTTCTGTTGAAGCGCGAGGACCAACAGCCGGTGTTCAGCTTCAAGTTGCGCGGCGCGTATAACCGCATGGCGCACCTCAGTGCTGAACAACTGCGGATGGGTGTGATTTGCGCGTCCGCCGGAAATCACGCACAGGGTGTCGCCCTGGCGGCGAAGCGTCTGGGCAGCCGCGCCGTGATCGTGATGCCGGTAACGACGCCGAAAGTGAAGATCGACGCCGTGCGCGCGCTCGGCGCAGAGGTTTCACTGCACGGCGACAGCTACTCCGACGCGTTCGTGCACGCCAAGGAAGTCGAGGCGCAGCAGGGCCTGACCTTCGTGCACCCGTTCGACGACGCCGACGTGATTGCGGGGCAGGGAACCATCGCGATGGAAGTCCTGCGCCAACACCAGGGGCCGATCGACGCGATATTTGTCGCCATCGGCGGAGGCGGGTTGGTCTCCGGCGTAGCGGCCTACATCAAGGCGGTGCGCCCGGAGATCAAGGTGATCGGCGTGCAGATGAACGACTCCGATGCGATGCTGCGCTCCGTCAGGGCGGGCAAGCGCGTTCAACTGACCGACGTCGGCCTGTTCGCCGATGGCACAGCGGTCAAGTTGGTCGGAAAGGAAACATTCCGACTTGCGCGAGCCCTGGTCGATGAGTTCATCGTTGTCGACACCGATGCAGTGTGCGCCGCCATCAAGGACGTGTTTGAAGATACGCGAAGCATCCTCGAGCCTGCGGGCGCGATGGGGGTGGCAGCGATCAAGCAGTACGCGCACATGCAGACGCGCAAAGGCCAGACCTTCGTGACAATCACCTGTGGCGCCAACATGAACTTCGACAGCCTTCGCTTCGTGGCGGAACGGGCCGAGGTGGGCGAGGAGCGTGAGGCGCTGTTCGCCGTCACGATTCCCGAAGAGCGGGGCAGCTTCAAGCGCTTCTGCGAGCTGATCGGGCCGCGCGCGGTGACCGAGTTCAACTACCGCATCTCCGATGCGCAACAGGCACATGTGTTCGTCGGCATCGCCACGGCGAAACTCGAAGAGTCGGAGAAACTCGAACGAAACTTTGTTCGCCACGGCTTCGCCACGCTGAACCTGACGACCGACGAACTGGCCAAGCAACACGTGCGGCACATGGTTGGCGGCCGCAGCGATCTGGCGCAAGACGAGCGCTTGTACCGTTTCATTTTTCCCGAACGGCCCGGCGCACTGATGCGATTCCTGTCGAGCATGCACATCGGCTGGAACATCAGCCTGTTTCACTACCGCAACCAAGGCGCCGACCGCGGCCAGATCCTCGTCGGCATTCAGGTGCCTCATGCCGACCAGGCCGCCTTCCGTGATTTCCTGCGAGGCCTCGCATATCCCTGCACCGACGAGACCGACAACCCGGTCTACCATCTGTTCCTTCGATGAGCAGCTGAGCAATCGAGCGTTCGGAGGGTCCGGCGCCTTGCCGGCAAGACCGCTGCGTCGAACCACCACCATGTCGGTCAACCGTTCCGTCATTTCGTCCACCAGCAATGCGTTGCTTGAACAGGCATTGCGCGACAAGCTCAAGCGCCGCGCCGAAGCGGCGGGCAGTCTGGGCCAGCTCGAACCGCTCGCGGTTCGTCTCGGGTTGATCCAGAACTCACTCAAACCGCGCTTTCGCGCGCCGCAGATCGCGGTTTTTGCCGCCGACCACGGCTTGGCGGTAGACGGGATCGGCCAGGCCGGCAAGGCGCCCACCGCAAGAGTGGTGGGTAACCTGTTGGCCTCGAAGCTACCGCTGTCGGTGTTTGCCCCGATCCAGGGGCTCGAGCTGTCCGTCGTGGATTGCGGCGTCGCCGATCCCGTACCCTCACACCCCCGATTGTTGGCGCGAAAGATCGCGCACGGCACACGCAACTCGCGCGTCACCGCGGCCATGTCCTTGGCAAACGCGCATGCAGCCATCCGAGCGGGAATGGAGATTGCCGATTCGCTCCCGGGCAACGCCATTGCATGTGCGGGCATCGGCGTGGGCTCGCACGAAAGCGCAGTGTTGGTGATGTCCAGAATAGGCAACCTTGGGTTGCGCGACATGCTGATTTCCGGTGGCCCGATGCGGCAGGAGGAATTGACGCATCTCCTGACGGTTCTGGAGGGCGCGCAGTCCAGGCACAAGGATGCTGTTGACCCGGTCGAGGTGCTTGCGGCATTCGGCGGGTTCGAGATTGCCATGATGGTCGGCTTGATGCTGGTGGCCGGTAGCAAGCGCCACCTGCTGATCGTTGACGGCGTGCCAGCCTGCGCAGCGTTGATGGTCGCATCGCGCATCGCCCCCGCGGTGACCGACTACAGCGTGTTCACGCGCAGCCATTCGCACCAGGGCCTGGACCGCGTTTTTGCCGCATTGAACGCGCAGGCGCTGATGGACATTGGCATGCAGAGCACCGACGGCACCGGTGCGACACTCGCCTGGCCGTTGATCCGAAGCGCCGCGGCGTTGCTGAGCGATGTGGCCGAAGGAGAAGAACCCGGGCCGACGTTGCCGGCCCCGCTCGCCACGGGCAATGTCCCGCTCGGCCAACGCTGACACTCGAACTGCTCCGCCCCGCCGGTTCAGAGAACAAAGTCGTAGTCGATGGTCAGCGGCGCGTGATCGCTGAAGCGTTGCTCAAGGTAGATATGCGCGCGCTGCGCCATCGCGGCGACACGGGGAGTCGCCAAGTGGTAGTCGATCCGCCAACCCACGTTGTTGGCGCGAGCCTGACCACGATTGCTCCACCATGTATATTGCTCAGCATTCGGGTTGAGCGTTCGAAATACGTCCACCATACTCAGCTTGTCCAGCGTGTGCGTCATCCAGGCTCGCTCTTCCGGTGTGAACCCGCTGTTCTTCTGGTTGCCCTTCCAATTCTTCAGGTCGATCTCCTTGTGCGCGATGTTCACGTCGCCTAGCAGAATGAACTCGCGTTCGGCGCGTAGCTTCTTCAAATGTCCCGTCATCTTCGCCAGGAACCGGAATTTCGCCTGTTGTCGATCTTCGCCGCTCGAGCCGCTCGGAAAGTAGCAGCTGATCACGCTGAACTTGGATAGTTTGTTGCGCCGCGGGTTGTCGAACTGCAGCTCCACATAGCGACCTTCAGCGTCGAATTCGCGCGAACCGAAGCCGCAGACCACGCTACTCGGCGCGTGGCGCGCGAACAGGGCAACGCCGGAATAGCCTTTCTTGCGCGCGAAGTGGAAATGGCCCTTCATGCCGGCGATGTCGGTAAGGCGCCCGGCGACATCAGCAGCTTGTGCCTTGATTTCCTGCACGCCGATACAATCGGCCCGGACTCCAGCCATCCAGACCTCAAGCCCTTTTGCGGCGGCTGACCGAATCCCATTCGTGTTCAACGTAACCAGACGAAACACTGGATTCCTCGAATTCCTGGACCTATGAACGCCAGCGCATCGACTGACACCCTGGCACAGGAGTTCGTGAAGTTCGCCGTCGACACCGGCGCTCTGCGATTCGGCGAGTTCACAACCAAGGCTGGCAGGCGGTCACCGTACTTTTTCAATGCCGGCCACTTCGACGACGGCGCCAAACTGGGCCGCCTGGCGCAATTCTATGTGCGTCGAATCCTGGCCAGCGACCTGAAAGTCGACATGCTTTTCGGCCCGGCTTACAAGGGCATTACGCTGGCTGCGGCCGTCGCCATCGAGTCAGCGCGCATGGGGCACAACCTGCCCTTCGCCTACAACCGCAAAGAGGCCAAGGATCACGGCGAAGGTGGCAGCGTGGTGGGAGCGCCGGTGGCAGGACGCGTCCTGATCGTCGACGACGTTATGTCCGCGGGCACATCGGTGCGCGAATCGATTGCGATCATCGACTCCGCCGGCGGCAAGGCAGTGGCAGTGGCCATCGCCCTGGACAGGCAAGAGCGCACCGCCGAGGGCGGCATCGACGGCGCCGGCTCCGCAGTGCAGTTCGTCACAAGCCAGTTGCAAATGCGGGTGGCCGCGATTGCGACGCTGGCCGACTTGCTGCAATACTTGGCCTCCAATTCCAATGCGGCGCTTCGCGAGCACTTGCCTCGGGTCGCTGCATACCGGGAACGCTACGGAGTGTGATCGAGATGAGCCATCTGAGGGCTGCCGCAGTCGTTGTTTGCAGCCTGTGCTTGCCGCTCAGCCCTGCCGCCTGGGCAGCCGCGTCGATCTATCAGTGCGTTGACGCCAGCGGCAAGCGCCTCACGTCTGATCGACCCATTCCAGCCTGTACCGACCGGGAACAGCGCGAACTCAATCCGGACGGCTCGACCAGACGCATCATCGCCCCGTCAATGACGAGCGAGGAGCGCAGCGCCGTCGAGGCCTTGGAGCGTGCCGAGAACGCGAAGCGCGTGACGAAGAAAGACGAGATTCGGCGAGACCGAATGCTGGTCTCCCGTTTCCCGAATGAGGCTGCGCACGCCGCGGCGCGTGAGGCTGCACTGAACGACGCGCGCCGCGCCGTGCGGCTGTCGGAATCCCGCATCACGGCCTTGACACTCGAGCGCCAGCCGCTGACGGACGAGGCCGAGTTCTACGTGGGCAAGCCGCTGCCACCGAAGCTGAAGCAGTTGCTTGACGCCAACGATGCGGCCGCCGACGCGCAACGCTCGTTGCTGCAGAACCAGCAGGAAGAGATCGTTCGCATCAATGCCAATTTCGACGCCGAGCTCGATCGCCTCAGGCGCATCTGGTCCGGTGCAGCTCCAAGCCCAGCCGCGGTTGTGCCGGTGTCGACGGCCACCTCTGTGAGCGCCGCGGCCTCGGCACCCCGCAAGACGGCGGCCCAGTAGGAATCAGGCAACGCAGCCGGTGTCAGGCCGACTCGGCGAGGCGGGCACGCAGCATCTCCGCGATCCGCGCGGGATCACCCTTGCCCCGACTCGCTTTCATCACTTGCCCCACGAGCGAGTTGAACGCTTTGTCCTTGCCGGTGCGGAACTCAGCCACCGACTTCGGGTTGTCTGCCAGTACCGCGTCAATCATTCTCGCAAGGTCATCGGCATCACCTTCCTGGCGCAGTCCGCGGGCATCGATCATCGCGTCGATCTCGCCACCGGGATCGGCCCACAGCGCGTCGAACACCTGCTTGGCCGCGTTGTTCGACATGCGCCCGTCGGCGATTCGCGTGATCATTGCCGCCAATTGCAACGGCGGCAGGCCGCAGGTTTCGATGCTCTTGCCGTCCTGATTCAAACGTCGCGAAACCTCACCCATGAGCCAGTTCGCAACCAGCTTGGGTTGAGCGCACCCCTTTGCCGCCGCTTCGAAGTACGCTGCGAAGCCTCTGCTTTGTGTCAGCGCCGCCGCGACTTCCGCGGATGCGCCGTAGTCGTGTTGAAAGCGCTTCGCCATGCCTTGCGGCAACTCGGGCATGCCCTCGCGCACTTCATCAATCCACTCGGGCGCGATTACCAACGGTGGCAAATCGGGGTCCGGGAAATAGCGGTAATCGTGCGCATCTTCCTTGCTGCGCATCGCACGCGTCTCACCGGTCGCGGCGTTGAACAACACGGTGGCTTGTTGCACTCGCCCCCCGTCTTCAAGCAGATCGATCTGCCACTGCACTTCAAAATCGACCGCCTGCTGCAGAAACTTGAAGCTGTTCAGATTCTTGATTTCGCGGCGCGTTCCATACGCCGCACCAGGCCTTCGCGCCGAGACGTTGGCGTCGCAGCGGAAACTACCCTCCTGCATGTTGCCGTCGCAGATGCCGAGCCAGACCACCAGCTTGTGCAAGGCGCGCGCATACGCGGCAGCTTCGAGGCTCGAGCGCATGTCAGGCTCGGTGACGATTTCCAGCAAGGGCGTGCCCGCACGGTTCAGGTCGATGCCTGACTGGCCGGTAAAGGACTCATGAAGCGACTTGCCCGCGTCTTCTTCAAGGTGGGCTCGTGTCAGGTGAACCGTGCGCGCCTGCCCGTCCCATGAGAATTCGAGCGCCCCGCCCTGCACAACCGGCGTTTCATACTGGCTGATCTGATAGCCCTTTGGCAGGTCAGGATAGAAGTAGTTCTTGCGCGCGAAGATCGACAGAGGTGCGATCTTGGCTCCCACGGCCAAGCCGAAGCGAATCGCGTACTCCACCGCGGCCCGATTCATCACAGGCAGTGTGCCGGGCAACGCCAGGTCAACGGCGCAGGCCTGCGCGTTCGGCTCGGCTCCGAATGCCGTGGACGCACCGCTGAAAATCTTCGACTGCGTCGCCAGCTGGACATGGGTCTCGATGCCGATGACGACTTCGTAGCCTCGAATCAACGTGTCGCGTCCCATCGGATCAGCACCCCGCCGGAGCTTTGGCGTGCCAGTCGGTTGCCTGCTGGAAGGCGTGCGCGGCGTGGAGCAATCTGCCCTCTTGAAAATAGTCGGCGATCAACTGCAGGCCCACCGGCATGCCGCCTTCTCCGGTTCCGGCCGGGACGCTCATTCCGGGCAGACCCGCCAGGCTCGCCGGCAAGGTGAAGATGTCGGCGAGATAGTTCGCCACCGGGTCCTCGTCTTTCGACCCCAGTTTCCAGGCGACCGTGGGGGCGACCGGGCCGGCGATGACGTCACAGACTTGGAAACATGCCTGAAAGTCATCGGCGATCATGCGCCGTAGTTTTTGCGCTTGCAGGTAGTAGGCGTCGTAGTAACCGTGACTCAGGACATAGGTGCCGATCATGATGCGGCGTTTCACTTCGGCACCGAAGCCCGCGCTGCGGCTCTTCTTGTACATGTCGAGCAAGTCGTCACAGTCTGGCGCGCGATAGCCGTAACGCACACCGTCATAGCGGCCCAGGTTCGAGCTGGCTTCGGCGGGCGCGATGATGTAATACACGGGAATCGACAACTCGGTGCGTGGCAGGCTCACGTCGACGAGTGTTGCCCCGAGCCGCTTGTATTCGTGCAGCGCGGCGCGCACGGCGCCGGCAACGTCGGCGGCCAGGCCGGGCGGAAAGAACTCGCGCGGCAGGCCGATGCGCAAACCCTTCAGGGGTTGCGCCGCGCTGGCGCCGGCGCGCGGCGCGCGCATTGCAGCGTGAAAGTTCTGCGCGGGGCGTTGCACGCTCGTCGAGTCGCGCTCGTCGAAGCCGCTCATCGCGCCGAGCAGCAGCGCGCAATCCTCTGCGCTTCGCGCCAGCGGACCGGCTTGATCAAGGCTCGAGGCGAACGCCACCATTCCGTAGCGCGAGCACACGCCGTAAGTCGGCTTGATGCCGGTGACGCCGGTGAAGCTCGCTGGCTGGCGGATCGAGCCGCCGGTGTCGCTGCCCGTCGCGGCAGGCATCAGCCGCGCGGCGACTGCCGCCGCTGAACCTCCCGAAGAGCCGCCGGGCACACGTGTGACATCCCACGGGTTCCCGACCGGACCGTAGGAAGAGTTCTGATTGCTCGATCCCATCGCGAATTCATCGCAGTTCAGTTTGCCGAGCATCACCGCTCCGGCGCCGGCCAAATTGGCGACGACGGTGGCGTCGAACGGGCTCGCATAGCCCTGGAGCATCTTCGAACCTGCCGTGCTGGGCATGTCGCGCGTAACGAAAATGTCTTTGTGCGCCAGTGGAATGCCGAGCAGTGGGCCGGTTTCGCCTCGAACGCGGCGCGCGTCGGCGGCGCGCGCTTGGGCAAGCGAGACCTCGGCGTCGCTGTGCAGTAGCACGCCGAGATGGGCGTGCACACGCAGCCGCGTCAACAGGTGTTCGGTGATTTCGACGCTGCTGACTTGGCGCGAGGTCAACGCATCGGCAAGTTCGCGCACCCCTTGCTCATGCAAGGGCTTCACTCGATCACCTTGGGCACGAGGTACAGGCCTTCGGCCACTGCCGGGGCACTGCGTTGATTCGCCTCGCGTGCATCCATTTCGGTGACGACGTCATTGCGCAGTCGCAAGCTCACTTCCCGGACCGCCGACAAGGGCGTGTACAGCGGCTC
>JANNKM010000125.1:0-15021 GCA_031396305.1 Rhizobacter sp.
GAGTTCGACTCTTCTCGCCGGCACCAGACGGCTCAGCAGCAAGCCCAGCCCACAAGGTTGGGCTTTGTTGTTTGCGGGTCTTGCGCGACGTTGAACGCGGGTGCTATCGAATCGCCGCGGCAGCGATCGCGATCGCGCTCCAGGTCATCGGCCTTCCGCCCGTCGATCCGTCCAGTCGTCGAAGTGCATGCCGTCGAAACCGGCGAACAATTCCAGTTCTTCATTCACCTTTCCCACGGCGTAGCAGAACCACGCTGCCATCGCGATCAAGGTGACGCTCGCCAGCGCAGCCACAATCCACCCGAAGAAGTTCATGAAGGTTCGCCTCGCTCAATTCTTGGGTTTGTCGACTTCATGCCCGATGACGCCGCCGAATCCATCAGGCGCGCGGCTCGCCGGCCCGGTTGACGGTGACGGTGGCACCCGGCGGCGTAGTCATCTGCATGTGATGCTCCTGGCCGCGGAAGTTGTAGGTGACGTCCCAGTAGTCGGGTCGGGCCGAATTCGGGACGCTGGCGCAGCGCTGCACATCGCGGCTGTGCCCTTGATCCGAACCGTTGCGTCCGACGTTGGCGCCGACGACTCCGCCCGCGACGGCGCCGCCGACCGTCGCCAGGTCCTTCCCCGTACCGCCGCCGACCTGGTGGCCCAGCACTCCGCCGATGACGGCGCCGATGAGCGCGCCCGGCACATTGGCGTTGCCGCGACCCTGCGAGACCTGCTCGCGCTCGACCCAGCAGCGCTGTTCGTCGCGGCCGAGCACGGCGCGCACCGAGGTGATGTCGGCCTGGTACAGGCGCTCGTTGTTGCGCCTGCGGTTGTCGTACACCGGCGTCGGGGCCGGCGCGTAGCGATCATCGTCAAAGCGTGCATTGCGGTTCACGGTTCGAAGCGACGACACGCGGTCGTTCATGCCCATCGCCGCGAGTGACGGATACCTGCCGGCACGCAGCACGACGCAGCGGCCGTCAAAGCGCGGCCCCTCGCACACCTCCCAGCGGCCACGCAGCACGACGGCCGACGACGCGCGGTCGTTGAAGCCGCGCCGCTGCAGGTTGTTGACCTGTTGTTCGGTCGTGAAAGACCGGCCTTCGAAACCTTCATGCTCATAGAAGGTGACTTGCGCGGCAACTTGCGCGGCCATGGCCAATGCGGCCAACGCCAGGGCGCTCTTCAGGAATGCATGCATCGCTTTTCTCCGGGGTGGGGGTTTGCGCTCGACCGCAGCCGATGAGGACACGGTGTTCAAGCAATGCACTTTGCTCTGTCATGCACGGCGTGCCCAGCGGACGGCGCCGCCAATTGCCGTAGTTGATGTCCTACGCGTCGCGTGGCGCATTCCGGTTCGTTGGGCGGCGAGGTGCGCGTCGGAACGCCATGTAGGAATCGTCCTACGCCACACAACTCCTCGGCCCGACAGCGCGCCGGCGTTTGTGCAGGCACACTCGGCCACTATCGCTCCAACTTCGTGCTGCGCACCCCCATGCCTCCGATCAGAACCTACATCGTCGAAGACAGCCCGGTCATCCGCGAGAACCTGATCGCGACGCTGGAAGAACTCGTACCGGTGCGTGTGGTCGGGACCGCCGAAGATGAATCGACTGCACGGTCATGGCTCACCATGCCGGGCAATGAGTTCGATCTGGTGATCGTCGACATCTTTCTCAAGGCAGGCTCCGGCCTGGGCGTGCTCAGGGCCGCCAAGGATCTGACGCGGCGCCACAAGACGGTGGTACTGAGCAACTTCGCCACCCCGGACATGCGGCACAAGTGCCTCGCGCTGGGTGCAGACCGCGTATTCGACAAATCGAATGACATCGACGCGCTGATCCAGTACTGCGGCCGGCTCGCCGACGCCCAAGGCGTCGACAGCGGCCAAGGCGTCCTGGTGTGACCGCGCCTACTGAACCTATTGAATCAAGCCGTTCTTCAGCGCATAGTAGGTCAGGTCGCTGTTCGACTCGAGTTTCATCTTCTCCATCACCCGGGTGCGGTAGGTGCTTACCGTCTTCACGCTCAGCGACATGCTCTCGGCCATGTGGCCGATGGTCTCGCCCCTGGCCAGCCGCAGGAACACCTGCAGCTCACGTTCGGACAGTTGCTCGTGAAGCGCTTGGTCGCCGCCCCCGCTCAAACCGTCGGCCAGGCGCTCGGCGACGCCCGCGGTGATGTACTTGCGACCGCGGTACACGGTGCGGATTGCCTTGACGATTTCTTCCGGGTCGCAGTCCTTGTTCAGGTAGCCGCTGGCGCCCTGGCGCAGCATCGTGGTGGCGTAGTGCTCCTCCGGGAAACCGCTCAGAATCAGCACCGGCAGATCCGGGGCACGCGCCCTGATCGCCGCCAGCGCGTCCACGCCACTCTGGTCCGGCATCGCAATGTCCATCACGATCACATCCACCTCGCCCGCGCGCACAATGTCAAGCGCCTCGCGGCCCGTGGCGGCCTCGGCGACAACGCGGAAATCAACCTGATCGGCAAAGAACTGGCGCAGTCCGGCGCGCACCATGGCGTGGTCGTCAACGATGGCAATTCGAATCATGATGTGGTGGCGTAGCGTTTCGCATCATCCCACTTTTCTCGGTGGAGGTCCGTTGACGAACCTCTTCGCGGTCCTGCGGCGCAGCCCGGTCGTGTTTCCGCTGGCGTGCATCGCCGCCGTGGCGATGGTGTTCATCAGCGAGGGTTCGTATTGGCAGGCAGTCGGCACGCTCGACCGGCTGGCCGCGATCCATGCGTCGCGCGCGAAGATTGAGGGTCTGGCCCAGGGCATCCTCGACGCCGAGAGCGGGCAGCGCGGCTACCTGTTGACTGCGCGCAAAGAGTACCTCCTGCCTTATGCCAAGGCGATCGAGACGATCGCCGAATCGTTCAGGTTCCTGCATTCCTACTACGACGCCGACCCGAGATCCGATGCACTGCTCAGGAAACTGCAGGCGTTGATGACAACCCGCTTGTCGGAACTCGCAGAAACGATTCGACTGTTCGACGAGGGCAAGACCGATGCCGCGAAAGAACTCGTGTTGAGCGACATCGGCAAGGAAAAGATGGAGGCGCTTCGAGTGCTCAGCGCCGAACTGCTTGCCAGCGAAACGTCGCACGTCGAGCGGAACCGGAGCGACATCTACCAGACGCTGTTGCTCAGCCGCATCGGCATGGCGGCATTGAGCGCCATCAGCCTGCTCGCGTTGTTCTTGTTCCTGCGCCAGGCGAACGCGATCACGGTACACGAACAGGAGCTGAAACGCCGGGTGCAGGCTGAACGCGACGGCCTGGAGGTCAATGTCTCGGAACGCACCGCGCAACTGACCGAGCTGACGCAGCACCTGCTCACCGCGCGCGAAGACGAGCGCAACCGCTTGGCGCGCAATCTTCACGACGAGCTGGGCGCGCTGCTCACGTCGGCCAAGCTGGACGCGGCACGCATCAAGTCGCGCCTGGCCAACACGGCGCCCGAAGCGTCAGAGCGCCTCGCCCACTTGGTGAGCACACTGAACAGCAGCATCGCGCTGGGGCGGCGCATCATCGAAGACCTGCGGCCCTCGACGCTGAGCAACCTCGGACTGCCGGCAACGCTTGAGATCCTGGCGCGCGAGTTCGCCGAAAGTTCGGGCGTCGAAGTGCATTGCACGCTGCACGCCGTAAAGCTTGAGCCCGCCACCGAACTCGTGGTCTACCGGCTGGTGCAGGAAGCCATCACCAACATCAGCAAGTACGCCAAGGCGCGCAATGTTTGGCTCAGCGTGGGCGAACACGGCGGCGCGGTGCAGGTTTCAGTGCGCGACGACGGTGTCGGCTTCGACACCACCGCGCACTCACGTTCCGCCTTTGGCCTGTTGGGCATGCGCTTTCGCGTCGAGGCCGAAGGCGGGAGCTTTGGCGTGAGCGCCGCACCGGGGCAAGGCACGCTGATTCAAGTGACTTTGCCGCAAGCGCAGGACGTCACCTAGGGCCTGCCGGGCTCCTAGAAAAGGCTCTCGCGCACGTAAACTACATCGCCCTCGCGCACCAGGTCATCCATGCTGGGCTGAAGGATCTGCGTCTTGCCGTCCGACCCCTTACGGTGGATGCGCATGCCCCTGTCGGTGCCGCGCTGCGTCGTGCCGCCCCCGGTGGCCAGCGCCTGCATTACGCGCATCGACGCCGGTTCGCGTTCGTTCGGACGCGCCTGCGCTGCGCCGCGGCGGCGTCGGCGCCGTCCTACGCCAGTTTGCTGGCTCGCCTGACACCGCCTCGGCGGCGCTGCCTATCGCGCTTGCTCAGCCGAGCCGGCACACTGCATACATCGCAGCGAGTCAGGTTGCGCGCCACCAGAACCGGGCCGAAGTTGCCCGATCCACCAGGAGACCCGTGATGCTTCACTATGCCGTCGTGTTCTTTGTCATCGCATTGATCGCCGCGATGTTCGGTTTCGGCGGCATCGCCGCCAGCGCCGTGGGCATCGGAAAAATCCTGTTCATCGTGTTCGCGATCCTGGCCGTGGCCAGCTTTCTGTTCGGTCTCATCAAGAAGAGCTGAAGCTTCCGGCGCCCCACCCTTGTATGTCATCCCGGCGTGCGGCCGGGATGACAGTTGTCCTTCCCACTTCCCTTCTCCAAAGGAAACGCAAATGACCACGCCCCAAGTTGAAGTTCAAGGCAACGGCCTGGCCGATCAGGCTGCCGATTCGGCCGACCATGCCATCAAGTCGACGCAGCGCGTCGCCAACGCAACGCTGGACCGCATGGCCGGTACGGTGCAGGACCTGCGCCACCAGGCTGCGCCGCTGCTGAACCGCGTCAGCGCCCAGGCCAGTGAGCTCGCGCAGCGTGGCGTCGACGCGGTGCGCGACACCTCGCAACAACTGCGCGACAAGGCCGTGCGCGCCTCCGACGGCACTGTGAACTACATTCGCGACGAACCGGTCAAGGCAATGCTCATCGCCGCGGCGACAGGCGCCGCACTGATGGCCCTGATCGGCCTGATGTCGCGCAACCGCCATTGACGACACGCTGACACGCCACTCGCGCGCCGCCGCGTCAGTGGTTCGGCAGGGGCGGCGTGCGCATCGAACAACCGTTCGCCGAGGCATCTACCATGATCCACCCGTTGCTTCACTTGCTCGCGACGCAGCCGCGACTCCTGGCCGACCACGCCGAGGCGTATGCCGGGTTGTTGAGCGCTGAACTCGGCAGCGCCACCACGGCCTGGAAACACCGCGCCCTGCTGAGTGCAGTGGCGCTGTGCTGTATGGGGGTCGCGGCGGTTCTGGCCGGCGTCGCGCTGATGCTGTGGGCCGTGATCCCGACGGCACAAATCCAGGCCCCGTGGGCACTGCTGGCCGCACCGCTGCTGCCCGCCGGCGTTGCGCTGGCGTGCCTGCTGACGGCGCGCGCCGACGCCCAGGCCAGCGCCTTCGATCAGATACGCCGCCAGATCAAGGCTGATTTCGTCATGCTGCGCGAAGCGGGTGCTGCATGAGTGCCGTGCTGTCAGCGCCGGGCAGCGTGCCACGGCCCCACAGCGCCGCCGTGCTTCCGGCCGACGCCGCGATTCTGATCTGCGCCGACCGGTTGCGGCTGTCGCGCGAGCGAGTGCGTCAGGCCCTGATCGACGCTGCGGGGCGCAGCAGCACTGCCGCAGCCGACGCCACAGGAGAACCCGCCGCAGCCTGGCTCGAGCGCCTCAAGTCCATTCCCGGTGCCGCATTCGTGATCGAGGCCTTCGAGGGTTGGTGGCGATCGCATCCGCTGCGCATTGCGACGCTGGTCGGCGCCGACGCCACCCTCGCCGTGCTGCAACCGTTGGCGCGGCGCCACCCGGTCGCGCTGGTGCTCGGCGCGGCGCTGTTCGGTGGGCTGTTCGTGTGGAGCCGCCCTTGGCGCTGGCTGCTCAAGCCGGCCCTGTTCGCCGGGCTGCTGCCGCAACTCCTGGCCAAGGCAGTGGCGCATGTGCCCTCGCTGTCATGGATGGCGGTTCTGGCCGCACTCAGCAAGGAGCCGCACGCGCCCGCTGCGAACCCTAACCCCAAGCCTGACGCGACATCCGCGCCGCACCACGCAGACTTCAGTCCGGGCGCCTGGTAACCGTTGGCTTGCCGGGCGCCGACCGGTGAGCGGCGCCAGGGCGGCGATTCTTCCCGCATGCAGTGCGATGCGCGTCAGTGGGCACTGCGCCTGACACCGCTTTGCAGCCAGCATGCGGTTACGACTGCGCCTGGCAAGCCTGCGAATGTGTGCAGTTTGTCCCTAGGATCGCTCCCACAAGTTCATGTGCTTCGGCCGGCTCGGCGCGCCTTCATGCGTCCGGCAACGTCGACAGCAAGACATGGCACCGCCGGCTCAATGGATCGGCTTGGACCAGGTTACGGAGCATCCGCTTCCCCTGCGCTGCCAAGCTGTTTCGAGCCGTCCGATCCCCTCCTCAGGAGTGTCCCACCCATGATCAAGTTGCTCGTTCTCTACGCTCACTTGTTGGCCACCTGCGCCGCGCTCGGTGTCATCATCGCCACCGATCTGCGGTTGCTGGGCAGAATCGCCTCGCCGAACGTTCAGATCGACCCACCCGAAAAGTACGTCGAACGTCTCGTCCTCGGCGCGCTCGTCGTGCTTTACGCGACGGGAGGCGTGCTGATCTGGCTCGGCTTGCAGGAACGCCCCGACTACCTGGAGAACCCCAAGCTGATCGGCAAGCTCCTATTCGTCGGGCTGCTCACGGCCAACGCCTTCGTGCTGCACCGGCTCACGTTTCCGCTGCTGTCGCCGCCGCGCCCGCTGTGGTCCTGGAGCGTGACGGACCGGTTGCGCGTCGCGCTGCCGGTGGCGCTGTCGAACAGCCTGTGGATGTATTGCGCCTTCCTTGGCATCGCGCGGCCCTGGAACCACACGGTTGCGCTGCTCGACGTGGCGGGCGTCGGTCTGGGAATGTTCATCGCGGTATTCAGTGGCGCGCTTGCCGTGATGTCGTTTGCCGTCTGGCGCGGACGTGGCAACGCGCGCTGGCAGGACACCGTGCACGACTTCGCCCTGGCCGGCGCCTAGGACTGAGAGCAACTGTCATCCCGGCGAACGCCGGGATCCATCCTTGGCCGCGCTCCATCGTCCTGGATCCCGGCCCCGTGTCGAGGGTGGCACTTTCGCCGGGACGGCCGGAGTCAAGCAAATCACACGCGGTACAGCAGTCCGGCCTCGACCTTGACCCGGTCACCGACGCGCAGGTCGTTGATGTTCTGGTAGTCGAAGCGGGCGAACGAGCCGTCGTCGAGACGCACGCTGACACGGTAGGTATCGCCCTCGTTGCGGTTGCGCGTCTCAATACTGTTACCGACCACCGCGCCGCCCACCACCCCCGCACCGGTGGCCACCGCGCGCCCGGTGCCACTGCCGATCTGGTTGCCGACCACGCCACCGATGACTGCTCCGAGCAGCGCGCCACCGCCGGAGGGGCGCGCGGCGGCCGGCACCACGTCGATGCCGCTGACGTTGCCGAACTGGCGCCCGTTGTTGACCACGCCACCGGGCGCGCTGCCGATCGATGTCTCGCGCGGCGGGTTGGATGAGCACGCTGCGCTCAGCGCGAGCACGCCGATTGAACACAGCAAGACGACTTTTCTGGTGATGATCATGACGGTTCCCTTTCGGTGGGGTGTTGGCGTGGCAACCGACAGGGTTGCCCACGCTTCAGTCTCCGCCCTCGCCGCGGCGCCGCAAAGCGGCCTGACCCACGTTCGGGTGTAGTCGCGCCGATGCGCTCAGCGTAGGCCCGCGCCTACGCGCGCGGCATGGCGCCGCACGCCGGGCATCGTCTCACGGCGAAATGATGCGGGACATCGCCTCAACGCTGGCCCTGGCGGCTTGGCGCCGCCACCGCACCGGCGTAGAACACATTGCACTGCGCACCTGAAAAAAGCTGTCGTCCTTTCTTCAGCAGCCTGAGCGCGGGCCCGGTCAGCGTGGTGATGGGATTGGGCTTGTCGATCACGGGCTCCTTGAAGGTGCCGCGTATCTCCTGCCTCACGCTGACACATCCTTTCGCGTCGACCAGCGCCACGGTCACGCCATCAAACCGGTTGTTGATCAGATCAAGCCCGCCGCGCAGCGCAACCCGGTTTTCCTTCGTCGCCATCGCCACGTCCTGCGCGTGCGCCACGCCGTGCTCGACCTTCCATTCGGACACGAGCATGCGGATCTCGGTGTTGCCCGCCGATTCCTGCAAGACCCCTGCGAAGTTGAAGCCCTTCGTGACCAGGAGGCCGAGCGGTCCGGCAAAGAAGACGGCGCCCACATCGACGAGATTGAAGTTCTGGCTCGATTCGAACCGGGCAAACCCCTGATCCAGATCGCGACCCCTCAGCACGAGATCCTTGCCGCGCAGCGAGAATTGCCCTTTCAGGCTCTGGCGCAGCGCTTTCACCGTGCTTCCCTGCATCGAAAGCGCCGCGGAAAAATCCATCCGCCCCGCGGCGACCTTGCGCTGCGACAGGGTTCGGAAGAACTCCTCGATCGGGAATTGCACGACTGCATAGTTCACCTGAAACAGCGGCGTGGCGCCCGAGAAGTCGGCCCGGATGTTTCCCGACCCGCGTGTGCCGAAGACCCGTGTCGTGACCGGCTTCAGGTCGAGAACCCCCTGCTTCGCGTCGACCGTGAACGTCAAGTCGGACACCGTGAGCCCGTCCATGCGCAGCTCGGCGCAGGAGAGTTCGGCGCCGAACGAAAGCAACTTCATGAAGTCGGACCGCTTGCCACCGGGCAGCCGCACGCGACGCGCTTCCATGCGGCAGGAACCGGCCTCGACAGCGTCGCCGGAATGCTTGTCGACGTAGACCAGAGCCACGTCGACAAGCGAGATCTGCGGCCAGTCCACGGCAGGCAGCGTGGCTTGCGCCGCCTGTGGTCTCGCGAAATTGAAGTGGCCCTCGCGGTCCCTTTCGATCGAGATCCGCAGCTGCTCGAGTGCGATCTTCTCGATTCGAAGGTCTCCCTTGAACAGCGGCAGAAGTTCGATACGAATGCTGGCCTGCTTTGCCGATGCGACCTGCGCGCCCCGGTTGCGGATGTGGATGTCTTCGAGCGTGACGAGCAGGCCCGGGAAAAAGCCGAGCCCCGGGTCGGCGCCGAGGCTGAACTCCATTCCGAGCGCTTGCGACGCGGCCGTCTCGATCCGGGCCCTGTCGACGGTCGCGCCGACAAGCCAATACAGCCCCACCCCGGCAACGATGAGCAGGCCGAGCAACCCGATCGCGACAAGCCGGATGACTTTGGATGACCGGGCGCTCACAGCCAGTACGCCCAGGCGCGCGCAAACAGTTCCTTGATGCGCAGCTCCAGCGGGCGGCGCCGCCACTGCTCGAGCGTGATCTCGTCGGAGGCAGCCAGATCGGCGTCGAACATCGCCTGCAATTGACTGCCGAACTCGGCACCCAGGACCACCGCGTCCAGCTCGTGGTTGTGCAGGAAGCTGCGCCAGTCGAGATTCGTCGAACCCACCGTGGCCCACACGCCGTCGATCAGTGCCGTCTTCGAATGCAGGATCACGCCGCGCCGTTCGAACAGCTTCACGCCGCCGCGCAGCAACGGGTCATAGTAGCCGCGCCCGGCATGGAACACGAGCCACGAGTCGGTCTGGCTGGGCAGGATCAGTCTCACGTCGACGCCGCGCCCCGCCGCCGCCTTCAGCGCGGCGAGCAACTGCGGGTCGGGAACGAAATAGGCATTCGTCAGGTGCACGCTGGTCTCGGCGCTGGCGATCGCGGAGAGCAGCGTCGCATAGATCGCGCTGAACGGCTCGTCGGGGGAGCTGCCGATCGCGCGCACCACGTCCTTGCCCACACTTTCCAGGCGTGGGAAGTAGTTTCGCGCCGGCAGCGGGTCGCCCTTCTGGCTATCCCAGGCGGCGAGAAACAGCTTCTGCAGTTCCGCGACCACCGGACCTTGCAGTTGCAGGTCGGTGTCGCGCCAGGCCGGGCCGGGGTCGCGGCCCGGGTTGTTGCCGTTCGCTGCCGGCTTGCGCGAGCGCTGACTGAACGAGCCTCCCGAGTACACGCTGCTGATGTTGATTCCCCCCAGGAACGCCGTGCGCCCGTCGATGATCAGCAGTTTGCGGTGGTCGCGCTGGTTCCATTCCCAGTCCTTGCGCGCGTCGAGAGGATTGACCGGGTTGAACTCGAGCACCCTGATGCCGGCATTGACCAGGCGCTCGAAGAACGCCGGCTCGGTGCCGAACGTGCCCACGCTGTCGCGGATCAGGTTCACCTGCACGCCCTCGCGCTGTTTGGCGATCAAGGCCTGCGCGAAGCGGTGGCCGACATCGTCGTCCTCCAGGATGTAGGTCTCCATATTGATGTGGTCGCGCGCGGCTTCGATGGCGGCGAACATCGCGCGGTAGGTGGCGGGCCCGTCCTTGAGCAAGACCACCCGGTTGCCGATGACGAGCGGGCTGCCGACGATCGCCTCCTCGATCGCAAGGTGGCGCTCGAAGATGCTGGTTTCTTTCGTCGTGCTCTTCAGGCGTTCGAGCACGGCCTTGCTCTGCGCCGCGGACAGCGGGCCGCGGGCGCCCTCCAGCTGCACCGGCGGGCGCGCTTGCAGCGACAGCCCGGGTTGAATGGTCGGCAGGCTGCTGCAGCCGCCCAGGGCTATTGCCAACGCGACAATCCAGCAGTACACGCTCAGCGCCCGGAACTGACGCGCCAGACCACGTTGCCCACGTCGTCGGCGACGAGCAGCGCACCTTGCCGGTCCAGCACCACGCCAACCGGCCGACCGTAGGCTGTTTCAGCGTCGCTGAGAAAGCCCGTCAGCACGTCGATCGGCAGCGCGCCCGTCGGCCGGCCGCTGGCGAAGGGCACGAAGATCACCTTGTAGCCGCTGTGCGGCCTGCGGTTCCACGACCCATGCTGGCCGATGAACATGCCGTTCGCAAACATCGCCGGCAGCGCATTGCCCTGCGCTGCCACAAGCCCCAGCGACGCCGTGTGCGGCCCGAGGGCATAGTCCGGTACCACGGCGCGTGCCACCAGATCGGGGCGCGGCGGCTGCACGCGCGCATCGACATGCTGACCAAAGTAGCTGTACGGCCAGCCGTAGAAGCCGCCGTCGCGCACCGAGGTCAGGTAATCGGGAACCAGGTCGCTGCCGATCTCGTCGCGCTCGTTCACCACCGTCCACAGCACCGAACTCTGCGGCTCCCACGCCATGCCGTTCGGATTGCGCAGCCCCGAGGCAAAAACCCGGTGCGCACCGGTGCGCGTGTCGATCTCCCAGATCGCGGCGCGGTCGACTTCGGCGTCCATGCTGCGTTCGCCGACGTTGCTGTTCGAGCCCACTGTCACATAAAGCAGATGCCCATCGGGGCTGGCGATGAGGTTCTTCGTCCAGTGGTGGTTGATCGCGCCTGCCGGCAATTCCACCACCTTGACGCTTGGCGCGGTGATGCGCGTCTGCCCGTTCACGTAAGGAAAGCGCAACACGGCGTCGGAGTTGGCGACATAGAGGCCGTCACCGACGAGCGCCATGCCGAACGGCGAATTCAATCCTTCGAGCAGCACCGAGCGCAGGTCGGCGACGCCATCGCCGTCGGTGTCGCGCAGCAGCGTGATGCGGTTCGCACTCGGCGTCGCGGCGCCGGCGCGCTGCATCACCAGGCCCATCACCCAGCCGCGCACGCCGCGCGCGGCGTCGGGTTTGGGCGGCGCATTCGTCTCGGCCACGAGCACGTCGCCGTTGGGCAGCACGCACAGCCAGCGCGGGTGGTCCAGGCCGTCGGCGAACGCGGCCACGCGCAGGCCCGGCGCGGCGCGCGGCGTCGCACCGCGCGCCCAGCCTTTGGCGGGTGCGATGTTGACGGTGGGGATCCACCCTGGCCGGGGTTCGGGCAGTGCCGGCTGCGGCCCGCTGCCGGCGGAGACGGGCAATTTGGCCACCTCGCCGCAGCCGGCAAGCGCGCCGAGGCAAAGCGCCGCGGCAACGCGCAGCGCAGCGGGGTGCGCCCTCCAGCGCCGGAGCCCAGTGCCGGCGCGCAGCGTCATATGCGTCCCAACAGGATCAACACGACGACGATGAGCAGAATCAGCCCCAGGCCACCACTGGGTCCATAACCCCAACTCTTGCTGTGTCCCCAGGTCGGAATGGCGCCCACCAGCATCAAAAGCAAGACGATCAGCAGAATCATTCCCAGGCTCATGGTGTTCTCCTTGTAGTTGCACGGCACGCGCGCTGTGGGGCGCCCTGCGAACCTGTCGGCAAGACGCGGCGCGTCACACCCGGTCACGTCAAAGCGTAGGCATTTGCGTGACGTTGGTCAGTGCGATGGCGAACACAGCGGCGCACTTGTTCCTCACCCTGTCCAGGTACGCCGCGCGTTGCCCCTCACCCCAATTCTCTCCCTCGAAAACGGGGGAGAGGGAGGTGGCGTTCCTCCCTTGTATGTCATCCCGGCGAACGCCGGGATCCACTCTTTGCCGATCTCCACCGTCCTGGATCCCGGCCAAGGGTTGGGGTGAGGGTGCTACGCGGCGCCCGGGCCGAGCATGCGGCGCGCGTCGACCCAGGCGTCGAACTGCTGCGCGCTCACGGCGCCGAGTTGCAGCGCGGCCTCACGCAACGTGGTGCCGTGCTGATGCGCGTGTTTGGCGATCTGCGCCGCACGGTCGTAGCCGATGTGCGGTGCGAGCGCGGTGACGAGCATCAGCGAGCCTTGCAACGACTCTTCGATGCGCGCCGCGTTCACCGACACGCCGGCCACGCAGTGCCTGGCGAAGCTGTGCATCGCATCGCCCAGCAGGCGCAGGCTGTCGAGGATGTTCAGCGCGATCAGCGGCTTGTAGACGTTCAGCTCGAAGTGGCCCTGGCTCGCCGCGAAGCTGATCGCCGTGTCGTGGCCCATCACCTGCGCGCACACCATCGTCAGCGCCTCGACCTGGGTCGGGTTCACCTTGCCCGGCATGATGGAACTGCCGGGTTCGTTCTCGGGAAGACGCAGCTCGCCCAGTCCGGCGCGCGGCCCGCTGCCCATCAGACGGATGTCGTTGCCGATCTTGGTCAGCGCGATCGCGAGCATTTTCAGAGCCGCATGCAACGCCACCAGCGCTTCATGGCCGGCCATCGCGGCAAACAGGTTGCCCGCCTGCACCAGCGGCAGGTTCAACTCGCGCGCGAGCAGGGCCGCGACCCGCGAGCCGAACTCGGGGTGCGTGTTCAGTCCCGTGCCCACCGCCGTGCCGCCGATGGCCAGCGCATGCAGCGCCGCCAGCGCCTGCTGCATCGACACCTGGCACAGCGCGAGCTGCGCGTCGTAGCCGCCGAACTCCTGGCCGAGCGTGATCGGCGTCGCATCCTGCAAATGGGTGCGGCCCACCTTCACCACATCGGCCAACGCCGTCGCCTGGGCTGCGATGGCGCCGCGCAGTTCCTGCAACGCCGGCGCCAGGTGTTGCTGCACCTGCAGGGCCACGGCGATGTGCATCGCGCTCGGGAACACATCGTTGGACGACTGGCCGAGATTGACGTCGTCATTGGCATGCACTGCCCCGGCCGCACCACCGCCGAGCGCGCGTGACGCAAGATGGGCGATCACTTCATTGACGTTCATGTTGCTTTGGGTGCCTGACCCTGTCTGCCATACCGACAGCGGGAACTGCGCATCGAACTCGCCCGACGCGACGCGCCGCGCCGCCGCGCCGATCGCCGCCGCTTTGTCGGCGTCGAGCAGATCCAGATCCCCGTTCACCTGCGCCGCCGCCCACTTGACCCAGGCCAAGGCGTGGATCAGCGCGAGCGGCATGCGCTGCTCGCCGATCGCAAAGAAGCGCAGGCTGCGCGCCGTCTGCGCTCCCCACAGAGCGTCGGCAGGCACGTCGATGGGGCCGAAGCTGTCGTGCTCGATGCGGGTATTGCTCATTCGGCCTCCTGCCCATGCGATGGCTGCGAGATGCAGCCCATGGAGCGGATTTTGCTGCGTGCGCGCCGCGCAGGCCTACGCACAGCTCTCATGCGCTCCTACAGCCGCAGGCGCCGGCACGCGACACACTGGTGCGCCGTTCGCAAGCGGCGCGCCCCGGCGTTCGGCATATCGCTCCCTCCAACCCCTCGAGGAGAACCTGGATGAACAAGATCTGCGCGACCCTGCTCTGCGCTTGTCTGGCCGTGGCGAGTGCCAGCGCCCAGACTCAGCAAGACCCTGCGAAGAAAGACCCGGCCCGCAAAGCGACACCGAAGGACACGCCCAAGGACACGCTGAACAAGGAACCCCCCGGCGTGATTTGCGCGGCGGCGCAACGGATGCCCCGACCCGAGGCGGGCAAAGACCGCGCTCCCAAGGCCATGCCCTCCAAGGATGGCGGCGCCGATTGCCTTGACAGCGTCGTCGATCCGAAACGGCCGATGGCCTGATCGCGCGTCAGGCCGCGTCCTACATCAACGCGGCAGGAATGAACCTGCCCAGCGGACGCAGTGCATGTCAGCATTGCCTGCCTGCGGCCACCCTGGCCGCGACTTTCGATTCAGGAGAACCACGATGTACAAGCGAATCATTCCCGTGCTGGTGGCCGGGCTTGCCCTGTGGCAATGGACCGCGCTGCGCCGCCAGAGCCAGTTCGAACGCCAGCGCAAGATCAGCCTGCCCAAGGCGCCGGCCGTCACGTCATGGGAAGGCGAAGGTGGCGCCCTGCCCGTCACCGGCAGCCAGCTCGGGCCCGACCCGGCGCCGCGCTGAGCCGCCCCGTCACCGGCAGCCGACCTTCACCGGCAGCCGACCTGTCATCCCGGCGAACCGTCGCCCCGTGCTCGACACGGGCGCCGGGATCCACGATTTGCCGTCACTGACGGTCCTGGATCCCGGGCGCCGACCTGTGTCATCCCGGCGAACGCCGGGATCCACCGTTTGCCGCAACTTACGGTCCTGGATCCCGGCAGCCGACCTGTGTCATCCCGGCGAACGCCGGGATCCACCATTTGCCGCAACTGACGGTCCTGGATCCCGGCAGCCGACCTGTGTCATCCCGGCGAACGCCGGGATCCACCATTTGCCGCAACTGACGGTCCT
>JANNKM010000422.1:0-8033 GCA_031396305.1 Rhizobacter sp.
ACTCGCCGCCATTGCAGGCATCCAGCGCACGCCGCTCGTGTGCGGCATCGCGCAGCAGCGGGTCGAAGATCCCGTCACGCTGGCCGGCATCACGTTCCCGAACCGAGTCGGCCTGGCAGCGGGGCTGGACAAGAACGGCCGCTGCATCGATGGCTTCGGCGCGCTGGGTTTCGGCTTCGTCGAGGTCGGCACGGTGACGCCGCTGCCCCAACCCGGCAACCCCAAGCCGCGCATGTTTCGCCTGCCCGAGGCAAACGCCTTAATCAACCGGCTCGGGTTCAACAACGACGGCCTGGCTCGCTTTGTCGAAAATGTTCAGCGAGCCCACTTTCGCGAACGAGGTGGCATCCTCGGCCTGAACATTGGCAAGAATTCGAGCACACCCAACGCCTGCGCTGTCGACGACTACCTCACCTGTCTTGCAGGTGTCTATCCCCACGCGGACTACGTGACGGTAAACATCTCTTCGCCGAACACGGCCAACCTGCGCGCCTTGCAGGAAGATGACGCGCTCGCCAGCCTGCTCGGCGCGTTGCGCACTCGCCGCGCCGAGTTGGCGCAGGACCATGGCCGGCAGGTGCCGCTGTTCGTGAAGATTGCGCCTGACCTCGATGGGCCCCAGATCCGACATATCGCGAACGCCTTGACGAAGCACGGAATCGACGGCGTGATCGCCACCAACAGCACGGTGTCGCGCGACGGCGTAAAGCATCTGCCGCATGGCCGCGAGGCCGGCGGCCTGAGCGGTCAGCCGGTGATGCAACTGAGCAATCGGGTGATCGAGGTGCTGCGCACGACGCTCGGGCCGAACTACCCGATCATCGGTGTGGGCGGCGTGATGAGCGGCGCCGATGCTTTGGCCAAGATTGCTGCGGGTGCGAACCTGGTGCAGGTCTACACCGGATTCATCTATCGCGGACCGCAGCTCGTGACGGAAGTGGCCCAGGCGCTGGCACGACCACCAGCCCCATGAACCACACCATCGACTGGCACCCCGAAGACCCGGTGACGCTCGCCGATCCGTACCCGCTGTTTTGCCGGCTGCGCGACGAAGACCCCTGCCACTGGAGCCCACGCCTGCGCAGCTGGGTGTTGGCGCGCTACGACGACGTGAAGCGCGTCTGCCTGGACCGCAGCAGCGTGTCGTCGGACCGCCTGCGCCCCTTCTTCGCCTCGTTGCCGAACACCGACGCGAGTCGCATCGAAGCCATCACCCGCTACCTGTCGCTGTGGCTGGTGTTCAAGGACCCGCCGCAGCACACCCGGCTGCGCCGGCTCGCCGGCCGCGTGGTCAGCGCCAAGGCGATGCAGGCGATGCGCCCGCAGGCCCAGGCCATCTCGCAGCAGTTGCTGGCGGGGTTGGAGGGTCGCGAGCAGATCGACCTGGTGCTCGATTACGCCGCCCCGCTGCCCTGTCTGGTGATCATGGCGATGCTGGGCGTTCCGCTGCAGGCACTGGCCGACGTGAAACGCATGTCCGACGACATGGCGCTGTTCATCGGCAGTTCGCGCACCAGCCCGCAGAAGTACGACACCGCCGAAGCTGCGACGAAGGAGATGGCGGCTTTCTTCGGCGACCTGATTGCGCAGCGCCGGCTGGAGCCGCGCGAGGATGCGATCTCCGCGCTGGTGCACCTGCGCGATGGGGACGACGCCTTCACCGACGACGAATTGGTCGCCACCTGCATCCTGATGCTGTTTGCAGGGCACGAGACGACGACCAATCACATTGCGAACGGCATGTTGTCGCTGATGCGCTTTCCCGGCGAGATGGCGCGACTGCGCAACGACCCGAGCCTCGCCGCCTCGGCGGTGGAGGAGCTGTTGCGCTACGACGGCCCCTCCGGCGCGCAAGTGCGGCTGGTCGCGCAAGCGCACGAGCTGCACGGCAAGCCGCTGGAAGTGGGGCAGCGAATCTTCATCATGCTCAACGCCGCGAACCGCGACCCGCGCGCTTATCACCAGCCCGACCGGCTGGATCTGCGTCGCGACGGCTTGCCGCACCTGACGTTCGGCTTCGGATTGCACATCTGCCTGGGCTTTCCGCTGGCGCGCACCGAAGGCGAAGTCGCCTTCCCGGCACTGCTGGCGCACTACGCGCACATCGAGCCGCTGACCGACGCTCCCGAGTGGATCAACTCGCTGGTTTTTCGCGGCGTGAAGTCGCTGCCGGTCTCGGTGCGCCGCGCGTGATGGGAGAGCCGCTGTCATCCCGGCGAACGCCGGGTACGACCAACGGTGGATCCCGGCGTTCGCCGGGATGACATGTGGGGCGATGCGGGGGATTGACGCCGATTCACGCAGCGCGTTCGTTTGCAAGCGCAGCGTCGATCAGTTGCCGAAACCGCACCAGCGCCGCATCCATCGCCAACGGCATCATCCTGGCGCCGGGACTGTGCGCGATCGATGCGGCTTGCGCCGTGATCATCGCCCGGTCTTCGTTGAACGCACCTACGAGGCTGTCGTAGATCGACTGAACGATCTTTTCATCGCCGGCGCCGGCCCGATGTGATTGCTGGAAGAAATAATGCGTCGTCGTCGCAGTTTCGGGCGTCAGCGTCTGGCAACTGTGCAACTGCACCGCGTTGCGCGTGTCCCCAGGGGCGTCACCGACCGGCGCGCCGCCGGAGTGCATCAACAGCGTTCCGGGCAGCACGAAGTCGTAGATGAACCAGCGGTTGAGCAGTGTGTCGAACTGGCGGAATCGCTGATAAAAAGGCGGTGCCGGCACGTTGGGCACGCGACGTGTGACGCGAATGCCGCGCTCGATGTATTCAATCTCGGCACGCGCCTGCGCAATCATCGGACTGCCGCCGAGCGTCTTTTCATGCACATAGCTCAGGTGCGAAAAGTCGAGCAGGTTGTCGCAGATCAGCAGGTAGTTCGTGTCGTAGTGCAGGTAGCCCGGTTTGTTGCGCCAGTCCGGGTGGTCGTTCGAGAAGTTGTCGGGCAGCAGCGAAGTGTCCGCCTGCGCCGGCTCGCCCATCCAGACGAACACCCACTTGTTTTTCACCGCCAGCGGATACGTCTTGACGCGCGCATTGGGCGGCACCTGCGTCAGGCCCGGAACCTCGACGCACTGGCCCTGTGCATCGAACTTCAGGCCGTGGTAGCCGCAGCGCACGCAGTCGCCCTCCTTGCGCCCCAGTGACAACGGCGCGAGGCGGTGGCAGCAGCGGTCTTCCAGGGCCGTCAGCGCACCGTTTTCGGTTCGGTAGACGAGGATCGGTTCGTCGAGCACACGCCGGCTGAACAACGCGTCAGGCGCGATCTCGTGCTCCCACGCGATGACGTACCAGCAGTTGCGAATGAACACGCCTGCGTCTCCGCCCGAACGCGAAGTCTCAGTGCAGCGCAACGCCGGTCTTCGCGGCGAGTTCGTCGCGGCTGACGCCGGGTGCGATTTCCACGACTTTCAAGCCGTGCGGCGTGATGTCCATGACCGCCAGGTCGGTGATGATGCGATCGACGACGCCCACGCCTGTCAGCGGCAGGTTGCAGTGCGGCAGGATCTTCAGCTCAATGCTGCCGTCCTTCTTCTTCGCGACATGCTCCATCAGCACGACGACGTTCTTCACGCCGCCCACCAGGTCCATCGCTCCGCCCATGCCCTTGACCATCTTGCCGGGGATCATCCAGTTCGCCAAGTCACCCTTTTCGCTGACCTGCATTGCGCCGAGGATGCTCAGGTCGATCTTGCCGCCGCGAATCATCGCGAAACTGTCGTGCGAGCCGAAAATACTCGATCCGGGAATCGTCGTCACCGTTTGCTTGCCGGCGTTGATGATGTCGGCGTCCACCTGGTCCTCGGTGGGAAACGCGCCGATGCCGAGCATGCCGTTTTCGCTTTGCAGCCAGACTTCGATGTCCGGGCTGACGAAATTGGCCACCAGCGTCGGCAAACCGATGCCCAGGTTGACGTAGTAGCCGTCCTTGAGTTCTTGCGCGGCGCGCGCCGCCATTTGGTCGTGTGTCCAGGCCATGATGTGGTTCCTCTTGTGTTGAGATCAAGCGGCAGCGCTGACGGTGCGCTTCTCAATGCGCTTTTCAGGCGTTGCGTTGACGACGATGCGCTGCACGTAAATGCCTGGCAAGTGAATCGCGTCGGGATCGAAGCTTCCGGTGGGGACCAGCTCTTCAACTTCTACCACCGTGATTTTCCCCGCCATCGCCACGGCCGGATTGAAATTGCGCGCGGTGCGGCGAAAGATCAGGTTGCCGGATTGATCGGCCTTCCACGCCTTGACCAATGACACCTCGGGCAGCAGGGCGCGTTCCATGATGTATTGATGGCCGTCGAACTCGCGCTGCTCCTTGCCTTCGGCGACGAGCGTGCCCACGCCGGTTCGCGTGAAGAACGCAGGTATTCCGGCGCCCCCGGCGCGCAGTTTCTCGGCCAGCGTGCCTTGCGGAGTGAACTCGAGCTCGAGCTCACCGGCCAGGAACTGCCGCTCGAACTCCTTGTTCTCGCCGACATAGCTGGAGATCATGCGTCGGATCTGTCGCGTCTCGAGCAACTGGCCCAGGCCGAAGCCGTCGACGCCGGCGTTGTTCGAAATCACGGTCAGATTCTTCACGCCCGTGTCACGCAACGCCGCGATCAGGGCTTCGGGAATGCCGCACAGGCCAAAGCCGCCGACGGCGAGCAATTGCCCATCGCGAACAATGCCCTTCAGCGCCGCAGCGGCGCTTGGATAGTGTTTTTTCATCGTCAATCTCCGATCACATTGAGGCTTTGAATTCTTGCCGGGCTGAATTGTCCATGACTACCGGAGCGCTCCGCCGTTCCTGCCCATCCCGCGATGCGCCATCGATAGTTTGCTTCAAGGGCGGACAACGCCCAGTTCAGCGTAGAGCTTGTCGACAAGGCGGCGCAGTTCGCTCACTTCAGTCTGCATGGCCGCGTGCTGGGCCTTGAGCGCCACGATCTCGCCGGTGGCGACGAAGTCCGCTGAATCGGAGTTCGCCGCGGACACCCCCGGGTCAACGGCACCGCACAGCAAGTGCGCCCAGCGCTGTTCGCGTGCGCCGGGTTGACGCACCAGCTTGATCACGAGCGGCCCGCCCTTGTCTTGCGCGCGCGTCGCCAGTTCCTCCAGGAACCCTTCGACCGCCGACAGGTCGGCAAACCGGTGCAACCGCTCGCAATTGATGCGCAGTTCGGAGGCGGTTTGCGGCCCGCGCAACATCAACACCGCAAGCAACGCGACCGACTGCGACGGCAATGCAAGCGTGCGGTCCAGGTTGTGCTCGTAGCGAGTGACGCGCGAGCCGCTCGACTCGAACGCGAGATTCAGGCCCTTCAGCGCGTCAACAGCCATCTGCACTTCGGCCTCGGCGGCGTTGATCACGGGCTCGCGCGCCGACTTCTGGTTGCAGCCGAGCGTGAGCGAGTTCAGCGACAGCGGGTAGCTGTCAGGGACGGTATGCGCCTTCTCGATCAAGACGCCCAGCACGCGGGCCTCAAGTGGCGACAGACTGCGCAGGCCCATTGTTCAAACCGCGAAACCGTCGTCGGCCTGGATCACCGCGCCATTCACGAAATGGCTTTCGTTCGCACACAGCATCATCAGCGTCGTGTCGAGGTCCTGCGGCTTGCCGATGCGCTTGCGCGGCAGCATCTCGATCAGCTTCTTGCCCTGTTCGGTCTGCCAGTGGTGGTGGTTGATCTCGGTGTCGATGTACCCGGGGCAGATCGCGTTGACGTTGATGCCGTAGCGGCCCCACTCCAGCGCCATCGAGCGTGTCATGTGGATCACCGCCGCCTTGCTCATGCAGTACACGCCGATCTGCCCCAGCACCTTCAGGCCCGCCATCGACGCGATGTTGACGATGCGCCCTCCGGTGAAGGTTCCGGGCGCGGCGCCCTTGGCGCGCGCCAGCATGCGCTTGCCCACCTCTTGCGCGACGAAGAACGCGCCGCGCGTGTTCGTATTGAAGATGAAGTCGTAGTCTTCCTCGCTCACGTCGACGAGCTTCTGCGTCGTACTCACGCCTGAGTTGTTGATCAGGATGTCGATGCCACCCATGTCGGTCTCGGTGTGCGCTACCGCTGCCTTGATGCTCGACAGGTCGGTCACGTCGAGCGCGACGACATGGGCCACGCCGCCCGCGGCTTCAATTTCGGCGCGCAGGGCTTTCAATCTGTCGACGCGCCGGCCGGCCAAAGCCACCGCAGCGCCGGCGCCGGCCAGCGTCTTCGCGAATTGCGTGCCCAGGCCGCTCGACGCGCCGGTGACGAGCGCGACGCGCCCGGAAAGATCGATGCTGTAGCTCATGAAACCTGCTCCTGAATAAATGCCTGCCTGCGCGCGGCGCTCGATAGAATGCCGCGACGCAGCGAGCTGCATTGTTCCATGAGCCCGCCGGGCCGCCCCAAGAGCGAGTACCGCAGTGCGCAGCACGAAGGTTTCCGAATGACCCCAGCCGCCATCCTCGAAAAATACGGCCCGCGCGAGGCCATGGAATACGACGTCGTGATCGTCGGCGCCGGGCCGGCCGGCCTCGCCGCGGCGATCCGGCTCAAGCAGCTGGCGGCGCTTCAGGGCAACGAAGTATCGGTCGTCGTTCTCGAAAAGGGCTCCGAGCCAGGCGCGCACATTCTGTCGGGCGCGGTCATAGACCCGCGCGCGTTCGAGGAGCTTTTCCCCGACTGGCGCGACAAAGGCGCACCGCTGAACCAACCCGTGACGGGAGATGACCTCCTCGTGCTCAGCGAGACCGGGGCAACACGCACGCCCGATTGGCTGGTACCGCGCAACTTCCACAATCACGGTTGCTACGCGGTGTCACTGTCCAACGTCGTCAAATGGATGGCCGGTCAGGCTGAGGCACTGGGCGTGGAAATTTTCCCCGGCTTCGCCGCCGCGGAGGTTCTGTTCGACTCGCAGGGCCGCGTCAAGGGTGTGGCCACCGGTGATCAGGGCGTGGCCAAAGACGGCGAACCCGGGAGCGCTTTCCAGCGCGGCGTTGAACTGCTCGGCAAGTACACCATCTTCGCCGAAGGTGCACGCGGCAATCTCGGCAAGCAACTGCTCGCCAGGTACAACCTGAGCGCCGGCAGAGACGTGCAAAGCTACGCCATCGGCATCAAGGAGCTGTGGGAGGTCGATCCTTCACGGGCGCAACCCGGCCGGGTGGTGCACACGGCAGGCTGGCCGATGCTGGATGACACTTTCGGCGGTGGGTTTCTCTACCACCTGGAAGACAACAAGGTGACGCTCGGCTTCGTGATCGGCCTGGACTATGTCAACACCTGGATGAACCCCTACGAGGAAATGCAGCGCTGGAAGACGCATCCCGCGATCCGCGCCCACATCGAGGGCGGCAAACGCATCGGCTACGGCGCGCGGGCCATCAACAATGGCTCGCCACAGGCCTTGCCCCGCACGGTGTTTCCCGGCGGCGCGCTTGTCGGCTGCGATGCGGGCTACATGAATGCCGCTCGCATCAAGGGCAGCCACGCGGCCATGAAGTCAGGCATGTTGTGCGCCGAGGCCTTGTACGAAGCCATTGGCAGCGGCCGCGCGCACGACGAACTGAAAGCCTACCCCGAGGCTTTCGAGAAGAGTTGGTTGATGCATGAGTTGCAGCAGACGCGCAACTTCAAGAACTGGTTCAAGAAGGGCAAACTCGTCGGCCAATTGATGACAGGCGTTGAGCAGTGGTTGCTGCCGAAGATCGGTGTCGACTCTCCACCGTGGACGCTGCACCGTCACAAGCCCGATCATGAATTCCTCAAGCCCGCGGCCGAGTGCGCGCCCATCGTCTACCCGAAACCCGACGGCAAGTTGAGCTTCGACCGTTTGAGTTCGGTGTTCATCAGCAATACGAATCATGCCGAAGACCAGCCGGCGCACTTGACGCTGAAGAACGCCGATGTGCCAGTCTCAATCAATCTGGCCAGGTACGCCGGCCCGGAGAGTCGCTACTGCCCGGCCGGCGTCTACGAATTCATCAAGACGGATGCCGGCGCAGACCGGCTGCAGATCAACGCGCAGAACTGTGTGCACTGCAAGACCTGCGACATCAAG
>JANNKM010000199.1:0-2848 GCA_031396305.1 Rhizobacter sp.
CTCGAAGCGATGCTGCAGGACGATCCTGCCAAACACCTTTATCGCCTGGACCGGGCCGTTTTCACCGACGCACAGTTGTTCGAGCTGGAGATGAAGTACATCTTCGAAGGCAACTGGGTCTATCTGGCGCACGAAAGCCAGATCCCGAAGATCAACGACTACCTCACGGTGTACATCGGCCGCCAGCCGGTGGTCATCACGCGCAGCAAGGACGGCAAGCTCAACGCTCTGGCCAACACCTGCACGCATCGTGGCGCGGTGCTGTGCCGCTTCAAGAAGGGCAACAAGTCGACCTTCACCTGCCCGTTCCACGGCTGGACCTTCAGCAACAACGGCAAGCTGTTGAAGGTCAAGGACCAGACGCCGGACGCCGGCTACCCGCCGAGCTTCAACTGCGAAGGCAGCCACGATCTCGTCAAGCTGGGTGCCTTCGAGAGCTACCGCGGCTTCCTGTTCGGCAGCGTCAACCCCGATGTCGCGCCTCTCGCTGAGTTTCTGGGCGAGACGACCAAGGTCATCGACATGATCGTCGACCAGGCACCCGATGGCATCGAGGTGCTGCGCGGTGCCTCCACCTACACCTACGACGGCAACTGGAAGCTGCAGGCCGAAAACGGTGCCGACGGCTACCACGTCTCGGCCGTGCACTGGAACTACGCCGCCACCACGGCGCGCCGCGGCGCCGACGGCAAGGTCGACAACGTCAAGGCGATGAACGCCGGCGCCTGGGCCAAGCAGGGCGGCGGCTCGTACTCGTTCAAAAACGGCCACATGCTGCTGTGGACCAATTGGTCGAATCCGCAAGACCGGCCGATGTACGCCAAGCGCCCCGAGTGGATCGAGAAGTTCGGCGAGGCCAAGGCCGACTGGATGCTGCGCAAGTCGCGCAACCTGTGCCTGTACCCGAACGTCTATCTGATGGACCAGTTCAGCTCGCAGATTCGCGTCGTGCGGCCGATCTCGGTGAACAAGAGCGAGGCGACGATCTACTGCATCGCGCCCAAGGGCGAGCCGCCCGAAGCGCGCGAGCGGCGCCTGCGGCAGTACGAGGATTTCTTCAACGCCACCGGCATGGCGACGCCCGACGATCTGGAGGAATTCCGTTCCTGCCAGCAAGGCTTCGAGGCGCGCGCCGTCAAGTGGAATGACCTGAGTCGCGGCGCAACGCACTGGGTCAAAGGACCGGACGCCACGGCAGACCTGATCAACCTGAAGCCGGAGCTGAGCTGCATCAAGACCGAGGACGAGGGCCTGTATATCGGCCAGCACGAGTACTGGCTGCAAACGATGAAGAAGGCGTTCAAGGCCGAACAAACAAACGGAGGCAAGTGATGCTTTCCTACGATGCCATCCAAGCATTTCTCTATCGGGAAGCCCGTGCGCAGGCCGAGAAACGCTGGGCCGACTGGCTGGCCTGCTACGCCGACGATGTGAACTACTACATGCCTTGCTGGGACGATGACGACAAGCTCACCAGCGACCCGCACAACGAGGTTTCGTTGCTGTATTACCCGAGCAAGCAGGGCCTTGAGGACCGCGTCTTCCGCATCGAGACCGAGCGCGCGAGTTCATCGACACCCGACACGCGCTACAACCGTTCGATCTCGAACGTCGAGATCCTCGCGCAGGACGAGACGCGGGTGGATCTGTGCTTCAACTGGACCACTCACAGCTTCCGCTACGACATCGTCGACGTCTACTTCGGCACCGCCCGCTACTTGCTCGACACCAGCGGCCCGAAGCCGCTCATCAAGAGCAAGTACATGGTGCTGAAGAACGACTACATCCACCACATGCTCGACGTGTACCACGTCTGAGGTGCAGCCATGGCCTACAACATTGCGCTGCAGTTCGAGGATGGCGTCACGCGCGTGATTCCGTGCGATGCCAGCGAGCTGGTCTGCGACGCCGCGTACCGCGCCAAGATCAACATCCCGCTCGACTGCCGTGATGGCGCCTGCGGCACCTGCAAGTGCCACTGCGAAAGCGGCAGCTACGAGATGGGCGTGTACATCGAGGACGCACTGGCCGAAGACGAAGCGGCCAAGGGCTATGTGCTCACGTGCCAGATGCGGCCCAAGTCGGATTGTGTGATCCGCGTGCCGGCATCGGCCGCGGCCTGCAAGACCGAAGTCGGCACGCATGCCGGCAAGCTGACCAGGGTTGCACGCGACTCGGCCACCACGGTCACCTTCACGCTGCAGGCCGAGCGGCCCGTGGCCTTTCTTCCGGGTCAGTACGTGAACCTGCAGGTGCCAGGCAGCAAGGAGACGCGTTCGTATTCGTTCAGCTCCGCGCCGAATCAGACCGAGCTGTCGTTCCTGATCCGTGACGTGCCGAACGGCCTGATGAGCACCTACATGCGCAGCAAGGCCAGCACCGACGACTTCATGATGTTCGCCGGCCCCTACGGCAGCTTCTACCTGCGCCCGACGATCCGGCCGATCCTGATGCTCGCCGGCGGCACCGGGCTCGCGCCGTTCCTGTCGATGCTGCTGTGGATCAAGGACAACCCGACCGACCAGCCGATCACCCTGGCCTACGGCGTCAACACCAACGACGACCTGGTCGAACTGGGCACGCTGGCCGAACTGAAGTCGGTGATCCCGAATTTCGATTACTTCACCGTCGTGGTGGACCGCGCAAGCGGTCACCCGCGCCTGGGCTACGTCTCCGACCATCTGTCGCCGGGTCAGCTCAACGATGGCGACGCCGACGTGGACGTCTGCGGACCGCCGCCGTTGGACGAGGGTGTGCGCAAGTGGATCGCGGGCGGCGGTGTCACACCGAAGAACTTCCTGTGCGAGAAGTTCACGTCGGCCAACGAGGGTGCTGCGCAATGAAGCGC
>JANNKM010000203.1:0-2234 GCA_031396305.1 Rhizobacter sp.
CGTGCTCGGCGAAGACGTGACGCAGGACCAGGCCTTCGCCTTTGCGAACGACGTGCTGAAGAACGCCGTCGGCGGCATCAGCGACATCATCCATATTCCGGGGCTCGTGAACGTCGACTTCGAAGACGTGAAGACGGTGATGAGCGAGCCCGGCAAGGCGATGATGGGCACCGCCGTGGCCGGTGGCCCCGACCGCGCCAACAAGGCCGCCGAACTGGCCGTGGCCTGCCCGCTGCTCGAAGGCATTGACCTTTCGGGCGCGCGCGGCGTGCTGGTGCTGATCGCGGCGAACCGCAACACCTTCAAGCTCAGCGAAAGCCGCAACGTGATGAACACGATCCGGCGTTACGCGGCGGACGACGCGCATGTCATTTACGGCACGGCGTACGACGAAAGTCTGGGCGACCAGCTGCGCGTGACTGTCATCGCCACCGGCCTGAACGGTGCGCGGCGCGCGCAGTCGCCGATCAGCATGGTGCACAGCGCGCCGGTGCAGCGCACCGGTACCGACAACGTGCCGGTGCTGACGCAACCCCTGCAAGCCGGTGGCGCCATGCAGGACTACAGCTCGATGAACACGCCCAGCGTCTGGCGCAGCGGACGCGCCGCTGCGGCCAAGGTCGATGCGCTGGCGAGCAACGGCATGGACGAAATCGAGATCCCCGCCTTTTTGCGCAAGCAGGCCGACTGAAGGCGCGCCCATAGAATCGGCCGATGATTGCGCAACGCACGATCAAAGGCATGACACGCGCCGTGGGCGTGGGCGTGCATGGCGGGCAACGCGTCGAGTTGACGCTGCGCCCGGCACCGCCCGACACCGGCGTCGTGTTCCGGCGCATCGACCTGCCCACAGCGGTGGACATCAAGGCGCATGCGCTGAACGTCTGTGATACGCGCATGGCGACCACGCTGTCGGCCGATGGAGCGCCGGGTGGCCCGAAGGTCAACACCGTGGAGCACTTGCTGTCGGCATGTTCCGGATTGGGGCTGGACAACCTGATCGTCGACATCACCGCGGAAGAAGTGCCGATTCTTGACGGCTCCGCAGCGGCCTTCGTGTTCCTGCTGCAAAACGCCGGCATCGAATTGCAGAAGGCGCCGAAGCGTTTCATGCGGATTCACCGAACGATTGAGTTGCGCGAAGGCGAAGGGCGCGAATCGAAGTGGGCGCGGCTGGAGCCCTTCGAAGGCTACAAGCTCGGGTTCGAGATCGACTTCGATCATCCGGCGCTCAATTCGACCGGTCAGCGCGTCGAGTTCGACATGGGCTCGGGGCAGTACAAACGCGAAATCGCCCGTGCCCGAACGTTCGGCTTCAGCAAGGACGTCGACATGATGCGTTCGCGGGGTCTGGGCCTGGGCGGCAGCATGGACAACGTGATCGTTGTCGACGAGCGCCGGGTGCTCAACAGCGACGGTCTGCGCTACGACGACGAATTTGTGAAGCACAAGATTCTCGACGCGATCGGCGACCTGTTTCTCGCCGGCCATCCGCTGCTTGCTGCCTACAGTGCGTTCAGGTCGGGGCACGCGTTGAACAACAAGCTTCTGCGCGCTGTGCTCGCGAATGCAAGCGCCTACTCCATCGTCACGTTTGATGATGCCAGCCAGGTACCCGCCGGATTGGCGGAACTGGCGCCTGCGTGGTGACGGACGCGACGCTGCACGATGCCGGTATTTCGCGCCATTCTTCTACTGTTGCTGATGGCCGGGCTCGGCTGCTTCGCGATCTATATCGCCACCGGTCAGGTGCGCTGGCGCGCCTGGGGCCTGCGGCTCGTGAAGTGGACGGTCGCGGCGGGGCTCGTGTTTTTCGCCGTGCTGGCGGCTGAACGATTGATCGCCAAGGTTTGAGGCAAATGCGATGACGGTGTTTCGCTGGATCATGCTGTTCATCACCGGCACACTCTTCACCGGCTCGGTGGCGAGCTTCGTGCTCTTCATCACCGTCGATGTCGAAGTCTGGATCGAGCGCGCCCGGGCGCTGCGTCGTTTGACTTTCGCGACAGCGCTGTTCTGGTTCAACGTCGAAATCTGGGGGCGGGTCGTCTGGACCCTCTGGCACTGGAACACCCCTGGGGCTTAGCCCGCGCACAACCGCTCCTGAGGTGCGTTTGTGGCGGGCGTTGGGTCCGCGCTCTGCGAGGACGCGGCCTGCAAGGCTTAGCGAGCCAGGTCGAGAAATTCAGCGATGCGCGGCAGGTGGGGCGCGAAATCGCTCAGGGCATGGACGC
>JANNKM010000209.1:0-13266 GCA_031396305.1 Rhizobacter sp.
TGCGGCTGCACGCCGCCCACGGCGCAATACACCATGCACGCGCCGTCGAGCACGCGCATCGAGCGCTCGACTTCGATCGTGAAGTCGACGTGACCCGGCGTGTCGATGATGTTGATGCGATGCTCGGCAAAGCCGAGTTCCATACCCTTCCAGAAACAGGTGGTCGCGGCCGACGTGATTGTGATGCCACGCTCCTGTTCCTGCTCCATCCAGTCCATCGTCGCCGCGCCATCGTGCACTTCGCCGATCTTGTGGTTCACACCCGTGTAAAAGAGGATGCGCTCGGTCGTTGTGGTCTTGCCGGCGTCGATGTGGGCCGAGATACCGATGTTTCGATAGCGCTCGATCGGGGTCTTGCGGGCCATGGTGAAATCACTCCAAGTGCTAAAACAAATGCGCGGCCGCTCGCGGGCTGGTGAAACCCTGAAGCGGCCGACGTGGTTGCGGGCTTGTGGCCGCGCGGAACGCTTAGAAGCGGAAGTGCGAGAACGCCTTGTTCGCTTCTGCCATGCGGTGCACCTCGTCGCGCTTTTTCATGGCGCCGCCTCGGCCTTCAACCGCTTCAAGCAGTTCGTTGGCCAAGCGCTGTGCCATCGACTTCTCACCGCGCTTGCGCGCCGATTCCTTGAGCCAGCGCATCGCCAACGCCACCCGGCGCACCGGGCGCACTTCCACCGGCACCTGGTAGTTCGCACCGCCAACGCGCCGGGACTTCACCTCGACCATCGGCTTGATGTTGTTCAGCGCGGTGACGAAGATTTCCAGCGGGTCCTTGCCCGACTTCTTCTCGACTTGCTCAAGCGCACCGTAAATGATTCTCTCGGCAATCGCCTTCTTGCCCGACTCCATGATGACGTTCATGAACTTGGACAAATCGACCGAGTTGAATTTCGGATCAGGCAGGATGTCTCGTTTGGGAACTTCGCGACGACGTGGCATATCACTCTTCCTTTTGCTTCAGTTGGCGCAAGTCTTTCGACACGCGCCGCGGGCACCCACGCATTCGAGTCACCCACTTACTCGGCCGGGACGATTCCCGAACCGTTTTGGACACAGTCACAAGCCGGCCTGAAGGCCGGCAACGGCTACGTATCGATGATGCTGTTCTGCGCCGCCTTCACGCTTTCTTGGGTCGCTTGGCGCCGTACTTGGAGCGCGACTGCTTGCGGTCTTTCACGCCCTGCAAGTCGAGCGAGCCGCGCACGATGTGATAACGCACGCCCGGCAGGTCTTTCACCCGACCGCCGCGCACGAGCACCACGCTGTGTTCTTGCAGGTTGTGCCCCTCGCCGCCGATGTAGGAAATGATCTCGAAGCCATTGGTCAGGCGCACCTTGGCGACTTTTCGCAATGCCGAGTTCGGCTTCTTCGGCGTCGTGGTGTAGACCCGTGTACACACACCTCGGCGCTGCGGACCGCCTTGCATGGCAGGCGACTTGGATTTCGTGATCTCGGTCTGTCGACCGTGGCGCACGAGCTGATTGATCGTTGGCATAGAAAACCCGTTCCCGTTGGAGTTCCGCTGGCGTTCAACACTGGCGCGGCGTCCCAGGGGCAGGGTGGGCCAAGCGTCGCCACAGAGGGCAAGAACGCAACCGGCCGCCCGTCAAAGAGCGCAGCAAAGCGTGCTGAAAAGCCTTCGATTGTATGCCTTTGGTGAACGAGGCGGCAAGCCCAAACCTCAAATCGTCCGAGACCAGGGCGGTTGAGGGCTGGTTTTCCGACCCGGGCAAAGGCAATATGGAAGGCCAATGGCAGGTGAGTATTATTGCGCCCCACCCTACAACAAGAGTTTGGAGACAACATGCTTCACCATGCAAAGCCCGCAAGCCGCGCACTCGTCGCTGCTGCGGCGTGTGTCGCCGCGCTCGCCTGCCCACTCGCCGATGCCCAAAGCGCCTGGCCCTCGAAGCCCGTCACGATCGTAGTGCCTTTCCCCGCCGGAGGCGGAACCGACGCTTTCGCCAGACCGCTGACCGCAACGCTGTCGCGCGGCGTGGGCAAGCAGTTCATCATTGACAACCGTGGCGGCGCGGGAGGCACGGTGGGTGCGGGAATCGCTGCCCGCGCCGCGCCCGATGGCTACACCTTGTTCATGGGCGCGGTGCATCATGCGATCGCACCGTCGATGTACCCGAAGCTCGACTACAACCTGGAAACAGATTTCGTTCCCATTGGTCTTGTCGCCAGCGTGCCCCAAGTCATCGTCGTCAATCCGCAACGGGTTCCGGTAGCCGATCTCAAGGCCTTCCTCGATTTTGTGCGCAAGAACCCGGGGCGCCTGAACTACGGCTCGGCAGGCAACGGCACGTCACATCACCTCGCGGGTGAATTGTTCAAGCTGCAAACGAAGACCTTCCTCACCCACATTCCTTACCGGGGCGCCGGCCCGGCCCTGCAAGACCTGATCGGCGGCCAGGTCGACTTGATGTTCGATGGCCTGGGATCCTCGGCAAACCACATCAAGGGCGGACGCATCAAGGCGCTGGCAGTTGCGGGGCTGCGACGCGCACCGGGTTTTCCGGACGTGCCCACGACGACGGAAGCCGGTGTCCCGACCTATCAAGTGGCGACTTGGTACGCCCTGTGGGCACCCAAGGGAACGCCGGCAGATGTCGTCGAGCGCCTGCAGGCTGAACTGACGAAGGCGTTCGCCACGCCGGAGTTGCAGTCGATGTGGAACAGCCTGGGGGCCGAGACGCCCAATCTGTATGGCGAGGCATTCGGCAAGTTCGTCACCAGCGAAATCAAGCGCTGGGCCGAAGTTGTCAAAACCTCCGGCGCAAAGCTCGACTAGTCGCGGGCCTGCTCGTGAACGGAAATCTATTCGTCGCCTTGCGTGACGCGTTCCCGACGGACCTGGACAAGCCCGCCGTCGAAACCCTCGACAGCCCAGCGCTGCACTACACGTGGCGCGATCTGGATCGCGCCACGGCGATGCTCGCGAACCTGCTGATGTCACTCGACCTGCCGGCGAACGCCCGAATCGCGGTGCAAACGGAAAAATCGGTCGAGTCCCTGATGCTGTACCTCGCGGTGCTGCGGGCAGGTCTCGTCTACTTGCCGCTCAATACCGCCTATCGGCAAAGCGAGCTCGAGTACTTCATCGGCAACGCCGAACCGAGCGTCGTCGTCTGTTCGACGAAGAACTTCGGCTGGGTCTCCAAGCTCGCGTTCCAGGCCGGCACGAAATGCGTTTTCACGCTGGATGAGGATCGCAGCGGCTCGCTTCTCGAGCGCGCCGCGTTCCACAGCGACGTGCACGCACCCGCGCACAAACACGCCGACGACCTCGCCGCGATCCTCTACACCAGCGGCACCACGGGGCGCAGCAAGGGTGCCATGCTGTCGCACGGCAACCTGCTCAGCAACGCCGTCGTCTTGAAAGACTACTGGGGCTGGCGCAGCGGCGACGTATTGATCCACGCGTTGCCGATCTTCCACGTGCACGGCCTGTTCGTGGCGAATCACGGTGCGTTGCTCAACGGCAGCAAGATGCTGTGGCTCAACAAGTTCGACCCCAGGGCAGTGCTCGGTGCCCTGGGCCGCGCCAGCGTGTTCATGGGCGTTCCAACGCTCTACGTGCGCCTGCTGGCGGAAACGGGCTTGACGCGCGAGGCCTGCGCGGCGATGCGCCTGTTCGTCAGCGGCTCGGCGCCGATGCTGACGGAAACCTTCAATGAATTTCGCGAGCGCACCGGCCATACCATCGTTGAACGCTACGGCATGAGCGAAACCCTGATGCTGACGTCCAACCCGTACGATGCGCGCGACGGCGAGCGGCGCGGGGGCACGGTCGGCTTTGCGCTGCCGGGCGTTGGCGTACGCGTTTCAACCGGGTCCGGAGAAGTTTCAGCGCCGGGAGAGGTCGGCCACATCGAAGTCAAAGGTCCGAACGTCTTCAGCGGCTACTGGCGCATGCCCGAAAAGACACGCGAGGAGTTCACCGAAGACGGCTGGTTCAAGACCGGCGATGTCGGCTCCTTGGATGCCCAGGGGCGCCTGACGATCGTCGGCCGCAGCAAGGACCTCATCATCACTGGAGGCTTCAACGTCTATCCGGCGGAAATCGAGGGCTACCTGAACGAGGCCGAAGGCGTGCTCGAGAGCGCAGTGTTCGGCGCACCCCATCCAGATTTCGGCGAAGGCGTCGTCGCCATCGTCGTGCCGCGCTCAGGCGCGAAGCTTGAACCGGAGATGCTGATTGCTGGATTGAAGGCGCGGATCGCCAACTACAAGGTTCCCAAGCGCGTATTTCTCGCCGACAGCCTGCCGCGCAATGCGATGGGCAAGGTGCAGAAGAACCTGCTGCGCGAGCAGCACCAGGATTTGTTCGGCGCCTGAGCTTCGCGGTGCCGAGTGCGCGCAACAGGTTCGCGCACTCGGCAGGTACGCTGGATGTCAGAACGGGATCTGAATTCCCACGGAGATGAAGTCACCGCCTTCGCCGCCGATGCTTTCGAACTCGACGCGCAGCGCGGCCTTCGGCGAGAAGTTCCACAGCAACCCGGCGCCGACACCCAATTCGATGTCGTTGTCGCTGCGGTTGCCGAAGCCGCAACTGGAAACCCGGGACCTGACGTAGTGCAGCCCTGCCTTGCCGTAAACCGAAATCACCGGGCTGAGCGGCGCCCTGGCCGTTCCACCCCCGCCCAAGGCCCATGCCGAGACCTTGCAGTTGTTGAACAACGATTCCGAGCCAAAGCTCGTCAATTGCGCCTCCCAACCAAAGACGCTGGTGATCGCAGCACCGCCAAACACCCGAAGCCCCGTGCCGAGATCGGTGTCCCCGATCGAGCCGCCGACATAAGGCGAGGCGAGCTGTGCCTGCGCGCAGGCCAGCGTGCCGGTGAGAACAAGCGCTGCAACGCTTTGAATGCTTCGATTGAATTTCATGTCGCTCACTTTCTTCTCGGTTTCAGGCGAAACGCCGTTGCGCGCCCGGCCCGCACGGGGCGGCGGCAGTCTACCGCGGAGCACCGCCAGCGCTGTTTGCAATTGTCAGCGTCGTTGCCTTGAATTCGGGATCCTCGTCACACGAACGGGGGCGATTCAGTGTTTCGGAAGACCGCGACCGGTCAGGCAAACTTGCTGCGCAGAGGGCCAGCCTGTTGCATCGTCTGCTCGTAGGCCGCGCGCGCCGCACGCTCCCGAAACTCGCGGCTCAGGTTGACCCAGTAGCCGAAGTAGGGGTGCAGGACCAGATCCGCCAAAACCGCCTCGGCGTCGATCTGGCTGCGTTTGGCTCGGTCGCTCTCCAGGTAGCGTTCCGCCCCGCTCGGGCGCGGCTTGTCGAGATGGACCGCCACGTCCACTGCCAAGACGCGTTGCGCGCCCAGGCTGCGCGCCACCTTGACCGGCAAGGGGCTTGTGACATCGGCGTCGATGAAATCGCGGCCGCGAATCCGCACCGGCGCGAACCAGCGCGGAATCGCGCATGACGCCTGAACCGCCGGGCCGATGTCGCCATGGTTGAACACCGCCGGCAGGTTGCGCTGCACGTCGGTGGCGACCACGGCCAGCGCGGTGCGCAGCTGCGAGAAGCGGCGCACGCCGAGCGCCTGCTGCACCAGCTCGCTGATGCCGCTGCCTTCGAGCCGCATGCCTTGGCTCGGCGACCATCGCGCGAGACGATAGAAATCGAAATCGAAGGCCAGCGCCTCGATCTGCGCGATGCTCATGCCCGCGGCCAGTGCCCCGCCGACCAAGGCGCCCATCGATGCACCGACGATCAAGTCCGGGCGGATTTCCAACTCCTCCAACGCGCGCAGGACTCCCACGTGAGCAAAGCCGCGCGGACCGCCCGCCGCGAGCACCAGCGCCAGCCGCGGCGCCGAGCTGGGCGCGACAAATCCGGGCGCATCCGGCCCATCGACCTCAGTGGTCTGGGGGGTACAGCCGGCACTGCCCAGGGCCAGCGTCGCAGGGGCAATGAGTCCGGCGAGAAGGCAACGGCGACGCATCACTGCATCGTAACCAGTGCGCCCTGCGAAGCGTCGAAGGCGCGCGGGAACCTGCTCAGCCTGCGCTGGCCGAGCTCAATCGAACTTGACCGCGCGGCGTCGTCAATTCGACTTGCAGGGGTGCCGCGTGATCAACAGCGACCCCGGTCGACGCAACACTCACAGGCAAGCACGCCGCCACACCATCCATCAACCCGCTCACCGTGACGCCGCGCAGTTGCACACCGCTCGCCTGCATCGAGTCCACGGGGTGCACGTCCGACCACTCGATCAATGTTGCCAAGGCGCCGTCGCACAGCATGCGGCCATCAGGGCGTATCGTGATGCGCCAGCGCAGCGTGCCGTGCGCCGTCTCGCGCTGGGCCTGCACGGTCTCACCCGCGTCAGCGCCGAGCTTGAGCCAGGTGGCGCACGCCGCGTCGAGGTCGGGCGTGCGCACGACCCAGTGCCAAAGCTTCGGGCCGGACAGGAGGGCGTCCTGGCTTGCCGCAGAGTCCAGGTCGAACCAACGCGGCCGCCGCGGCTTGGTGGCTTGTGGATCGATGGCGATGATCTCCAGATAGCTGCGCGGAAATCGCGGCGAGTCAATGCGCAGCAGGCGGTTGTGCGTGCCCATGAAGACGTGCCGGCCGCCAGCGCCCGGCGTGACGCCCAGGGTCGCCTCGCACCAGGCCACACCTTCGTCGAGGCTGCGTGCCGCGATCACGATATGGTCCAGCTCCAAATTCAAAGCGCAACACTCCCCTGCACCACGGCGACGCAGCCGCCGCCGACCCAGATGGTGTCGTCGCGCTGTTCGATAAACACCCGCCCGGCACGGCCCAGCGCCGTCCCTTGTGCCGCCACATAGCTCGGCGGTGCCATGCCCTTGCCGATGAGCCACTGCGCGAGGCTCGCATTCAGGCTGCCCGTGACCGGGTCTTCGGTCGGCCCAGCGGCGGGAATGAAGGCACGCACTTCGAACTGGGCATCGTGTCCGCTCGGGCAAGGCGCAACGACGCCGATTTCCAGCGGCAGCATCGCAGCGAAATCGGGTTGCAGCGCCAGCACTTCGTCGCGCGTCGCGAGCATCACCGCGACCCAGCCCGGCCCGTTGTCGACCCACTGCGACGCGCGAATCGCTGCAGGTGGAATGCGCAGCGCGCGGGCGATGTGCGCCAATGTCGGCGCGTCGACCGCGCCGCTGCGGATCAAGGGCGGCGCGGCGAAAGCGAGCCGACCTGCGTCGCGCCGCACCCGCACCAGACCGACCCCGCACTGCTGGACCACCTGCGCGGCGTTCTTGGGGCGGCCGCCCGCTGCCAACCACGCGTGGCAACTGCCGAGCGTGGGGTGCCCGGCAAACGGCAACTCGCGGGCGGTCGTGAAGATGCGCACCCGGTAGTCAGCCTGCGGGTCGGTGGGCGGGAGCAGGTAGGTCGTTTCGCTCAGGTTCGTCCAGTGCGCGAAGTCGCGCATTTGCGCCTCACTCAGGCCTTGCGCTGCGTGCACGACGGCCAGGGCGTTGCCCTTCAAGGGCGTGTCGGTGAACACATCGAGCTGGGTGAATGTATGCGTCGTCATGCATCCTCCTTGAGGGCTTGAGCCAGAAGCGAAATGCCTTGCTCGATTCTCTGCGCCGAGGCGGTGACAAAGCTCAGTCGCAGCGTGTTCGCACGCGGCGCCGACGCGTAGAACGCGGCCCCGGGAACAAACGCGACACCGCGCCGCACCGCCTTGGGCAACAGCGCCACGGCGTCCACGCCGTCCGGCAATTCGACCCAGAAGAACATGCCGCCACTGGGCTGATGCCAGACGCAGCCCGGCGGCAGGTGGCGTTCCAGCGCGGCGCTCATCGCATCGCGCTGCGCCTTGTAGCGCGCACGGATCGTCGGCACATGGTCGCTCAGGAAACCGTCGCGGATCACGTCATAAACGACGCGCTGGTTGAAGCCGGACGTATGCAGATCGGCCGCCTGCTTGGCCTGCAGGAGCTTCGGATAGATCGCCTTGGGCGCGATCACGTACCCTAGGCGCAGCCCGGGTGCCAGCACCTTGGAGAACGAGCCGAGGTAGATCGTGCCCTCGGCCCAGCGCGCCGCCAGCGGTGCCGGCGGGGGGGCGTCGAACCACAATTCGCCGTACGGGTTGTCTTCCACGATGGGAAGTGCGACGGTGCGCGCTGCGGCCACCAGGGCGTCGCGCCGCTGCGCGCTGATGCAGCGCCCGCTCGGGTTCTGGAAGTTCGGCAGCATGTAGAGGAAGCGTGCGCCTCGCGCTTGCGCCAGGGCTTGCGGCAGCGGGCCATCCGCATCCCCGGCAATGCTGACGATCTCCGGCTCGTAGGGCGCGAACGCCTGCAGCGCGCCGAGGTAGGTAGGCGACTCCACAGCGACCTGGCTGCCCGCGTCGATCAACACCTTGCCGGCCAGATCCAGGCCTTGCTGCGATCCGGTGGTGATCAGCACCTGAGATGCGTCGGCGACCAGGCCCTGCGCGGTGAGATCTGCCGCGACCCACTCCCGCAGCGGGCCGAAGCCCTCGCTGGCCGCGTATTGCAGTGCCTCGCGCGGATGGTCGCGCAGCACGCGTTGCGTCGCTTCGCGCATCGCCTCGATCGGGAACGAATCGGGCGACGGCAGGCCCCCGGCCAACGAAATGATGCCGGGTTGCTCGGTGACTTTGAGGATCTCGCGGATCACCGAAGGGTTCATGAGCTCGGTGCGGCGCGCCATCTGAAAACTCATGCAGCACCTCGATCGTGGACCGGCATCTTCTTGCCGAGAAGCACCGTGGCAATCACCGCCAGGGAGAACACCACGGTGTCGGGCTCGAGCACCTCGCCCAACACCGGCACCGCGAACAGCAGTGCCAGGAACGGCTGCACCAACTGCACCTGGCTCACCCGCACCGTGCCTCCGATGGCCAGGGCGCGATACCAGGCGAAGAAGCCGAGCCACATCGAGAACAGCGCGACGTAGCCGAGGCCCACCCACGCCGACCAGCGGGCTGGTTGGTGCGGCCAGCTCGCCAGCGTCACTGGCAATGTCAAAGGCAGGCTGAGCGCAAGCACCCAGCAGATGACGCGTTCGGCGCTCATCTGTGCCGCCAGGCGCGCGCCGGCGACATATCCGATGGAGGCGCTCGCCACCGCGAGCAGAAGCAAACCGTCGGCCAGGCTCAGGCGACCCGCGCCCTTGTGCACGGCATAACCCAATACCAGCGCACAACCCGCCACGGCGCAGGCCCAGAACCCGAACGAGGGGCGCTGGCGCAGGTGCAACGCCGCGGCAATCGCCGTGCCCAACGGCAGGACGCCGGTCACGACCGCGGCATGCATCGCATCCACCTCGCGCAGCGCCAGGCCGAGGAACAGCGGAAAGCCGAGCACTGTTCCCGCAGCGCAGACGCCGAGCAGTCGGGCCTGGCTGGCGCGCGGCGGTGGCGCGCGCAGCGCCCGCAACACGAGCAGGCTCAGTACCCCGGCGATCGCGGCGCGACCCGCCGTGACGAACAGGGGTGGCAGTTGCGGGTCGGTGCTCGCGCCCACGGCGAGGCGGGTCATCGGCAACGTCATCGCGAAGATGACCACGCCGAGCAGGCCCAGCCACAGGCCTCGGGTTTCGCGAGCAGCATCGGGGTTCATGGCGCCTTCAGTCTAGGCGGGTGACCAGCACAGCACCGGTACACTTCGGGGTCAAACTGAACGATCTGTATGGGCCGAACGACCGACACAGCCAACCGCTTGCGGCGCCGATGAACGCCACGCCGCACGCCGTGGCCGCGCTCTCGCGCAGTGCCGACACGAGCCTGACAGAGCAACTCGCGCGGCGATTCGCCGAGCGCATCCGGCAGCGTTTGCTGGCGCCCGGCGCGCGCCTGCCCTCGGTACGCGAATGTGCACGCCGCCACAGCGTCAGTCCCTCCACCGTGGTGGCGGCGTACGACCAACTGCAGGCGCAGGGCATGGTCGAGGCGCGGCGCCAGCGCGGCTTCTTCGTGCGCTCGCAGTCGCATGAGCCCGGCCCGGCCGAGTCGCAACCGGCGGCCCCGCCGGCGCGCACGCCGTTGCCGATCAGCGCGACGACGCTGATCCGCGGCATGTTTCAGCCGCCGCAGGGCCAGTCGATGCCGGGCCTGGGCACCTTGCCGATCGACTGGCTGGACTTGCCGCTGCTCGCCAGCGCCTTGCGCAAAGTCGTGCGCGGCACGTCGCTGCGCGCGTCGTCGCTCGAATATGGCGAGCCCGCCGGCGATGCGCGCCTGCGCCGCGCGCTCGCCGCCCGTCTTGCCGACCATGGCGTGAGCGCGACACCGACGCAAATCGTCACGACGATCGGCGCCACGCATGGCCTGGACGTGGTCACGCGCACCTTGCTCAAGCCAGGCGACAGCGTGCTGGTGGACGAACCCGGCTGGTCAGTGGAGTACGCGCGCCTGGCGGCGCTGGGAATGCGCGTCTTGCCGGTGCCGCGCGGCGACGACGGCCCCGACCTGGCCGTGATGCAGCGCCTCATCGACGCGCAGCCTGCGCAGCAGCGGCCGCGCCTGTACGTCACCGTGTCGGTGCTGCACAACCCCACCGGCGCGTCGCTTTCGCTGCAATTGGCGCATCGGGTGTTGCAGCTCGCGCAGAAGAACGATCTGCACATCGTCGAAGACGACAGCTACGCTTACCTCGCCGCGCCGCACCTGCCGCGGCTGGCAGCGCTCGATGCGCTGGAGCGCACGATCTACGTCGGCGGGTTCTCGAAGATCCTCACGCCGGGGTGGCGCGTCGGCTTCATCGCCGCGCCGGAGCCATTGATCGACCGTTTGATCGACACCAAACTGCTGGGCACGCTCACCACGCCGGCGCTGACCGAATCGGCGCTGGCGATCTGCCTCGAGCAGGGGCTGTTGCGACGCCACGCCGAACGCATCAACGCCAAGCTCGACGCGGCCCGCGCGCGCACCGTCAAGCTCTCCCTGGCGCACGACTGCCACTTCGCCGCGCCGCCGCGTGGCCTGTTTGGCTGGGTGGACGCAGGCGTGGACACCGAGCGCCTGGCCCAAAGCATGCTCGACCTCGGTTGGTTGCTCGCTCCGGGCGCGCTGTTCCACGCGACTCACCGGCCGACCACGCTGATGCGCATCAATTTCGCCAGCAGCCAGGACGCGCGTTTCTGGCGCGACTTCGCTCGCACTCGTAACAATATGTAGTCTTCGCTTTGCCAGGCATCGGCAGCGCGTCAAAATCGCCTCGTGACACTGCCTCAGTCTTTTGAATCTACCCTGCCCTACTCCGAGGCGGCACACGCGCGCGCCATGAGCCGCGGGCTCGCGGCGGCGCCTGTCCCGACGGACTTCCGCGATACTGACGCGGACCCGTCGACGCTCAGCCCGTCACTGCGCGCCGATCTGAGCCGCTTCGACGACCCTGAGCATGGCGCCGACCTGCTGGGTGTGCTGGCAGCCTGCCTGCGTCATGGCAAGCGGGTCACGATCCACCTGCAGTGCGGTCGGCACGCATTGCCGCTGACCGTGTTTCCGCAGGAGCAACTGATCCACTGCTCGATGAGCATGGTCGAGCTGATGGCGCGGCATCTGGCCGACCTGCGGGTGCTGCACGTTGAAGCCTCTTGGATCACCCCACCCGGCACGACCGAGATGATGCTCGCCGGCAAGAACCCACTTCTCCATCCCCTGCCGCCGTTTGCCTGGGAACTGGCGATCCGCGGCGCGCGCCGCGAATTGCTGCCCGAGATCGGCGGTGCGGCCGCCTATCGCGTCGCTCCCGGCACGGACTTCAGCCGCCTGCCCATCCGTGGACCGCTGCTCGCGAGCCTGACGCGGTTGCGCCATCAGGCAGCAAATTTGCGCGAACTCTCCATTTGGCCGGGCCTGGACAGTGGGCGCGCCAAGCGGGTGCTCAATGCGCTGTACCTTCAGGCCGGTTTGATCGTGAGCCGGGCCCACCCGGAAGCGCGCAGCGACAGTTGGTTCGGCTCGCTCGGGCGCTGAGCTTGTGCCTGGCGAAGAGCCGATGCGTCCCGCATCGGCGCGGCCTGCAAGGCTGACAGAACCCAGCCACTTCAGTTTCGCTTGTCCAACGCTTCCCAGCGCTCCAGCGCCAACGTCAGTTCCGCCTCTATCTGGGCGTAGCGCGCCTGCGCGGCGACAGCACGGTTGGTGTCGCTGCGATAGATGTCCGCGTCGGCAAGCAGCGTGCCCAAGTCCTTTTGTTCAACCTCCAGGCGCTCGATGCGCTGCGGCAGCTCGTCGAGTTCACGCTGTTCCTTGAAGCTGAGCTTGCGCGGCTTCGCCGCTGGCGAGGCGATTGAGCCGCCCGCCGGGCGCGATGCAACAGGCGCATTTGCCGCTGGCTTCGCCAAGCGAGCTTCGCTGTCACGCAGCGCCAGCCCACGCGCGCGCTGCTGTTCCCAGTCGCGATAGCCACCTTCGTATTCGCGCCAGAGCCCCGGCGCCTCATCGCCGGCCCAGGCGATGGTGCTGGTCACCACGTTGTCAAGAAAGCGCCGATCGTGGCTCACCAGGAACACCGTGCCGGCGTAGGTCTGAAGCAATTCTTCCAGCAGTTCCAGCGTGTCGATGTCCAGGTCGTTGGTCGGCTCGTCGAGCACGAGCACGTTGGCCGGCAACGCGAACAGGCGCGCCAGGAGCACCCGATTGCGCTCGCCGCCGCTGAGCGTGCGCACCGGAGAACTGGCGCGTTCGGGCGAGAACAGGAAGTCGCTCACGTAGCTCATCACATGGCGCCGCCCACCGTTGATCTCGACCCACTCGCTGCCCGGGCTGATGGTGTCGGCTAACGTCGAGTTCAAGTCCAGCCGGCTGCGCAACTGGTCGAAGTAGGCCACCTCCAGCCGCGTGCCCTGGCGCACGCTGCCCGACTTCGGCTGACGCTCACCCAGGATCAGTTTCAGCAACGTCGTCTTGCCGCAACCGTTCGGCCCGATCAGGCCGACCTTGTCGCCACGCAGGATCGTCGCGCTGAACTGGCTGACGAGCAGCTTGTCGTCAAAAGACATGCTCACATTGCGCAGCTCGGCAACGATCTTGCCGCTGGGCACGCCGGCGTCGATTTCCAGCCGCACCTGGCCCAACGCGTCGCGCCGCGACTGCCGCAACGCGCGCAGCGCCTGCAGCCGTTCGATGCGCGCCACGCTGCGGGTGCGCCGCGCTTCGACGCCCTTGCGCACCCACACCTCCTCGGCCGCCAGCAGCTTGTCGGCGCGCGCATTGGCCAGCGCATCCGAAGCCAGCTGGTCTTCCTTGAGCTTTTCGTAGGCGCTGAAGTTGCCCGGGTAGCTGCGCAGCAGGC
>JANNKM010000215.1:0-6128 GCA_031396305.1 Rhizobacter sp.
GGTGCTGTTCACGATGATGCTGATCACGACAGTCGACGTGATCGGCCGCTACCTGTTCAACAAACCGCTCGCGGGCGGATTCGAGCTGACCGAGATGATGCTCGCCGCGCTCATCTACTGCGGGCTGCCGTTGGTGTCGAAGCGCCGCGAGCACATCGTCATCGATACCTTCGATACCTTCATGTCGCCCAGCGTGAAGCGGGTTCTCGACGTCGCCGCCGACGTGGTGTGTTTCCTCACGCTCAGCGGCATCGGCTACCTGATCTTCCGCCGCGCCGTGCGCGTCGCCGAATACGGTGACACGACGAGCGTGCTGAAGCTGCCGCTTGCGCCGGTGGCGTATGCGATGGGCACGATGATCGTGATCGCCGCGCTGATTCACCTGGTCCTGATCTTCGTGCCGCACCGTGCGGACGAGGGCAAGACCATCATCTGAAGCGAGATCGGGGCAGCGATGACGGAAGCCCTGTGCGGTCTCGGCCTGATGATGCTGCTGGCTTTCCTGCGCGTGCCGATCGCCCTGGCCATGGGGCTGGTGGGTTTTCTCGGCCTGTGGTGGATGCGTGGCCTGGGGCCTTCGATGGCGTCGGCGACGACGGTCGTCTACGAGTCGGGGTTTCAGTACACGCTGTCCGTCGTGCCCTTGTTCATTCTGATGGGCAACTTCGTGACTCGCGCCGGCATGTCCAAGGAGCTGTACCGCGCCGCGTACACGTTTGTGGGCCACCTGCGCGGCGGCCTGGCGATGGCCACCGTGATGGCCTGCGCCGGTTTCGGCGCGATCTGCGGTTCGTCGATCGCGACCGCGGCGACGATGACCAAGGTGGCGTATCCGTCGATGCGCGACCACCGTTACGCCGACACGCTGGCCGTGGGCGTGATCGCCTCGGGCGGCACGCTGGGCATCCTGATTCCGCCGTCCACCATCATGGTGATCTACGGCATCATGACGGAGACGAGCATCGGCAAGCTCTTCGCCGCAGGCGTGCTGCCGGGCCTGCTGGCGGTGCTGCTGCTGTGCGGCGCCGTGCAATACGTGTGCTGGCGCGACCCGGCGGCCGGGCCGCACGCCGAACGCGCGTCATGGCGTGAACGTCTGGTCGCGCTGCGGGAAGTGTGGATGGTGGCGGCGCTGTTCATCATCGTGATGGGCGGCATCTACGGCGGCGTGTTCACCGCGACGGAAGGCGCGGGAATCGGCGCGTTCGGCGCCTTCGGCTTCGCGCTGGCGCGCCGGGTGCTCACGCCCCAGGTTTTGTTTCAGATCCTCGTGGACAGCGCGCGCACCACCGGCATGCTGTTCATGATCCTGGTGGGCGCGCTGGTGTTCGCCAACTTCGTCAACTTCACGTCGATGCCCGACGACTTGAAAGCCTTCGTCACCCAGTACCAGATCAGCCCGATCACGGTGATGATCGCGATCTGCGCGATCTACGTGATCCTGGGCACGGCGATGGAAGAGCTGTCGATGATTCTGCTCACCGTGCCGGTGTTCTTCCCGCTCGTCGTGAGTCTGGGGTTCGATCCGGTGTGGTTCGGCATCGTCATCGTCATCGTCGTGCAAATCGGGCTCATCAGCCCGCCGGTGGGCATGAACATGTTCGTCGTGAAGAGCATGTTGAGCGGCGTTTCCACGGCGACGGTGTTTCGTGGCGTCGCGCCGTTTGCGATCGCCATCGTGCTGCTGCTGGCGATCGTCGTGGCGTTCCCGGACATCAGCCTGTATCTGCCGAAGTTGATGAAGTTGTAGCGCCGCTTGCACTAGGATTGCGATCTTCCCCTGCGTGGGTTTGGGAACTTTGCGATGACAAGCTTGAGTCTGCACGTCAATGGCCAGCCGGTGGCTGCCGACATCGAACCCACCGTGGTCCTGCTCGACTTTCTGCGCGGCCCGCTCGCGCTGACCGGAACGCACAGCGGCTGCGACACGGCCCAGTGCGGCGCGTGTACCGTGCTGCTCGACGACAAGCCGGTGAAGAGTTGCAGCCTGCTTGCGCTTCAGGCGCAGGGCGGGCGCGTCACCACCGTGGAGGGACTGGCCCGCGCCGACGGCACACCGCATGCGTTGCAAGAGGCCTTCATGGCGTGCCATGGCTTGCAATGCGGCTTCTGCACGCCAGGCATGTTGATGGCGGCCAGTGGCTTGCTCAAGCGGGTGCCGCAGCCGAGCGAGGCGCAGATCGTCGAGGCGCTGGAAGGGAACCTGTGCCGCTGCACGGGTTACGTGAACATCGTCGCCGCGGTGCAGCAGGCTTCGCGGGCGATGAGTGCTGCGGTGAGTGCCCGATGAACGCGCCGCTGAACCCGCTCGAAGTCGGCCGCTTCGGCAGCGGCAAGACGGTGCGCCGCATCGAAGACCCGACGCTGGTGGCGGGCAAGGGTCAGTTCACCGACGACTTGAACCGCCCCGGCCAGACGCACCTGATCTTCGTGCGTTCGCCGCACGCGCATGCGCGCATCGTCTCGGTGGACCTGAGCGGCGCACTCGCGCTGCGCGGCGTGCTGGCGGCCTACAGCGGCGCCACGCTGGTGGCCGCGGGGCTCAAGCCGATTGCCGCGGGCATTCCGTTCCCCCGGCCCGACGGCTCGCCCGCCGCATCGGCGCCGCGTCACGCGCTCGCGGTCGATCGTGCACGTTACGTTGGCGAAGCGGTCGCGGCGGTGGTCGCGCAAAGCCGCGCCGCGGCCCTTGCCGGCAGCGACGCGGTGCGGGTCGAGTACGAGGAGTTGCCCGCCGTCGTCGACGCGGTCAGCGCGATGGCGCCCGGCGCGCCGGCGCTGTGCGACGCCGCGCCCGACAACGTCGCCTCAGCGATGCGCCACGGCGACGCCGCCGCCACCGACGCCGCATTCGCGCGCGCCGCGCACACCGTGCAATTGGACATCGTGAACCAGCGCATCGCGCCCAGCGCCATCGAGCCGCGCGTCGTGCTCGCCGAAGTCGACGCCCCGAGCGGGCGGCTGCACGTCACCTTGTCGAGCCAGATGCCCACCGCGGTGCGCGACGGCCTCGTGGCGTCGCTGCCGGGGCTGGCCGCAGCGCAGGTGCGCGTGCTCGTCGGCGATGTCGGCGGCGGCTTCGGCATGAAGACCGGCATCTACCCCGAAGACATCGTCGTCGCGCACGCCGCACGCACGTTGCGCCGGCCCGTCAAATGGTGCGCGCAGCGCTTCGAGGAGTTCAGTGCGTCGGTGCACGGGCGTGATGTGATCAGCAAGGTCGGGCTCGCACTCGCTGCCGACGGCAAGGTGCTGGCGCTGCGCGTGCGCTCGCTGGCCAACGTCGGCGGCTACGCCACCGCCACCGGCGTGCTGATCCCGTTGCTCGTTGGCCCGTGGGTGAGCACGAGCATCTATCACATCCCGGTCATCGATCTGCACCTCACGGCGGTGATGAGCAATGTCACGCCCGTGGGCGCCTACCGCGGCGCCGGTCGCCCGGAGGCGATCTACATCGTCGAGCGCTTGATGGATGCAGCGGCGCGCGAGATGGGTCTGGACCCGGCTGACCTGCGTCGCCGCAACATGATCAAGCCGTCGCAGATGCCGTATACGAACCCGATGGCGCAGGTCTACGACTGCGGCGAGTTCGAGAAAATTCTCGACCGAGGCCTGGCCCTCGCCGACTGGAACGGCTTCGCGGCACGCCGCGAACAGAGCAAGGCGCGCGGCAGGTTGCGCGGCCGTGGCATCGCCACGTTTCTCGAATGGACCGGCGGCAACGTGCTCACCGAAAACGTGACGGTGAACGTGCTCGCTGACGGATTCATCGAACTCACGAGTGCGACGCAGGCGATGGGGCAGGGCATCGCGACGAGCTATGCGCAGCTCGCCGTCGATGTGTTCGGCGTCTCCGTCGAGAAGATCCGCGTCCTGCAAGGCGACACCGACCGCGCCACCGGTTTTGGCAGCGCCGGATCGCGGTCGCTGTTCACCGGTGGCGGCGCGGTGCACGTGGCCGCCGAGCGCACGGTGGAGCACGCCAGGCGGTTGGCCGGTGAGGCCCTTGAAGCCGCGGCATCGGACATTGAATACCGCGCCGGGCGCTTCAATGTGGTGGGCACCGACCTGGGCATCGGCCTGTTCGACCTGGCGGCGAAACAGAAGACGGCACGCATCACGATGGACGGCAGCGCCACCGCGGGCGCGCCGAGCTGGCCCAACGCCTGCCACATTTGTGAAGTGGAAGTCGACGCCGACACGGGTGGCGTTGAGGTCGTCGCCTACGCCTCGGTGAACGACATCGGCCGGGTCATCAGCCCGCAAATCGTGCGCGGCCAGGTCGAAGGCGGCGCGGTGCAGGGCATCGGCCAGGCGTTGTGCGAACAAGTGGTGTACGACAAGGACAGCGGCCAGCTGCTCAGCGCGAGCTTCATGGACTACGCGATCCCGCACGCCGATGGGTTCCGCGGCTTCAAGACGGAGTTCGACACCTCGGTGCCATGCCGCACGAATGTGCTGGGCGTCAAGGGGGTCGGCGAACTCGGCACGATCGGCGCCACACCGGCGGTGGTGAACGCCGTGATCGACGCGCTCGCGCCCACCGGCCTCGGGCGCCGCGCCGAGAAGGTGCAGATGCCCCTCACACCTGCCGCGGTATGGCGCGCACTGCAAGGCGAATTCGACGCTGTCCACGTCACCTGAAAACCGGCACCGAGGCTGGCCACCTTTGCAAAGGGCGCGCGAGTTGTTGAGCTCGCGCGGTCTACGCGCGCACCAGCCGCTTCGCCCGCAGGTTCTTCTTGATCTCAGCCAGCCGACCGCGCAGCGCGATCGGCAAGCGCAGCGCCACGCCGGTGACCAGGACGTCGATCACGACAAGGTGCAGCAGGCGCGACACCATCGGGCTGTAGCGCTCATAGTCCTCGGGGTGGTCCACCGCCAGCAGCACCTGGTTCGCGCTGCCCTGGCCCAGTTGCGCGAGCGGCGAGCCGCTCGCCGTGATTGCGATCAACGTCGCGCCGCGCTTGCGCGCGATTTCTGCCGAATCGAGCAGGTCTGCACTGCGTCCTGAGTTGCTGATGACGACCAGGCAGTCGCCGGGGTCGAGCATCGTCGCGCTCATCACCTGCACGTGCGCGTCGCTCACCGCCGCCGCATTCACGCCAAGGCGAAAGAACTTGTGCTGCGCATCCTGGGCGACGATGCCCGAGTTGCCGACGCCGTGGAACTCGATGCGCCGCCCGGACAGGCCGCAGCGCGCCAGTGCATCGATGGCACGCTCGAAGGCATGGCTCGCGGCGTGATTGCGGTAGTTCAGGAAGGCACTGACGGCGTTGTCGAGCACCTTGACGACGATCTCGCCCGCCTTGTCGTCTTCGCCCACCGCACGGTGCACGAAAGGCACGCCTTCATTCACGGCGCCGGCCAGTTTGCGCTTGAAGTCCACCAGCCCGTGATAGCCGACGCTGCGACAAAAGCGCACGACGGTAGGCTTGCTCACCCCGGCGCGCTGCGCGAGTTCTCCCACCGCCAGGCTGGCGAAGCTGCGCGCGTCGGCGAGCACCAGCTTCGCCACGCGCTGCTCGGCGGGCGGCAGCGCGGAAATTGAGGCGCGGATGCGCTCGAGCATGGGGTTCACACAGACCGCCGGCTCACTGCTCCTCGATCCATGCGTGACCGTCGCGTGCGACCAGTGCGCTGGCGGCCGCAGGGCCCCAGGTGCCCGACGCGTAGGGGCGCGGGGCTGCGCTGTCCTGGCTCCACGCGTCCAGGATCGGCTCGACCCAGCGCCAGGCCTGCTCTTGCTCGTCGCTGCGCACGAACAGGTTCAGCTTGCCCGCGAGCGCGTCGAGCAACAGGCGCTCGTAACCGCCGACGCGGTTCTCGGCAAAAGCCTTGTCGAAGTCCAGATCGAGCGACACCGGCGACAACTGCTCGGGCAGGTTCGACGCCGTGCGCCCGCCTTTGGCGGCCAGCAGATGCAGCTCGAGCCCGTCTTCGGGTTGCAGCTTGATGACCAGCTTGTTGGCGCGCGCGGTGCCGGCAAAAATCGGGTGCGGCACGGGGCGGAAGTTGACGACGATCTGCGCATCGCGCGCCGCCAGGCGCTTGCCGGTGCGCAGGTAGAACGGCACACCGGCCCAACGCCAGTTCTGCACTTCGGTGCGCAGCGCGACGAAGGTTTC
>JANNKM010000232.1:0-2028 GCA_031396305.1 Rhizobacter sp.
GGCACAGCGGCATCGCGCTGCCGACGCAGCCCTTGCACGGGTGGATCGCGCGGCCGTACTCCGACGTGACCAGGCTCAGGTCGAGCACGTCGGCCTGCACGCCCAGCCCTTCGACGACATGGCGCGCGCTTTCGGTCAGCCGCCAGGTCTTCGAGATCTCGCCGGGGCAGGTGCCGTCGTTGCGCGCGCTGCCGCAGATGACGAGGATCCGCGAGGGCGTCGCCGGTTCGCTCCAGCGCTTCTGGGCCTGCTTCAAACGCTGGCGCGTGTCGAGCCACTGCACCGACACCTCGTACGCGGGGTCGGCAAAACCACGCCCGGCCTTGCGCGTGATCGGCGACTTGCGGCCCTCCCGCAGCGCCGCCCAGGCGATTTCTTCGAGCCGCGCGATAGCGTCCTTTTCGACCGCGTAGGCCGGGTCGTAGAACCGCGTGGCAAAGCGCTCGTGAAACTCGGCGCGGGTCAGCGGTGCGGGGGCTTGCCCCTTGCGGATTTGCGTCACGAAGGCTCCTGAAGATCAGTTGAGTGTCGGCACCGCCCGTCGCGGGCGGTGTCGGACGGCGCCTCACGTTGCCGCTGGCCGGCTCCTACGCGTGGCGCGGCCGATCCGGCCTCGTGCACGTCATCCCGGCGCACGCCGGGATCCACCCTCAGCTCACTGTCCTGGATCCCGGCCTTCGCCGGGATGACGGTTGCTCAGGCGCTCAGTGCTCCAGCGCACCGAACTTCGCCACATGAAGGTCTACGCTTGCCTCGTTTCACGAAAGGAACGCAGCATGAATGTGGCCTGGAACCCGGATGAGCCGGCACGCGATGCACCCGCGTCGCGCGCCGGCGATGCCGGCCGCGTCGTGCAACAAGAACTGCGGCGATGAGCGTCAACGAAAAGCCCGATGCGGCGCCACCGAACGAAACTGAAGTGTCAAATCATCACCCGCCGAGCGGCGTTTCCGACCACTTCGCGCGCGCTTCCACGAAGCTGCTGCGCTGGTGCGCCGACACGTTCTTCGCCAAGCGCTACGGGCACCGCGCGATCGTGCTCGAAACCGTGGCGGCCGTGCCCGGCATGGTGGGCGCGACGGTCATGCACCTGCAAAGCCTGCGCCGCATGGTCGACGACGACGGCTGGATCCGCACATTGCTCGAGGAGGCCGAGAACGAGCGCATGCACCTGATGACGTTTGTCGAAATCGCCCGGCCGACGGCTTTCGAGCGGATCGTGGTGTTGCTCGTGCAGTGGATCTTCTATCTCGGCTTCTTCTTCCTCTACCTGCTCTCGCAACGCACGGCGCACCGCGTCGTCGGCTACTTCGAGGAGGAAGCGGTGCTCAGCTACACGCTCTACCTGGCCGAGATCGACGCCGGGCGTTCGCCTAACGTGGCGGCGCCCACGATCGCGAAGCACTACTGGAAGCTGGGACCCGAGGCGACGCTGCGCGATGTGGTGCTCGTGGTGCGCGCCGATGAAGCGCATCACCGCGATGTGAATCACCGCCTCGCGAGTGAATTGGCCGGGCAGCCCGTCGCTGGCAGACGCATCGCCCCCTACCCACCCCATGCGCAGACGGTTCGGCCGAATGCGTGACACAGAAGGTACCCATGCAAATTCTGCTTCACTCCGACCTCAACACCGATGGCAGCCAGCTGATGGCCGAACACTTGAAAGAGGTGGTCGGTGGCGCGATGGGCCGCTTCGGCGAGCGCATCACGCGCGTCGAGGCGCATCTGTCCGACGCGGACGGCCAGGCGAAGTCCGGTGCCAACGAGATTCACTGCACGCTGGAGGCGCGGCTGGTGGGCCTGGACGCTGTCGTCGTGAAGAGCCAGGCCGGCAACGCACATGAAGCGATCGAAGCCGCGCTGCGCAAACTCAAGCGTGCGGCCGGGGCGGAGATCGGCAAGCACGATCCGCGCAGGCAGCGGGCGCAGGCGCAGACGCCGGCCGTGGACGCGGCCGGCGCAGCACTGCTGCCAGATGCAGGTTGAGTGCGCCGCCGGTCCGTGCTCATGAGCAAATGTGGCTCTGCC
>JANNKM010000428.1:0-15952 GCA_031396305.1 Rhizobacter sp.
CTCCACCGCCCCCAGCTCCTCCCGCACCCAAGCCGACGAACATCGCTGCCTATTGTTCGAAGATGCCCCAGCCCGAAGTGCCAGGGGTGGACTTCACCGGGAGGATCGAGCTGAAGGCACGCGCGACGATCAAGGGCAACAAGATTGTTGAGGCCGAAGTCGTTCCCAATTCGATCATCGGAACGCGAGACCGCAAGATCCAGCGTGCGTTCGGCAACGCCGTCACGGCGGCGATGCTTCAATACACCTGCGTGGGTGACAACATCGTCGTCGAGCAGCCCTTTGCTTTCACGATCAACTGAAACGCGCACGCCAGCAGAATTTTCGCTTCGTACGCGCCCGGCCACGAGCCGGAGGCGTGACCTTCAACAAGAACCTCGCTCACCGCAGGAGACCCGCCCCATGAGCAATAGTTTGACCACCCTGATCGCGGCATTGGCCCTCGCCGCTGGCCTCGTTGCTTTGCCTGATCGGGTGGCGTCGCAAACGCAACAGCCTGCGGAAGCGACAGCCGTTGCGCCGCCGATGGCCGCACCTTCCACCGGCATTGTCAGCAAGGAAACCGTCGACAACCCCTACGGCCTGGCCGCCCTTTGGGCACAAGGCGATTTCGTCTCCAAGGGCACCCTGATCATCCTCGTGATCATGAGCATGGGCAGTTGGTACATCCTGATCACGAAGCTGTATGAAAGCCTGAAGATGGGCGGCGAGGCGCGTGCGGCGAGTCGCAAGTTCTTCAAGTCTGCCTCGTTGACGGAAGGCTTGGCCGCGCTGAAGAAGGGCAGCGCCTTTCGCTACATTGCCGAGACCGGCATCGAGGCGGGTGAACATCACGAAGGCGCGCTCACGGAAAACATCGACCGCAATACCTGGGTGACGATGAGCGTGCAGCGCAGCGTCGAAGAGGTGCAAAGCCGCCTGCAGGACGGCCTGGCTTTCCTCGCCACGGTGGGGTCCACGGCGCCGTTTGTCGGGCTGTTCGGCACGGTCTGGGGTATCTACCACGCGCTCACGGCGATCGGCATCGCAGGCCAGGCGTCGATCGATAAGGTCGCCGGTCCTGTGGGCGAGGCGCTCATCATGACGGCGATCGGCCTTGCGGTTGCCGTGCCCGCGGTGCTGGGCTACAACTGGCTCGTGCGGCGCAACAAGGTGACGATGGAAAAAGTGCGCAGCTTTGGTGCCGACCTGCACGGCGTGCTGATGGGCGCGAAGAGCACTTCCGCGATGTCGTCGCGCTGACCTGTGCCGGCAACCGGGGGCACGACATGGCGATGAATTTGGGTTCTTCCAGCGATGAAGACGAAGTCGTCTCGACGATCAACACGACGCCGCTGGTCGACGTGATGCTGGTGCTGCTGATCATCTTCCTGATCACGATTCCCGTGGTGACGCAGTCGGTGGCAATGACGCTGCCCAAGGAAACCAACATCGCGCGGCAGACGCGGCCGGAGAACATCGAAATTTCGGTGAACAAGGACGGCGACATTTTCTGGAACGCGCAACTCGTTCCCGACAGCGAAGCCTTGTTTCAGCGCTTTAAGAAAATCGCGGTGATGGACCCGCAGCCTGAAGTGCACATTCGCGGCGATGAAAAGGCGCGCTATGAGTCAATCGGCCGCGTCGTGTTCGCGTGCCAGCGGGCGGCGATTGCGAAGATCAGTTTTGTCACCGAGCCGCCGCCGAAAGGTTGACCCCCAGGCAATGAGGAATTCACCATGGCCATGAACGTCGGTTCTGCTTCCAGTTCGGGTGAACCCGACGTGATGATCGACATCAACACCACGCCGCTGATCGACGTGATGCTGGTGCTGATCATCATGCTCATCATCACGATTCCGATTCAGCTGCACACCGTGAACCTGAGCATGCCGCAGGGAGCGCCACCGCCGGCGACGCGAGAGCCGGTGGTCGTGACGATCGACATTGACTTCGACGGCACGGTGCTGTGGAACGGCGAGGCGCTTGCCGATCGCAATGCGCTGGAGACGCGCCTTAGCAATGCCGCGGCCATGCCCGACCAGCCCGAAGTGCACATCCGGCCGAACAAGCTGGTGGAGTACAAGGCGGTGGCGATGGTGCTTGCGTCGGCGCAGCGCCTGGGCGTGACGAAGCTGGGCATGGTGGGCAACGAGCAGTTCGTCAAATGATGAGCGTGGTGTTCGATTTGCCCTCACTTGCAGCGCGCATTCGGGCTTGCAAGCCCGAATCGCTGGATGGGCTCGCCGCATGCGGCTCGAAACCCCCATCTCGCCCCCAACCCTCGCCCGCAGGCGGGAGAGGGAGACGGATCGGTGCTTTGTTCCCAATTCGCTGGGCTGCGTTGATTGCGCTTGCCGTGCCTTTGCACAGTGGCATGGCGCAAGACGCTGTGCGCCCCGAGGTCGGCAAACCACTGCAGGCCGCGCAAGAGGCGATCAAGGCGCAGAAGTTCAAGGACGCGCTGGCCCGGGTGAACGAAGCCGATGCAGTGGCGAACAAGACTGCCAACGAGAGCTTCGTGATCGAGCGCATGCGCATCGCCGCGGCGTCGGGCGGGGGTGACGTCGAAACCGCGGCGAAGTCGTTCGAGGCCCTGAATGCGACCGGCAGACTTTCTGCTGCCGAGAGGTTGCGCATGGTCGAGTCGATCGCCGTGGCCTACTACCGTGCCAAGGACTACGCCAAGGCGATGCTGTGGTGCCAACGCTATTTCAAGGAGGGTGGCACGAGCCCGTCGATCCGCACGCTGCTGATTCAAAGCCAGTACCTGAGCGGCGATTTCGCCGGCGCAGCGCGCGAGTTGACCACCGAGATCCAGGCCGCGGAGAAAGCCGGCAGCGCGCCGCCGCAGGAGCGGCTGAACCTGCTGCTCAACGCGGGCACGCAGATGAAGGATGCGAATGCGACGGTGTATGCGCTTGAGCGGCTTGTCACTTTCTACCCGAAGAAAGAGTACTGGCTCGACCTGCTCAGCCGCATGCAGCGCAAGCCTGGCTTTTCGGATCGGCTTGCGCTGGACACGTATCGATTGAGCCTGGCCATTGGCAGCATGAGTGCGGCCAACGATTTCTCGGAAATGGCGCAACTGGCGTTGCAGGCAGGCTTGCCGCACGAGGCGCGGCAGGTCGTCGACAAGGGCTTCGCCAGCGGCGTTCTCGGCAAGGCTGCCGACGGCGAACGCCACAAACGCTTGCGCGATCTGGTGAACAAACGGCTGGAAGAAGAAAAGACCGCGCGCGCTGACACCGAGAAGCAGGCGGCGGCTGACAAGGACGGTGGTTCCTTGGTGAACGCCGGCTTCAATCTGGTGTTCGCGGGCGAAGCCGCGAAGGGCCTGACGATGATGCAGCAAGGCCTGGCCAAGGGCACTCTGAAACGCCCCGATGACGCCAGGCTGCACCTCGCGATCGCCTACCTGATGGCAGGCGACAGCGCCAAGGCGCAAGGCGTGCTGAAGACCGTGGGCGGGGCCGATGGCACGGCAGACCTGGCGCGTCTGTGGGCGCTCTACGCGAAGCGCAAGACCTGAAGTCGAGCCTGAGCGGCCCCTCGTGAGCCGCGCGCCTACTTCGGCGCCATGCGGATTGCGCCATCCAGGCGAATCACCTCGCCATTGAGCATGTCGTTCGTGACGATCTGGTGCACAAGCTTCGCGTAGTCGGCGGGTGTGCCCAGGCGGCTCGGGAACGGCACGCTCGCGGCGAGAGAGTCCTGCACTTCCTTGGGCAACGTGAACAACATCGGCGTGCCGAAGATGCCCGGCGCGATCGTCATGTTGCGGATGCCGTTGCGCGCCAGGTCGCGTGCGATCGGCAACGTCATGCCGACGATGCCACCCTTGGACGCTGAATATGCCGCCTGGCCGATCTGGCCGTCGTAGGCGGCAACGCTGGCGGTGGAGATCATCACACCGCGCTCGCCCGTAGGTTCAGGCGCGTTCTTGCTCATGGCCTCGGCGCCTAAGCGAATCATGTTGAAGCTGCCGATCAGGTTGACCGTGATCACCTTGGTGAACAGGGCCAACGAGTGTGGGCCATCCTTACCCACCGTCTTTGATGCCGGCCCGATGCCTGCGCAATTCACCAGGCCCATCAGCTTGCCTAAAGAGACGGCTTTGGCCACGGCGGCTTGCGCGTCACTCTCTTGGCTCACATCGCACTTGACGAACGCGCCGCCGACTTCCCGGGCCAGGACTTCGCCTTTGTCTGCCTGGAGATCGGCGATCACGACCTTGCCGCCGTGGGCGGCGAGCATGCGCACCGTGCCCTCACCGAGCCCGGATGCGCCGCCGGTGACGAGAAAGACCTTGCCTGAGATTTCCATCGATTGCTCCGCGCGGATTTGATTGATCGGGGGGTGGCCCAGTCAGGCCAGCGCGGCCATCACGCGCTGCGTGATCTCATCGACACTGCCGGTGCCGAGGATGCGCTCGTAACGTGGAGCGTCGGCACTGCCCGTGCGCGCCCACTGGGCGTAGTACTCGATGAGCGGACGCGTCTGCTCCTTGTAAACCTGAAGGCGTTTTCTGACGGTTTCTTCGCGATCATCTTCGCGCTGAATGAGTGGCTCGCCGGTGATGTCGTCACGGTCAGCCACCTTCGGCGGGTTGAACTTGACGTGATAGGTGCGCCCGGAGGCCAGGTGCGCCCGGCGCCCGCTCATGCGCTCGATGATTGCCGCGTCGGGCACGTCGATCTCCAGCACGACATCGAGCTTCACACCGGCGGACTTCATCGCATCGGCCTGAGGAATCGTACGCGGGAAGCCGTCGAACAAGAATCCGCTCGCGCAGTCGGGCTGAGTGATGCGCTCCTTGACCAGGCCGATGATGATGTCGTCGCTGACCAGCGCGCCGCTTCCCATGACCTTCTTGGCGGCCAGGCCCAGTGGGGTGCCTGCCTTGACCGCGGCGCGGAGCATGTCGCCCGTGGAGATCTGCGGGATGCCGAACTTGCCGCAGATGAATGTGGCCTGGGTTCCCTTGCCTGCGCCGGGTGCACCCAGAAGGATCAGTTTCATATGTCTCCTCGCGCTTTCCGTCGCGCCAGGCCGGTGGGGCTTGGTTGCGTGGGCTGCGATTTTCGCGCCGAGAATACCATGTGATGGCGCAGCGCCGTGACGCTCTTCGCTGCTGCGCACTGAGGTTTGCGAGCGAGGTTCAGCCGAGCATTGCGCGCACGCGTTCCAGGTCCGCCGGCGTATCCACCCCCGGCCCGGGCCTTGAGCGACTCACATGCACGGCAATGCGCTCGCCATGCCATAGAACTCGCAGTTGTTCAAGCGACTCTATCGCCTCCAGTGGACTGGGGCTGAGCGTTGTGAAACGGCGCAGAAAGCCTGCCCGGTAGGCGTACAAGCCGATGTGGCGCAGCGGTGGTGGCGAGGGCACGGCGGCATTGCTCGATGAAGCCGCGGCAGCACGGGCGTCGCGCCACCAGGGAATGGGTGCGCGTGAAAAATACATGGCGCGTCCGGCGGCGTCAATCACGACCTTCACGACGTTCGGATCGTCCAGTTCCGCCTGCGTGTCGATCGCGTGCGCGGCGGTTCCCATGACGCAGTCGGCGCGCTCGTTGAGCAGCGCAGCGCAAGCGTCGATCATTGCCGGATCGATGAGCGGTTCGTCCCCTTGCACGTTGAGCACGACATCGGCGCCATCCAGGCCCAGAACTTCGCAGGCCTCGGCGAGGCGGTCGCTGCCGGTCGGGTGGTCTGGCCGGGTCAGAATCGCCTGAACGCCAAACGCGACGCAAGCCGCCAGGATGTCAGCATGGTCGGCCGCCACCACCACCCGGCTGGCGCGGGACTTTACCGCCTGCCGTGCGACGCGAACGACCATCGGCACACCGGCAATATCGGCCAGGGGCTTGCGCGGCAGGCGGGTCGAAGCCAATCGCGCCGGAATGAGTACCGTGAAGCTCATCGTGATGCTTTGCGGTGCGAGTGCGGCGCGGCGCGGCGCGACGTCAGGAGTTTGGATCGAGCGTGCGCGCCTGGTCTTCGAGCATCACGGGGATGCCGTCGCGCACTGGAAACGCGAGCCTGTCGCCGCGGCAAGCGAGTTCATGCGCTTCTTGCGCAGGCGGACGCAGGTACTCCAATGGGCCCTTGCAGATCGGGCAGACCAGCAGCTCAAGCAGACGCACTTCCATGGTCGACACCTTGCACGGGAAATTTGGGGAGCAGCAACATCAAGGCCGATTCGAAGCTCGGGCTCGTACGGAAGTCTAGCGCGGCGACCCACACGCGGGCGTTGCCGACGCGGCGCGGGTCGATCTTCACCGCATCCTTCTCGGTGATCACCACGTCCACTTCACTGTCCGGCCATGGCAGCTTGATGAACGGGTAGTGATCGGGCAGCGGCATCGGCTCGAAGGCCAGGCCAAGGTCGCGCAGCATACTGAAGAATCGATCCGGATTGGCAATTCCCGCCACGGCGAGCAAACGCCTGCCGCGCAGCGACTGGGCAGGCTGCGCGATGGCGTTCGCGCCTTGCCACCACGCCTTGAGCTCGATGATCCCCGCCAAAGAGCGCTGCGCGGTGCTTCCAGGCCAGTGCGTGGTGGGTGACGGTGCGTTGTAAAGCACGACGCTGCGCGCCGGACATGCGGATGGAATCGGCTCGCGCAACGGGCCCGAGGGCAGCAGCCAGCCATTGCCTGCGCCGCGCTCGTCGAAAACGATCACTTGCGCATCGCGCACCAGGCGGTGGTGCTGCAGGCCGTCGTCGCTGACGAGTACGTTCACCTGGGCGTGCCGACGCAGCAGTTCCCGGCCGGCGGCAACCCGGTTGCGCCCCACGACGACAGGCGCACCGGTTCGCAGCTGCAAGAGCTTGGGTTCATCGCCGCATGCTGCGGGCGGGGTGTCGACCTGCACTTCGAGAATCGACTGCGCGCTGCCGGCGTAGCCGCGAGACACGATCCCCGGTGTGAACCCGCGGCGACGCAGCAGCTCGACGATGGCGATCACGCTCGGTGTCTTGCCCGCGCCACCCGCCACCAGGTTGCCCACGACGATGACCGGCACGTTCAAGCTGCAGGTCTCCAGCCATCCGTGGCGATACAGCCATCTGCGAACCGCGCTGAGCAATGCGTAGAGGGCCGTGACGGGCAACAGACACACTGCCAGCAACCCGCGCTTCAGCCAGGCCCGTTGCAGCGTTTGCGACCAGCCGTTCCGGTCGGCGAAATGCACAGTGTGTCAGCGCGCCCGGCCCGCGGGGCTGCCCTGCGCGGCGAAGGTCAGGCGCGGCAATCCGGCGCGCCGGGCAGCGTCCATCACGTTGATCACGCTTTGGTGCGGGCTCAATGCGTCGGCCGAGACGATCACCACCATGTCCGGGTTGCCCTTGGATGCGGCCGTCAATTCGGCGGTGAGCAACTCGATGCTGCGCCCATCGACCTGGCGCCGATTCACCGCGTAGCGGCCGTCAGCGGAGACGACGACGATGACTTCCCGAGGCCGGTCGCGCAGCTTTTCGGCGTCGGCCGCGGGCAGCGTGATCTGGAGTTCGGTGAACTTTGAATAGGTGGTCGAGAGCATCAAGAAGATCAGGATCACCAGCAGGACGTCGATGAACGGGATCAGGTTGATCTCCGGGTCTTCCGGATGGGTTTTTCGAAAACGCAGCGACATCGTCGATTCAACCCGTCTGCCGGTGTTGCGCGGTGAATCGCAGCAGGTGCGGCACCATTCGGTCGGCGGCCTGTTCCATGTCGAGTGTGTAGGCGTCGACCATGCCGCGGAAGTGTCGATACAGCATCAACGACGGGATTGCGATGATCAGGCCGAACGCGGTGTTGTACAGCGCCACCGAGATGCCATGAGCCAGCATCGCCGGGTTGTTGCCGCCGGTGGGGGCTTGCGAGCCGAAAATCTCGATCATGCCGATCACCGTGCCCAGTAACCCCAGCAAGGGAGCCGCCGAGGCGATGGTGCCCAGCGGCGCCAGGTAGCGCTCCATCTGGTGCACGGCGGCACGCCCGGCAGACTCGAACGCGCCGCGCAGGCTCTCCTCGGAGATGCGCGGCTCGGCGATGACGGCGCGCACGCCGGATGCGAGCACCTGGCCGAGGATGGAGTTCTTGGCGAGTTTGTTCACCACGTCGGCCGAAGGCAAGTGGGCGCGCGTCACCGACATCACCTCGTCGAGCAAACGCGGCGGCATGACGCGCGACACGCGCAGGCTGGAAAAGCGCTCGAGGACGAGCGCCAGCGCCACGATGGAGCAGAGAATCAGCGGCCAGATCGGCCAGCCTGCGGCCTGTATGATCGAAATCAATCGGATGTCCCCACACTGAGCTAACGGGTGCGAATTCGAAGTCGGCGATTATGGCGCCAAGGTTCTGCGGCTCTGCCCGTCATCGCGAGAGCTCGCACCATGCCCGATTCCACGGGCCTCGCACAGTCTGCGCCGACGCCTTCCAGCAATCCACCGCGACTGGGGACAACAGTGTGGATAACTCCGGTTGAGCGTCGCCAAGTCGGCACAAATGCAGGGTTCGGGTTACGTTGCCAAAAAGTTAGGCAGAAAATTGTGCTTAAGAATCAATCACTTGCGATGACGACGCAAGCTCGCAACCCGAGCAGTGGTGCGCCAGCCCTTGAATGGCGCGGGTGTGGAGTTCTCGCCCCGCGCCAATGCTGGGTTTGCCGATGATCGAATCGCTCGCCACCGCTCCAGGGCGCATGGTCTGGTCGGTCTCCGGCCTGCTGCGCGCGGTGGCGGACAGCCTCGGTGCGCGCTTCAATCCCTGCGCCTTGCGCGGCGAGATTTCGGGCTACTCAGCGGCGTCGAGCGGCCACTGCTACTTCAGCATCAAGGACGCTGGCGCAAGCGAACTGCTGAAGTGCGCCATGTTTCGACGTGCCGCCACCCTGCTGGACTTCACCCCTGCCGATGGGCAACGGGTCGAAGTGCGAGGACGCCTGGACGTGTACTCGGCGCGCGGCGAACTTCAGATGATCGTCGAATCGATGCAGCGCGACGGTGTCGGAGCCTTGTATGAGCAGTTCCTCAAGCTCAAGGCTCGGCTCGACGCCGAAGGTTTGTTCGATCCTTCGCGTCGGCGCGCCGTACCGGCGCACCCGCAGGCGGTGGGCATCGTCACGTCGCTGGGTGCGGCAGCGCTGCACGACGTCGTCACCACGCTGGCGCGGCGTGCCCCACACGTCAGTGTGATCGTCTACCCGAGCAAGGTGCAGGGCGCACAGGCCCCGGCTGAGTTGGCCGAGGCGATCGCCCTGGCAGGCAAGCGGGCAGAGGTGGACACGTTGATCGTTTGCCGCGGTGGGGGTTCGATTGAAGACCTGTGGGCGTTCAATGACGAGCGTGTCGTGCGCGCGCTCGCGGCCTCACCGATCCCGGTGGTCTGCGGGGTCGGCCACGAAAGTGATGTCACCTTGTGCGACCTGGCCGCGGATTTGCGTGCCGCGACGCCGACAGCAGCTGCCGAACTCAGTGTGCCGGCGCGGCAGGATTGCCTGCTGGAACTGGCGGGGTTCGCCACCCGTGCGCGGCGCGCCGCGGCAAACCGCCTCAATCTTGCGGAGCAGCATATGGACAGGCTGCGTGCCCAACTCGGGCGGCCCGCACAACGCCTGGACAACGAAACCTTGCGCCTGCGCTTGCTTGCGCATCGCTTGCCTTCGGCGGCAATGCTGGCGGCGCACAAGGCGGGTGAGGGCCTGCGCAGGCTCGCCAGTCGGTTTGTCCATGGAATCGACACCGACGGTGCGCGCAGCCGGCACACCCTCGCGCACCTGGCCACGCGCCTGGAGGCGTGCAATCCAACGCTGGTGGTGGCTCGGGGTTATGCGCTGGTGCAACGCGGCGACGGCGAATTGGTCGTCGACCCGGCTCAACTGCATGCAGGCGATGATCTGCGGTTGACGCTGGCACGCGGCCAGGCGCGAGTGCACATCGCCAGGGCGGACGCTTTGTGAGCGCCCGCAGGACGGAGAACGTTCGCCGTCCGCCCCGGAAGTGGAGCGTCAGCCCGGTTGCTCGTATGGCGCGCGTGCCTTCGCCAGCCGCCAGTCGCCTTCCGGCGACTGGCGCGCGGGCTCAGAATCCGGCGTTCTGCTGCGCGACCATGCAATAGAGCATCGGGATCGACAGCATCGTGTTCGCGCGCGAGGTCAGCATCGCCAAGCGGCCCGCCTTGGCCTTTTCCTCGGGCGTGACGGTCACGATGCCCAGGGCCTTCTTCTGGTTCGGCCAAATGATGAACCAGACGTTGAATGCCATGATGAGCGCAAGCCACATGCCGATGCCGATGGCCGTGAACGGTTTTTGCACGCTCAGCGCCTGCACCAGATAGCCATTGAGCGAAGCGAGGAACACGCCAGTCACGACGGTGGCCAGCGCCGCCCAGCGAAACCAGAACAGCGCGGTGGGCGCGATCACTTTGCTGATGGCGGGCTTCTGTTCGTCGGGGATCTTCGGCATCGAAGGAATCTGCACGAAGTTGAAATACCACAACAGGCCGATCCACATCACGCCGCACACCACGTGCAGCCAGCGCATGAAGAAGGCATGCCAGGCCATATTCAGTTGAACATTGCCGAACAGCACGACCAGCAGCACCAGCAGTACCACGCCCGCCGCGACGGTACGCCCCAGCGATTGAAATATCGCGCCCATGAAGTCTCCTTTTGGTTTGACGAAAAGCAAAACCGACTATAGCGATTTTCGGGCCCGCGTCGCCCTGGGCGTGCGCTGCGGCAACGGTCTGCTTACTTGCCCAGCGGGCCGCCTTGCACGCGTGAGCCGGCCTTGATTGCGCGCTTGGCGAACCACCCCTGGTTCATTTCCAGCGCGAACCGAACGGGCTTCTTCGAGCAATGGCCGTTCAGCGTCTGCGGTGCCATGTCTTCGATGTTGACGATCGTGCCGTCATCGTCGAGAAAGGCGATTGAAAGCGGCAACAGCGTGTTCTTCATCCAGAAACATTGCTGGGTTGCCGATTCGAAGACAAACAGCATGCCTTCGTTGGCGCCCATCTTCGGCCTGTGCATCAGACCGATGCCGCGCTGCTCGGCACTCTGGGCCAGTTCGGCCTGAATGATGTGCATGCCGGCGTTCAGCGCGACCGCAGGCAACTTCTGAGGTCCGTCTTGGGCCTGGCTTGCCGGATGCACGAACGCAAGCGCGATGGCGGCAGCCTGGAGCAAGGTCCGAAGTGTGTGCACGGCGAATCGTAGAATGAGAAAGTTCAGCCCCCTCATCGTACCGTCTGGAGCGCCATCGCCATGTACAAGCACGTCAAAGTCCCCCAGGGTGGGAAGAAGATCACCGTCAACAAGGACTACTCGCTCAACGTGCCGAGCAACCCGATCATCCCGTACATCGAGGGCGACGGCACCGGCCTGGACATCACCCCAGTGATGATCAAGGTGGTTGACGCGGCAGTCGCCAAGTCTTATGGCGGCAAGCGTCAGATTCACTGGATGGAAATCTATGCCGGCGAGAAGTCGACCAAGATCTACGGGCCGGATGAGTGGCTTCCCGAAGAGACGCTCGCCATCGTCAAGGAGTACGTCGTTTCGATCAAAGGGCCGTTGACGACGCCGGTGGGCGGTGGCATCCGGTCGCTCAACGTGGCGCTGCGCCAGGAGCTTGACCTGTACGTGTGCCAGCGGCCGATTCAGTACTTCGCAGGTGTGCCTTCGCCGCTGAAGGAGCCGCAGAAGACGAACATGATCATCTTCCGCGAGAACTCGGAAGACATCTACGCCGGTATCGAATTCGAAGCCGAGAGCGACAAGGCGAAACGCCTGATCAAGATCCTCCAAGACGAATTCGGGGTGAAGAAGATTCGCTTTCCCAACACGTCGAGCATCGGCATCAAGCCGGTCTCTCGCGAGGGAACGGAGCGGCTGGTGCGCAAGGCGTTCCAGTACGCGATCGACAACGACAAGTCGTCGGTCACCCTGGTGCACAAGGGCAATATCATGAAATTCACGGAAGGTGGGTTTCGCGATTGGGGCTATGCGCTCGCACAGCGCGAATTCGGTGCGCAACTGATCGAAGACGGCCCGTGGTGCAAGTTCAAGAACCCGAAGACGGGCAAGGACATCGTCGTCAAGGACTCGATCGCCGACGCCTTCCTGCAGCAGATCCTGCTCAGGCCGGCCGAGTATTCCGTGATCGCGACGCTGAACCTGAACGGCGACTACATCTCCGATGCGCTGGCGGCCCAGGTAGGCGGCATCGGCATCGCGCCGGGCGCGAATATGAGCGACTCGATCGCGATGTTCGAGGCCACGCACGGCACCGCGCCCAAATATGCCGGCAAGGACTACGTCAACCCGGGCTCGGAGATCCTTTCGGCCGAAATGATGTTGCGCCACATGGGTTGGGTCGAGGCTGCCGACCTGATCATCAGCTCAATGCAAAAGGCCATTCAATCGAAGAAAGTGACCTACGACTTCGCGCGGCTGATGGATGGGGCGACGCAGGTCTCCTGCTCCGGGTTCGGTCAGGTCATGATCGACGCGATGTAACACGATTTCAGGGCGTCTCGGGGCGTCCCAATAGGTACCGATGAAGTCCCTAGTTCGTTGATTCGACTAGGGTGTTCTGTTGCATGGCGTCCACCATCGTCTCTTTCCGCCGGACTCATCGCGCATCGGCCGCCGGTTTCAGCGCGCCGTCGCCTGACAGGCAGAACAGATCCCCGACCTTTCCCACCCACCTCTTTGAAGGAGTTCTCCATGACCCAGCCGATCCAACGCCGCGTGTTCCTGATGACTTTGGCCACCTCCACTGCCGCAGTCGGTACGCTCGCCCACGCGCAGGCACTCGTCGACGAGAAGGACGCGCAAGCCGCGGCGCTCGGCTACGTGGCCGATGCCAAGCGCGTGGACACCAAGAAATTTCCCAAGTTCGCCGCCGGACAGAACTGCACCAACTGCGCGCTCTATCAGGGCAAGCCCACCGACAAGGCAGCCGGCTGCCCGCTGTTCGCCGGCAAGCAGGTCGCCGGTGCGGGCTGGTGCAGCGCGTGGGCCAAGAAGGCCTGATCGGGAACGGCGCGGGACGGGTGTCCGGGCAACGTCCATGATCGGCGCGACCTTCCGCGGCAACAAGACCGCGCTGCCGAGCAAGCCTTGTGCAGCCTGCGGCCGCGCCATGAGCTGGCGCAGGCACTGGGCCAAGAATTGGGCCGAGGTGAAGTACTGCAGCGAGGCCTGTCGGCGCGTCAAGGCGACTCGTGGGTGAGTTGCGTTCACTGGTGCTGGTGCTGGGCGACCAGCTCGATCACGAGTCCGCCGCCTTCGATGGCTTCGAGCCCCAACTCGACGCGGTATGGATGGCCGAGGTGGCCGAGGAGTCGACGCACGTGTGGTCGAGCCGGCCTCGCACCGCCATGTTCCTGGCGGCGATGCGGCACTTCGCGCTGGCGCTGCAAGCGGCCGATCGCCCGCTGCACTACACGCGCCTCGACGCACCCGGCAACCGCGGCAGTCTGGCCGCGCAACTGCAGGCCGACATCGAGCGCCTGTGGCCGACCCGGCTGGTCATGACGGCGCCAGGCGACTGGCGCGTGCTGCAGGCCATCAAGGCGGTGGCCGAGGCCTGCGGCCTGCCGCTCGAGATCCGCGAGGACCGCCACTTCTTCGTCAGTGTGCGTGAGTTTGCGGCGCATGCGCGTAGCCGCAAGTCGCTGCGCATGGAGTACTTCTATCGCGAGCAACGCAAGCGCCATCGCGTGTTGATGGACCCGCAGAACGAGGACACACCGATCGGCGGCCAATGGAACTTCGATGCCGACAACCGCGAGGCTTTCGGTGTTGCCGGCCCGGGCGCGGTGCCGCCGCGCTGCACCTTCGAGCCCGATGCGGTGACGCGCGAGGTGATCGCACTCGTCGAGCAGAGGTTCCCGCAACATCCGGGCCGCCTCGACAGCTTCGCCTGGCCGGTGACGCGCGCGCAGGCGCTGCAATCCTTGCACGCCTTTGTCCAAGCGCGCCTGCCGTTGTTCGGCCGCTACCAGGATGCGATGTGGCCGGGCGACCCTTGGTTGTACCACGCACACCTGTCGGCCGCGCTCAACCTGAAACTGCTGAATCCGCGCGAGGTGGTGGCGGCGGCCGTGGCAGCCTACGACGCGGGCCATGCACCCCTGGCCAGCGTCGAGGGCTTCGTGCGCCAGATCCTCGGCTGGCGCGAATACGTGCGCGGCATCTACTGGACGCAGATGCCCGGCTACCTGGAGCGCAACACGCTCGGTGCCGACGAGGACCTGCCGCACTGGTACTGGACCGGGGCCACCGACATGGCTTGCCTGCGCGATGCGATCGAGCAGACCTTGACGCACGGCTACGCCAACCACATCCAGCGCCTGATGGTCACGGGCCTGTACGCGCTGATGCTCGGCGTGCAGCCCAAGCAGGTGCATGCCTGGTACCTGGCGGTGTACGTCGATGCGGTGGAATGGGTCGAGCTGCCCAACACGCTGGGCATGAGCCAGTACGCCGACGGCGGGCTGATGGGCAGCAAGCCCTACGTTGCCACCGGCAAGTACATCGAGCGCATGAGCCCGCATTGCAAGGGCTGCCGCTACGACCCGGCGCAGCGCAGCGGCGACAGCGCCTGCCTCTTCACCACGCTGTACTGGGACTTCCTGATGCGCCATGAGGCAACGTTGGCGAAGAACCCCCGCATGGCGCTGCAGGTGAAGAACCTGGCGCGGATGAATGCCACGCAGCGGCAGGACGTGGTCGCGCGGGCGGCAGCGATCCGCCGCGGCGAGGTCGGCGAGCTCCGCGTGGTTCCCCATGGCTGAGCCCTTCCCGCCCACGCTGGCCGCGGCGCAGGCCCGCATCGCCGCGGTTCGGGCCGGCGGCCTATGCGCGCACGGGCCGTCTTCTATGCGCAGAATTTGGAAACCCGCACCAGGCTTGGCGTGCAGGCCGTGATGATCGACCAGATGTGATCTCGATCCGGGAGCGGGCCGAGTCGATTGCCTGCACTGCTGGCCGACGCCGTCGCTGCGCCGTGGAATAGTCCGCCAAACGGGGGGTGGCGGATTTCCCTAGGGATATGCGATGAATCGATAGAATGGGTTCATGCCGACCGACAAGCCGAACCCACCCGCGCCGACGCCAGCGCCGGTGCTGCCCGACGATGGGCAAGGGGCGGTTGTTGCCGAGCGACGTACTCAAAGAACCGAACCGCCGCGGATGTACCAGGTGGTGTTGCTGAACGACGACTACACACCCATGGAGTTCGTCGTCATGGTTCTCCAGGAGTACTTCCAACGCGACCTCGAATCGGCCACACTCATCATGCTCAAGATCCATCACGAAGGGCGTGGTGTGTGTGGGGTCTATTCGAAAGACGTGGCGACAACGAAAGTTGAGTTGGTGCTGGCTGCCGCAAGGCGTGGGGGCCACCCGTTGCAATGCATCCTGGAGGCCGCATGATTGCGCAAGAATTGGAAGTCAGTCTGCACATGGCGTTTGTCGAGGCGCGCCAGCAGCGGCACGAATTCATCACGGTCGAGCACTTGCTGATGGCGTTGCTCGACAACCCGTCGGCCGCCGAGGTTCTGCGCGCCTGTTCGGCCAACATTGACGACTTGCGCAAGAGCCTGTCGGGGTTCATCAAGGAAAACACGCCCACGGTGGCGGGTTCCGACGAAGTGGACACGCAGCCGACTCTCGGCTTCCAGCGCGTGATCCAGCGCGCAATCATGCATGTTCAGTCTACCGGTAGCGGCAAGAAGGAAGTGACCGGCGCAAACGTTCTGGTGGCGATCTTCGGCGAAAAGGACTCGCACGCCGTCTATTACCTCCACCAGCAGGGGGTGACGAGGTTGGACGTGGTCAATTTCATTGCCCACGGCATCAAGAAGACCGACCCGCCCGAGCAACCGAAGTCGAACGAAAGTTCCGGCAACGAAGGCGAGAAAGAAGAAGGCGAGTCGAAGGGCTCACCTCTGGACCAGTTCACCCAGAA
>JANNKM010000286.1:0-7909 GCA_031396305.1 Rhizobacter sp.
CCGTACAGCATCGTCGTCGCTTCGGTGTGGTGGTTCAGGCCGGCGTCGCTCCAGTAGTCCATGACCATCGCGAGGTCCATGTAGTTGGAAGCGATGCGCGGGCCCGACCCCGGCATGTAGCCGGCCGGGCGCAAGCCTTCCTCGATGTGGCGTCGCCTATAGATCGTCTTGGCGATGGCATTCGACAACGTGATCGGCGACGCGCCCGACGGACCGGCCAGGCACTTTTGCAAGCCCGCGGTGACGGCGTCGACCTGCCATTCATCCACCGGCAGCGGCGTACCGCCGCACGACGCGGTCGCGTCCACTTGCAGCATCGCCCCAAACCGATGGCAGAGCGCGCCCAGGCCTTGCAGCGGCTGCAGCATCGTCGTCGACGTGTCGCCCTGGCACACCGCCACGAGTTTGGGCGAGAAACTCTTGAGCGCGGCCTCGATCTGCGCCAAGTCGAACACCGTGCCCCACGGCGCCTGCACGACGCGCACATCGGCGCCGCAGCGCTGCGCAATCTCGGTGAGCAACTGGCCGAAGCGGCCGAAGCTGCACACCAGCACCTTGTTCTCCGGCTCGATGGCGGAGAGCATGACCATCTCGATCGCGGAGCGCGCCGTGCCGTCCAGAACCAGAGTCCAGTCGTTGCTTGTTTCGAAGAACGCGCGGTACAGCGTCATCGTCTCGCGCATCATGCGGCGAAACTGCGGGTCGAATTGGCCGAGCAATTGCGACGACATCGCCTTCAGAACGCGCGGGTCGGCGTTGATCGGGCCCGGGCCCATTAACAGGCGCGGCGCCGGGTTCAGTTCGTCGAACGCGCTGGCGGGATTCGCGAGCGGCGACAATTGCGGCAACTGCGTGTCTGGCATCGAAATCATGATAACAAGACTGCATACAAAACCGTACCCGCTCTGTCCCGCATTGCGATGACCCCCTCCTTGCATACCCTCGCCTTCGTCAAGCCCAACGTGTACCAGGACTCGGTCGCGCTGATGCGGGTTGCGCAACGCCTGCTGGCGCTGCCCGATGTGGTGAACGCGACGCTGCAGATGGGCACTGCCGCGAACAAGGAAATCCTGCAGGAGGCGGGCCTGTTGAACGGCGAATTGAACAACGCCGGCCCGAGCGACATCATGGTCGCGGTGCAGGCAAACACCCGCGCCGCCTGCGTCGCGGCGCAGGCGCAGTGCATGGCGCAACTCGCCGGCACGTCCACGGCTGCGGCGAACGACGTTCCCGCTGCGGCGCCGCCGCCGCGCACCCTGGCCATGGGCCTGGCAAGCTTGCCCGGCGCGAACATCGCGCAAATTTCCGTACCGGGCGCCTACGCCGCTGCCGAGGCGCTCAAGGCATTGCAGCTGGGCCTGAACGTCTTCATGTTCAGCGACAACGTGTCGCTGGCGCAGGAAGTGACGATCAAGAAGGAAGCCACGCGGCGCGGCCTGCTCGTGATGGGGCCGGACTGCGGCACCGCCATCATCGGCGGCGTGCCCCTCGGGTTCGCCAACCATGTGCGCCGCGGCTCGATCGGCCTGGTCGCCGCGTCGGGCACTGGATTGCAGGAAGTGACGACGCAGATCCACCGCATGGGTGGCGGCGTGAGCCACGCCATCGGCACCGGCGGGCGCGACGTGCACGCGCAGGTGGGTGCGGCGACGATGTTGCAGGGCATCGAACTGCTCGCGAATGACGCCTCCACCCGAGTGATCGTGGTCGTTTCCAAACCCCCCGCGCCCGAGGTCACCGCGAAAGTCTTCGCCGCCTTGCAGGCGGCGCGCAAGCCCGCCGTCGTGCTTTTCCTGGGGAGCAGCTTTCAGGCGCCTGCGAAGTCGAGCCATGAAGTTCAGGTCGTGCAGACCCTCGTGGACTGTGCCGCTGCGGCGGTCGATCTGGCGGGCGTGAAGCGCTTCGCCCCACACCACTACGCGATCCCGAGCCGACCTGCGTTCGACGCATCGCAAAAATTCTTGCGCGCCTTGTACTGCGGCGGTACCTTCGCCGCGGAAGCGCAGATCATTTGGTCGAAGTCATGGTTGCAGGTATGGTCCAACGTTCCCATCAACCCGGCGCTGGCGCTGGCGAATCCGCGCAAGGCGAGCAAAGGCCACACCGCGCTGGACCTGGGCGACGACGCCTTCACTGTCGGCCGCCCGCACCCGATGATCGACCAGGCGCCGCGCATCGAGCGGCTGCTCCAGGAGGCGGCGGATCCGTCGGTGCGGGTCATCGTGCTTGATGTGGTGATTGGTTGGGGCGCGCACCCTGACCCGGCAGGCGAGCTCGCCGTGGCGGTGGCCCAGGCGAAACGCATCGCGGCAAAGGCGAAGCGCGAGCTCGCCGTGATCGGCTTCGTCTGTGGCACCGAGCTCGACCCACAGGCACTCGCCAAGCAGGAAGCGACGTTGCGCGCGGTGGGTATGGTGCTGGCGGGCAGCAGCGCGAATGCGGCGTGGCTGGCGGGGGAGTGGGTGAATTGACAAGCCCGTTGACCAGCCCGTCGACCAGCCCGTTGAACCGCCCGGTGAGCGCCGCGGCCCGCGCGCCGGCGGCTGCACGCCGCAGGCGTGTGGTGGTTGCGCTGGGCGGCAACGCCGCCTACCCGCCCACGATCCAGGGCACGGCGGGCGAACAACTGGCACTGATGCGCCAGGTCTGCGCGCATTTCGTCGAGATCATTCGCGCCGGCTGGCAACTCGTGCTGACGCACGGCAACGGGCCGGTGGTGGGCAACATCCTGTACCGCATGGCGCGCACCGCCGACGAGTTGCCGCCGATGCCGATGGACGTGTGCGTCGCGCATTCGCAGGGCGGCATGGGCTACATGCTGCAGCAGAGTTTCGCCAACGTGCTGGTGGACCATGGCATGGACGTGGTCGTGTCGTGCATCGTCACCGAGGTCGAGGTCGATCAGGACGACCCGGCGTTCCACAAGCCCACCAAGCCGGTGGGCAAATTCCTCAACGAGGCGCAAGCCAGCCTGATGGCGGCAAGCACCGGCTGGACCTTTGCCGAAGATTCGGGCCGCGGCTGGCGGCGCATCGTCGCCAGCCCGAAGCCGAAGAAGATTCTTGATCTGCAGACCGTCGATGCGCTGCTCGATGCCGGCGTGATCCCGGTGGCCTGCGGCGGCGGCGGCATTCCGGTGGTGCGCACTGCGCAGGGCCACTGGTCGGGCGTGGCCGCGGTGATCGACAAAGACTTGACGAGCGCCATGCTGGCCGCGCACCTGCACGCTGACGCGCTGATCATGCTCACCGGCGTCGAGCGCGTTGCGCTGGACTTCGGCAAACCCACACAGCGCTGGCTGGACCACATGACGCTGGCGCAGGCGCGCGAACACGCTGCGCAGGGGCAGTTCCCCGCAGGCAGCATGGGGCCGAAGATCGAAGCCGCGATTTCCTACCTCGAGGAGTCGCCCCAGGCGAATCACGACGGCGTCGTCATCATCACGTCGCTCGACAAAGCGTTCGACGCGCTGCTGGGGCGCGCCGGGACGCGCATCACCTTGGGGGCGCCGTGAACGCGGCGTCGCTGCCCCTGCAGAGCGGCCCCAGGCCGACGGCTACGTCGTCCGCCCTCCGAGCAACGGTCATCCCGGCGAACGCCGGGATCCACCCTTTGCCGCGCTCCATCGTCCTGGATCCCGGCTTTCGCCGGGATGACCTACAAGGAGGGCTGAGCAAAGTCGCAGAGCCACATTCGCTCATGAGGATTCCAGGTTTCGAGTCGACCGACTACGCGTTGCTGCACGGCGACGTCGTGTGGGCGGGGCGGCACGCGTGCACCGATCATCCGCGCAACGTCGCCAACCCTTGGCTTCCCGAAGCGCTGGTGTGCGATCCGCAATCCCTGCGCTGCGGCGCGCAGATGTGCCTGAGTTTGATGGACTCCATCCCCGCCAAGGGCCTGCTGCCCTGGCTTGCCGGGCAAACGCTGGCGTTTCCGCTGGACCGCGCGACAGCTCGTTTCGATGCGGTCCACGCCGCACTTGCCGGGAACGATCTGTCGGCGTTTTGTGCTGCAGCGAAACGCGTGCTCGGCCTGGGCCACGGCCTGACCCCCAGCGGTGACGACTTTCTGGGTGGAGCACTCTTTGCACTCAAGCACGCGCCACGCGACGCTTGGCGCGTCGAACTGCCGGCGGTGCTCGCCGACCTGCGCCAGGCAGCGCGAACAGCGACGAACGTGATCAGCGCCGCCTTGCTCGACGACATGATCGCCGGTGCGAGCTACCGCGCATTGCATGAATTGCTCGCGGCGCTGCAGCGCAACGCATTGCCCGAAATCGCGCGCACCACGCAAGCGCTGCTGCGCGTCGGCGCTTCGTCCGGCGCCGACATGCTCGCCGGTGTGCTGATCGCCCTTGTCACGACGCCCTGCACAGAAAGCGAACCTCGCCAATGACCTTGAGCGCCAACACCCTCCTGCGCCAAGCCCCGGCCGTGCTGAACGTCGGTATCGACGGCTTGAACGCCAGCGTCATCGCCAACGCGGGCACGCTGACGCAATTGCAGTGGCAACCGCCCGGCGACGCCGACCCGCTGCTCGCCTGGCAACTCGCACAAATGATGGGCGACGCGCGCATCGCCGCGGCGAACGCGCAGGCGACCCAGCGCATCATCAGTTCGCGCCCGATGTGGGAAGACATCGCCCTGCGTGCCGACGGCGTGTGGCCCGAAATGAAGGATGCGCGCCTGCTGCTGCATGCGGGCCCACCCGTGGCATGGGGCGAGATGTGCGGCCCGATGCACGGCGCGATGATCGGCGCCGTGCTGTACGAAGGCTGGGCCGACACGCCGCAGGCGGCGCAGCAGATGCTGGAACGCGGCGACATCGAATTCGCGCAGTGCCACGACTTCAACGCGGTGGGGCCGATGACCGGTGTCATCAGCGCATCGATGCCCTTGATCCAGGTGCGCGATGCGACGCACGGCAACGTGGCCTACACGAACATCAATGAGGGCATCGGCCGCTGCCTGCGTTTCGGCGCAAACGGGCCCGACGTGCTGCAGCGCCTGAAGTGGTTCGAGCGTGTGCTGGCGCCCGTGCTCAAGGCCGCCGTGCGGCACGCTTTCGACGAGAACGGCGGCATCGACCTCAAGGCCATCCAGTCGCAGGCGCTGCTGATGGGTGATGAAGTGCACAGCCGCAATGCCGCATCGACAGCGCTCTTCTTCATGACGCTGGCCGTGCCGCTGGCGGCGACCGGCAGCAACGCGAACGCGGTGTCGCAAGACCACATCCACCAGACACTGGACTTCGTTGCCAGGACGTCGCAGTTCTTTCTGAACTACTCGATGGTGTCGTGCAAGGCCACGATGGACGCCGCGCACGGCATCGAGTTCAGCAGCGTCGTCACCGCCACCGCGCGCAACGGCACCGAGACGGGCCTGCGCATTAGCGGCATGGGCAAGCAGTGGTTCACGGCAAAGTCCGACCTGCCGCAAGGCCTGTTCTTCCCTGGCTTCAAGCAGGAAGACGCCTGCCCCGACATCGGCGACAGCGCGATCACCGAGACCGCCGGCTTCGGCGGCTGCTCGTTCGCCGCTTCGCCCGCGCTGACCCTGCTGGCAGGCGGCACGGTGGTCGACGCGGTGCGCTACAGCCGCGAGATGTATGAGATCTGCGTCACCCGAAACCCGGGCCTCAGCCTGCCCGCGCTCGACTTTGCCGGCGCGCCGTGCGGCATCGATGTGCGCAAAGTGATCGACACCGGCATCCGCCCGGTCGTCACCACCGGCATCGCCCACAAGGATGCCGGCGTCGGGCAAATCGGCGCGGGCGTCGTGCGCGTGCCGATGCAGTGTTATGTCTCGGCGGGCCACGCCATCGCTGCGCAATTCCTGAGGGCTTGAGGCGATGCGCCAGACCTTGACTTCCCCGCGCGGCATGGTCACCGCGCCGCACCACCTGGCGGCCAGCAGCGCCCTCGCAGTCTTGCGCGACGGCGGCAACGCGATCGAGGCGATGGTCGCCGCTGCCGCCACCATCGCCGTCGTCTACCCGCACATGAACTCGATCGGCGGTGACGGTTTCTGGCTCATCTCCGAACCGGGCCAGGAGCCGGTGACGATCGACGCGTGTGGCCGCGCCGCCGGCCTGGCCACGCCAGAGTTCTACACCAGCCAGGGAATGCAGGCGATTCCGGGCCGCGGGCCGCTGGCCGCCAACACCGCGGCCGGGGCGATATCCGGCTGGCAGAGTGCCCTTGCGCACTCGGCGCTGCGCGGTGGACGTTTGCCGCTCGCGCGCTTGCTGCAAGACGCCATCTGGTACGCGAAACACGGTGCACCGGTCACCCAGAGCCAGGTCAATTTCACCGGCAAGTTCCTTGCGGAACTGGGGCACCAGCCGGGCTTTGCAGCGCAATTCCTGAACGGCGGACAAGTGCCCGAAGTGAATACCCTGCGCCAGTATCCGGCCCTGGGCGGCACGTTGCAGGCACTCGTCGACGAAGGCCTGGATGCCTACTACCGAGGCAGCGTTGCCAGCGCCATCGCCGCGGAGCACGTGCGTCTGGGCAGCCCGTTGCGCCTGAGCGACTTGAACGCGCAACGTGCGGTGTCGGGGCAACCGCTGTCGGTGAAATTGTCGGGAGCCACGCTGTACAACCACGCGCCGCCCACCCAGGGCATGGCCTCGCTCATGATCCTGGCGATCTTCGACAAGCTGCGCCAACGCCACAACATCCGCAGCGAGCGGGGGTTTGCCTACCTGCACGCGATCGTGGAAGCGACGAAACAGGCGTTCAAGGTTCGGAACCGCTATCTCGCCGACCCCGCCACGATGGCCGTGCGCGGCGTCGCGCCGGAGCAGTTTCTGACCGACGCATTCATCGACAGCTGCGTCGACGCGGTCGACATGACCCAGGCCCTGCCCTGGCCTGAACCGGCGATCCATGGCGACACCGTCTGGATGGGCAGCGCAGACAGCGCGGGGCGCATGGTGAGTTACATCCAGAGCGTATTCTGGGAGTTCGGCTCCGGCGTGGTACTCACCGACACCGGCATCGTCTGGCAGAACCGCGGCTCCAGCTTTGCGCTCGACGCTACCTCGCACCTGGCGCTGGCTCCGGGCAAGAAGCCCTTGCACACCCTCAACCCGGCGCACGCGCGGTTCGACGATGGCCGCCACATGGTCTACGGCGCGATGGGCGGGGACGGCCAACCGCAAAGCCAGGCCGCCGTGTTCAGCCGCTACGCGATGTATGGCCGGTCGCTGCAATCGGCCGTCAGCGCGCCGCGCTGGCTGCTCGGCAAGACCTGGGGCGAGGAGACGACGACGCTCAAGTTTGAAAGCCGCGTCGACCCGAACACGCTGAAGGCGATGACAGACGCCGGTCACGCGGTCGAATTGCTCACCGACTACAGCGACACGATGGGCCACGCCGGCGCGATCGTGCGCCAGCCCGATGGCTTGTACCTGGGCGCAGCCGACCCGAGGAGCGATGGGCTGGTGGCGGCGTTTTAGGGGACGCAGCATGCCAGCGCGTCGACGAGGTCAGATCGTTCCCAGCCGCATGAAGTTGACCCATGCGCATGAAAAAAGCCTCAAGTCGTTGATTTACTTGAGGCTTTGTTCGTTTCCGGCCGCTTCTGGAGCGTTGTTTGGTGGAGCTGGGGGGAATCGAACCCCCGTCCGCAAGCCTTCGTCAGGCAGATCTACACGCTTAGCTGACTGATTTGTTTTTAATCTCGTGGGTCGCGCAGCAGCACGCTACCCCTTCGACGAGTCACTTGATTTAACCCCAGGCCGAGTGACCCGGCTCGAGGCGAGCTGATGTGTATGACTTCGCAGCCTTCAGGTTACCCCTCAGGCCCAGCCCATCGGCCAACTGTTGCGAAGCTCACCGGTTTTAAGCGGCGAGAGCGTACGTAGAGTCGTTCGCAGTTACTTTGTTTCCAGTGGATTTACG
>JANNKM010000294.1:0-15270 GCA_031396305.1 Rhizobacter sp.
GGCGGCGGTGGCGGTGGCGGGGGCGGCGGCTTCAGAGCGCCATCGCAGGCGGCGTTTGCCGTCGCGGGGGTCCAACCCGCATCGCGCCAGCACAGATCGCCAGCGCCGTTTCTCCAGACAATGCCCGATGAATTGACCCACTGGTCCACGCCCGATGACTGCGCAAACGCGCCGGTCACCGAAGCCGCGAGCGCAGCGGATGCAAACAGCGAAGCCACGTGATTCAGTTTCTTCATGGTTCTCCTCTCGAGGAATGGAGCAGTCTTGTTCTGCTAGTGAGCTCATTGGCCGGATTCGGCGAGGCAAACCCCGCAATCGCAAAAAATCACAGCCGGGCGCGAATTGTGCCATAGCGAATTTCCCGGTTCCGTGCGGTACCGCACCCCCGAATTCGAAGACGGGTGAGCCGTTGTGCGGCGAACGCTTGCGCCACACCGCGCAGGCCGGGCGCATCTCGCACACACACTTAGAATTGCCCCGCGTCCATTGCGCTGGCGGCGCAGCTTCATTTTCTGCGCCGCGCCCGCTGCCCCGTCACCTGCCCCCCGCATGACTCAATTCGCCAAAGAAACCCTGCCAATCAGCCTCGAAGAGGAGATGCGGCGTTCCTACCTCGACTACGCGATGAGCGTGATCGTCGGGCGCGCCCTGCCCGACGCTCGCGACGGCCTCAAGCCGGTGCACCGGCGCAGCCTGTTCGCGATGCACGAACAGAACAACGACTGGAACCGGCCGTTCAAGAAGAGCGCGCGCATCGTCGGCGACGTGATGGGCAAATACCACCCGCATGGCGACAGCGCGATTTACGACACCATCGTGCGCATGGCCCAGCCTTTCTCGCTGCGCCACATGCTGGTGGACGGCCAGGGCAACTTCGGTTCGGTGGACGGCGACAACCCGGCGGCGATGCGCTACACCGAAATCCGCCTGTCCAAGATCGCGCATGAAATGCTCGCCGACATCGACATGGAGACCGTCGACTTCGGCCCGAACTACGACGGCTCGGAGAGAGAACCGCTGGTGCTGCCGGCCCGGTTCCCGAACCTGCTGGTCAATGGCTCATCGGGAATTGCCGTGGGCATGGCGACGAACATTCCGCCGCACAACCTCAATGAAGTGATCGACGCGTGCCAGCACCTGCTGAAGAACCCGCAGGCCACAGTGGACGAGCTGATGGAAATCGTGTCCGCGCCCGACTTTCCGACCGCCGGAATCATCTACGGATTGAGCGGCGTGCGCGACGGCTACCGCACCGGGCGCGGCAAGATCGTGATGCGCGCGAAATGCCACTTCGAAGACATCGACAAGGGCCAGCGCCAGTCGATCATCGTCGACGAGATTCCGTACCAGGTGAACAAGAAGAGCCTGCTCGAGCGCATCGCCGAGCTGGTGCATGAGAAGAAGATCGAGGGCATCAGCCACATTCAGGACGAGTCCGACAAATCGGGCATGCGCGTCGTGATCGATCTCAAGCGCGGCGAAGTTCCCGAAGTCGTGCTGAACAACCTGTACAAGCAGACGCAGCTGCAAGACACGTTCGGCATGAACATGGTGGCGCTGATCGACGGCCAGCCCAAGCTGTGTTCCCTGCGCGAACTGATTTCCATCTTCCTTGAGCACCGGCGCGAGGTGGTGACGCGGCGCACCGTGTTCGAACTGCGCAAGGCGCGCGATCGCGGCCATGTGCTCGAAGGCCTGGCCGTGGCGCTGGCCAATATTGACGAATTCATCGCCACGATCAAGGCCTCGCCGACGCCGCCGCTCGCCAAATCGGCGTTGATGAGCAAGAGCTGGGACTCGGCGATGGTGCGCGACATGCTGGCGCGCGCCGCGGGGCAGACGCCCGGCGGGCGCGAGGCCTTCCGTCCTGCCGGCCTGGCGGCCGCGTTCGGCATGCAGCCCGACGGCCTGTACCGCCTGTCGGAGGATCAGGCCGGCGAGATCCTGCAGATGCGCCTGCAGCGCCTGACCGGGTTGGAGCAGGACAAGATCGTCGGTGAATACAAGGAGGTGATGGCGCAAATTGCCGACCTGATCGACATCCTGAACACGCCCTCGCGCGTGACGACGATCATCAGCGACGAACTCAGCGCCATCAAACTCGAGTTCGGCCAGACCAAGCTCGGCGCGCGGCGCAGCCAGATCGAACACAACGCGCAGGACCTCGGCACCGAAGACCTGATCCAGCCCACCGACATGGTGGTCACGCTGTCACACACCGGCTACATCAAGAGCCAGGCATTGTCCGAGTACCGCGCGCAGCGCCGCGGCGGGCGCGGCAAGCAGGCGACGCAGACCAAGGAAGACGATTGGGTCGAGCAGCTCTTCATCGCCAACACGCACGACAACATCCTGTGCTTCACGAACCGGGGACGCGTCTATTGGCTCAAGGTCTGGGAAGTGCCGCAGGGTTCGCGCAATTCGCGTGGGCGCCCCATCGTCAACATGTTCCCGCTGCAGGCCGGCGAAAAGGTCAACGTCGTGCTGCCGCTGACCGGCGAGGCGCGCAGCTTCCCGGCGCAGTTGTTCGTCTTCATGGCCACCGCGCAGGGCACGGTGAAGAAAACCGGGCTCGACGAGTTCAGCAACCCGCGCAAGGCCGGAATCATCGCGGTTGACCTGGATGATGGCGACTTCCTGATCGGCGCGGCACTCACCGACGGACATCACGACGTGATGCTGTTCAGCGACGGCGGCAAGGCGGTGCGCTTCGACGAAGACGACGTGCGCGGCATGGGTCGCCAGGCGCGCGGCGTGCGCGGCATGATGCTCGACCCCGGCCAGAGCGTGATCGCGATGCTCGTGGCCGAAGACGAATCGCAAAGCGTGCTCACCGCCACCGAAAACGGCTACGGCAAGCGCACCAGCATCGTCGAGTACACGCGCCACGGGCGCGGCACGAAAGGCATGATCGCGATTCAGCAGTCCGAGCGCAACGGGAAAGTGGTTGCCGCCACGCTGGTGCGGCCCGACGACGAGATCATGCTCATCACCGACCGTGGTGTGCTTGTTCGCACCCGCGTCTCGGAGATACGCGAACTGGGGCGCGCCACGCAGGGCGTGACGCTGATCGCGCTGGACGACGGCTCGAAGTTGATCGGCCTGCAGCGCATCGTTGAAAACGACGCGAACGGCGGCAGCGGAGAAAACACCGGGCACGGAGAACTCGACAGCGACACCGGCGAGGAACCCCCCGCGCCCGCCGGCGCTTGAACGGCGATGCCCCGCGACCTACCCGCTGGGCGGGTTGTTCCGCATGCGAGAATTTGGCCCCGCCATGGCTGACCTGACCCACGTTCCCCGCGGCGCGCCCGTTGTCGACTTGTCGGCGCTGCGCGCGCAGATCGACGCCGTCGACAACCGGCTGCTCGGCCTGTTGAACGAACGCGCCACGCTCGCGTTGCACATCGGCGAGATCAAGCGCGCGGAAGGCAGCGTGGCGTTCCGGCCGGAGCGCGAGGCGCAGGTGATCGCCTCGCTGCGAGGCGCCAACCCCGGGCCGTTGCGCACTGAGAGCGTCGCGCCGATCTGGCGCGAAATCATGTCGGCGTGCCGCGCCCTGGAAACACCCACGCGCGTCGCCTTCCTCGGGCCGGCGGGCACCTTCAGCGAAGAAGCGACGCTCGCATTTTTCGGTTCGGCGATCGTGAAGATGCCGTGCGTCAACTTCGACGAAGTGCTGCACGCGGGTGTGACGGGCGCGGCTGACTTCGCCGTCGTGCCGGTGGAAAACTCGACTGAAGGCGTGGTGACGCGTTCCCTCGACCTGTTCCTCACGACGCCGCTGTTCATCATCGGCGAGACCAGCCTGCTGGTGCGGCACAACCTGTTGCGCGCCCAAAACTCGCTGGATGGCGTGAGTGCCGTGTGCGCGCACCCGCAGGCACTTGCCCAGTGCCACGCCTGGCTGGCGAACCACCTGCCGCACGCCGAACGCCGCCCGGCGGCAAGCAACGCTGAAGCAGCGCGTCTGGCGAGCCTGGACCCGCTACTCGCCGCGATCGCGAGCACACGCGCCGGCGCGGAGTTCGGCCTGCACGTCGTCGCCCCGGCGATCCAGGACGAAGCGCACAACCGCACCCGGTTTGCGATCCTCGCGCACCCGGATCGGCAGCCGCGACCCAAGGCCTCGGGCAACGATTGCACGAGCCTGGTCGTGTCAGTGAACAACCGGCCCGGCGCCGTGCACGACATGCTGGTGCCACTGAAGCGCCACGGCGTGTCGATGAGCCGGTTTGAGTCGCGCCCGGCGCGCTCCGGCCAGTGGGAGTACTACTTCTACATCGACATCCAGGGCCATCCAGACCAGCCGGAGGTGGCCGCGGCGCTTGAAGAACTGCGTGGCACCTGCGCGTTCTTCAAGCTGCTCGGAACCTACCCCATCGATACTCACTGAATTCGAACGGGCCTGTCGAATGTTCAATCAACACGGTGTCATCGGCTGCGGCCTGATGGGCGGCTCATTTGCCCTCGCACTCAAGCGTGCGGGCCTGGTGAACCGGGTGATCGGCTACAGCAAGTCGCCCAGCACCACGGAAAAAGCGAAGAGGCTCGGTGTCATCGACATGGCCGCCGAATCGGCGCTGCTCGCGGTGTCCGGTTCCGACATCGTGCTCATCGCCGTGCCTGTGGCCGCCACCGAGGCCACGTTCCGCGCGATCCGCCACCTTGTCGAGCCGGGTGTGCTGTTCATGGACGTGGGCTCGACGAAGCGCGATGTCGTCGACGCGGCGCGGCGCGTGCTGAAGGAGCGGATTGCATCTTTCGTTCCGGCGCATCCGATCGCAGGCAAGGAAGCCGGCGGCGTGGCGCATGCCGACGCAGCGCTTTACAACGGGCGTCAGGTGATCCTCACGCCATTGCCGAGCACCAACCCCGATCTGCTGCAAAAGGCGACCGACGTGTGGGCTGCGATCGGTTCGCAGGTGCTGCGCATGACGCCGGAAAACCACGACGCGGCATTCGCCGCGGTGAGCCACCTGCCGCACCTGCTGGCGTTCGTCTATTTCAACTCGATCGCGGGGCAGCCCGCCGGGCGCGACTACCTGTCGCTCGCCGGCCCCGGGTTCCGCGACTTCACGCGGATCGCCGCGAGCGACCCGCTGGTGTGGCGCGACGTGTTGATGTCGAACCGCGAAGAAGTGCTCAAGCAGTCAGAACGTTTCCGGCGTGAGCTCGAAGCGCTGGAACATGCGCTCAAGCACGGCAATGCCGACTCGCTGGAGGAGCAAATTCGCAACGCCTCGGAAGGGCGCGCGGGCTGGCACTTGAGCAACCCCAAGTCCGCACCGCAGCGCTGAGAGGCCGAGAGTTTTTCGATCATGCCCGCTCATCACGCCAAAACGCACCCGTTCGTCGTTGCAAATGCTCGCCATAGCCGGAGCTATGGCTGTGCCCGCCCAAGCAACGCGCAGGGCACGCCTGCGCTTGGCCTAGACCAGCCGCCTTTTGGCATGCTGCTCGGACGCGCTCGAAAAACTCTCGGCCTCTGAGTTCGCTTCGACTCGCGCTTCGCTGCCATCTGACGCGCGCCGGCGCATGCTCCCGATCCCGTTCATCGACATTCCCGCGCTGCGCTCGGCCGCGGGCGTCGTCACCCTGCCGGGCTCGAAAAGCATCTCGAACCGGGTGCTGCTGCTCGCCGCGCTGAGCAGCGGCATGACGCGGATTCACGACCCGCTTGAGTCGGACGACACCAGCGTCATGCTCGCGGCCCTCGGGACATTGGGCTGTGAGGTCCGGACCCAGGATCGCGTCGTGTCGGTCCACGGCCTGGGTGGCCGCTTGCGCACGCGCGACGCGCGCCTTTTCCTGGGCAATGCCGGCACGGCGATGCGCCCCTTGTGCGCGGCGCTTGCAGTGATGGCGGCGCGCGAAGGCGGCACGTTCGAGCTGAGCGGTGTGCCGCGCATGCACGAGCGACCGATCGGCGACCTGGTGAGCGCGTTGCGCCAGATCGGCTGCACCGTGCAGTGGCTGGGGCAGGAAGGCTACCCGCCGTTGCGCGTGGGCGGCGCCGCGACGGCACTGCACACCGACGCACCGATCCGCGTGCGCGGCGATGTGTCGAGCCAGTTCCTCAGCGCCCTGCTGCTCGCGTTGCCGCTGGCGGGCAGCGCGCTGCCAATCACGATCGAGGTCGACGGCGAACTGATTTCCCGTCCCTACGTGGAAATCACGGTGAACCTGCTCGCGCGTTTCGGCATCGACGTGCAGGTTGACGCCTGGCGCCGCTTCGTCATCCCGGCCGGCTGCGCCTACCGCTCGCCGGGAGACATCCACGTTGAAGGCGATGCGTCGTCTGCGTCGTATTTCATTGCGCTGGGCGCGCTTGCGGCGACGCACACACCCTTGCGCATCGTCGGCGTGGGCGAAGGCTCGATCCAGGGCGACATCGCCTTTATCGAGGCGGCGCGCGCGATGGGCGCCGACGTCGCCTGCGGCGCCGCGCACCTGGAAGTGCGGCGCGGCACGTTCCCGTTGAAGGCGATCGAACTCGACTGCAACCACATTCCTGACGCGGCGATGACGCTTGCCGTGATGGCGTTGTTCGCAAAGGGAACGACGCGCCTGACGAACATCGCGAGCTGGCGTGTCAAGGAAACCGACCGCATCGCCGCGATGGCTGCGGAGCTGCGCAAGCTGGGTGCGACGGTGATCGAAGGCGCCGATTTCATCGAGGTCACCGCGCCACGGGTCTGGCGCGCCGCGGCGATCCACACTTACGACGACCATCGCATCGCGATGTGTTTTTCGCTGGCCGCGTGCAACGGCCTCGCGCTGGCACCCGACAACCGCGCGACAGCCATGCCGGTGCGCATTCTCGACCCGCAATGCGTGGCCAAAACGTTCCCCGACTATTTCGAGACGCTGTTCGGCGTGGTTCAGGCAAATGAATCTGACATTCCCGTCATCACCATCGACGGGCCTACCGCCTCGGGCAAGGGAACGCTGGCCAGCGCCGTGGCGCAGCAGCTCGGCTATCACTTCCTCGATTCAGGCGCGGCCTACCGGGCCACGGCCCTGTGCGCAATGCGCGCCGGTGTCGCCGCTGATCACGAGGCCGGCCTGGCGGCAATCGCCGTGAATCTCGACTTGTTGTGCCTGCCGGGGGAAATACGCCTGGGCACGGAGGATGTGACGGAAGCGCTGCGCCTTGAAGAGGTGGGAGCGCTCGCTTCCAAGATCTCGGCGTGGCCCAAGGTACGCGAAGCGTTGCGCCAATTCCAGCTCCAGCACCGGCGCGTGCCCGGCCTCGTGGCAGACGGGCGCGACATGGGAACGGTGATCTTCCCTGGAGCCGATCTCAAGGTGTTCCTGACGGCGAGCGCGGCCACACGCGCCGAACGCCGGCACAAGCAATTGATATCAAAGGGCATTTCGGCTAACATCGCCGACCTTCGGGCCGAACTCGAAGCACGGGACCAACGCGATCAGTCGCGCCCTGTCTCGCCCTTGAAGCCGGCCCAGGATGCGATGTTGCTCGACAACTCTGCACTGTCCGTCGAAGCTTCGGTGGACGCCGTGTTGAGCGCCTGGCAGCAGCGCAGGCCCTTCGGCTGAGCTTGTTGCAAGCCAGTCACCGGCCCCATTGGCCCGACGTTCTCCCTCCAGTGCCCAACCCTTCCAGCGGCACGCCGGAACGATCGGTTCTTCAACCTAACCCGCAGCCCCCAAGCTGCACCGGAAACCTCAATGTCGCAAACCCAAGTAGCCACCTCTGCCGGCGCGGATTCGTTCGCCGCCATGTTCGAAGAATCGCTGAAGCGCTCCGAAATGCGCAGCGGCGAAGTCATCACTGCCGAAGTGGTGCGCGTCGAACACAGCTTTGTGGTGGTGAATGCCGGCCTCAAGAGCGAGGCCTATGTTCCGATCGAAGAATTCAAGAACGACCATGGCGAACTCGAAGTCCAGGTCGGTGATTTCGTTTCCGTGGCGATCGACGCCGTCGAAAACGGCTACGGCGACACGATCCTGTCGCGCGACAAGGCGAAACGCCTGGCGTCCTGGCTGTCTCTGGAAAACTCGCTCGACTCAGGCGAGTTCGTCACCGGCACGGTGAACGGCAAGGTCAAGGGCGGCCTGACGGTGCTGGTCAATGGCATCCGCGCCTTCCTGCCGGGCTCGCTGCTCGACACGCGGCCGGTGAAAGACATGAGCCCGTTCGAGGGCAAGACGATGGAGTTCAAGGTCATCAAGCTCGACCGCAAGCGCAACAACGTCGTGTTGTCGCGCCGCGCCGTGGTCGAAGCGTCGATGGGTGAAGAGCGCTCCAAATTGCTCAGCACGCTGCACGAAGGTGCCATCGTCAACGGCGTCGTCAAGAACATCACCGAATACGGCGCGTTCGTCGATCTCGGCGGCATCGACGGGTTGCTGCACATCACCGACATGGCGTGGCGCCGCGTGCGCCACCCGAGCGAAGTGGTGCAGGTGGGCCAGGAGCTGCAGGCCAAGGTTCTCAAGTTCGACGCCGAGAAGAACCGCGTCTCATTGGGCATCAAGCAGCTTGGTGACGACCCGTGGCACGGCGTATCGCGCCGCTACCCGAACAGCACGCGCCTGTTCGGCAAGATCACGAACATTGCCGACTACGGTGCATTCGTCGAAATCGAGCCCGGCATCGAGGGCCTGGTGCACGTGTCGGAGATGGACTGGACGAACAAGAACGTCGCGCCGAGCAAGATCGTCTCGCTCGGTGATGAAGTCGAAGTCATGGTGCTCGAGATCGACGAAGACAAGCGCCGCATCTCATTGGGCATGAAGCAGTGCAAGGCGAACCCGTGGGAGGAGTTTTCCGCGACGGTGCAGCGCGGCGACCGCGTCAAGGGCCCCGTCAAGTCGATCACCGACTTCGGCGTCTTCGTCGGCCTGGCTGCGGGCATCGACGGATTGGTGCACCTGTCCGATCTGTCGTGGCACGAGCCCGGCGAAGCCGCGGTGCGCAACTTCAAGAAGGGTCAGGAGGTCGAGGCGATCGTGCTCGCCGTCGATGTGGAGCGCGAGCGCATCTCGCTGGGCATCAAACAGCTCGACTCCGACCCGTTCACGAGCTACACCACCGTCAACGACAAGGGCCAGACCGTCACGGGCAAGGTCAAGACCGTCGACGCACGCGGTGCCGAGATCCAGCTCACCGCTGACGTGACAGGCTATCTGCGCGCCTCCGAAATCAGCCGCGACCGCGTCGAAGACGCACGCAACATGCTCAAGGAAGGCGACGAAGTGTCGGCGCTCATCATCAACGTGGACCGCAAGACACGCTCGATCCAGCTCTCGATCAAGGCCAAGGACAACGCCGACAACCAGGAAGCGATGCAAAAGCTGGCCGCCACTTCCGAGCGCGAGAACGCCGGAACGACGAGCCTGGGCGCGTTGCTGCGAGCCAAGCTCGACAACAAACCGGACGCCAATTCCTGAGTCGCACCGGGGTCTGCGGGTTGTACGGGTCGCCGAGCCGATGACGCGTTCCGATCTCGTGACCGAGCTGGCTGAGCGCTTCAGCCAGCTCACGCATCGCGACACCGAGTTCGCGGTGAAGACGATCCTCGACGCGATGTCCGATGGCTTGGCGCGCGGTCACCGCATCGAGATCCGCGGCTTCGGTAGCTTTTCCATCAACCGCCGGCCGCCGCGCGTGGGGCGCAACCCGCGCTCGGGCGAGCAGGTCGTGATCCCGGAAAAACTCGTCCCGCACTTCAAACCTGGAAAAGCATTGCGTGAAGGTGTTGACGAGCGCAGCGCGGGTGAGAAGGTGGCGAAACTCGCGGACGAAGCCAGCGCGATGAAGCGCGACGCCGGCAGCGGCGCCGCGCCTCGAGAATAGATCGCGCGACGAAACGCGCTCAGCTTCGAACTTCCGCCGCCACTCGAGACAAGTCGATGCGTATCCTGGTCTGGCTGGTGCGGGCAGTGGTTTTCTTCGCACTGTTCGGGCTCGCGCTGAACAACCAGCATGAAGTCACGCTACACGGCTACTTCGGTCTTGAGTGGCGCGGGCCGATGATCCTGGTGGTGCTCGGCGCATTGGCGCTGGGCTGCGCATGCGGCGCGTTGGCGATGCTGCCGAGCTGGTGGCGGCACCGGCGACGCGCCCGCCCGGACGCGCCGGCGAGCTCGATTCTTGGTCCGCAGGAGATGGAACCCGCCATGCCAAACAGCGTGCCCATGCACCCGCCACGCGATGGACTTTGACGTCCAGTGGTTGCTGCTCGGCTTGCCGTTCGCGTTTGCGATCGGATGGCTCGCGTCGCGCATCGACGCACGCCAATGGCAGCGTGAACAGCGCGACTCGCCGCGCGCCTACTACAAGGGCCTGAACCTGTTGCTCAACGAGCAGCACGACAAGGCGATCGACGCATTCATCGAGGCGGTCCAGCAGGACCCCGACACGCTGGACCTGCATTTCGCTCTCGGCAGCCTGTTCCGGCGACGCGGCGAGTATGAACGCGCCGTGCGCGTGCACCAGCATTTGCTGCAGCGTGCCGACTTGCCCCAGGCGGAACGTGACCGCGCGCAACATGCCCTCGCCCAAGACTATCTGAAGGCGGGGCTGTTCGACCGCGCCGAACAGGCCTTTGGCATGTTGCACAAGACCGCGTTCGACACCGAAGCGCGCCTGGCACTGCTGACGCTGCACGAACGCTCGCGTGACTGGCAGGCGGCGATCGTCGTCGCGCAGCAGTTGGAGGATGTGGGAGCAGCGTCGTTCGCGTCGCGAATTTCGCACTACTGGTGCGAACTTGCCGTGCAGGCCGACGCCCGGCAGGCCACAGCGGATGCCGACGCAGCGATCAAGCACGCACGGGAGGCCGCGCCGCAGGCAGCGCGCCCGCTCGTGCTGGCCGGGCAACGCGCGTTCGCCCGCGGCGACCACGCCCAGGCGCTGGCCGATTGGGGCACGCTGTTGAACGCCGACCCACGCGCTTTCAACCTGGTGGCGCGCAACTACGCGGCCAGCGCGCTGGCCAAAGGCGATCGCGGCGCGGCGCTGGACCAGCTGCGCGCGCTCTATGCCCGCGCACCGAGCGTAGACTTGCTGGTAGCGATGGCGACGCTTGACGCCGACCCGATGCACCAGTCGGAGCGTCTGATCGCCCACATGCACGAACACCCCACGCTCACCGCAGCGCAACAGCTGCTGGCGCTGCACGACGCGCAACCCCTTCAGGGCCGCGCGCTGGCCAGTGTGCGCGACGCCCTGGCGCGCGCGGCCAAACCTTTGCAGCGCTATCGCTGCGCGGCGTGCGCCTTCGAAGCCCAGCACTATTTCTGGCAGTGCCCCGGTTGCCTGAGCTGGGACACCTATCCACCGCAACGACTCGAAGATCAATGATGGACCGCTTTGTCACCCCGGCGAAAGCCGGGGCCCAACGATGGACCCCGGCTTTCGCCGGGGTGACGAGGCATGAGCGATGAACAAATTTCCGAGCCGAGAACAAATGGCCGGCGCGCAGGTCTTGGTCGTCGGCGACGCGATGCTCGATCGCTACTGGTTCGGCGCGGTCGATCGCATCTCGCCTGAAGCGCCGGTTCCCGTGGTGCGCGTGAACCGGGAAGAAGAGCGCCTGGGGGGCGCGGCGAACGTGGCGCTGAACGTCAAGACGCTGGGCACGCAGGCAACGCTGCTCACCGTCGTCGGCGACGACGAGCCGGCGCGCAAACTTCGAAAACTGCTGGAACAGCAAGGCGTGACTGCCTTGCTCGGCAACGACCCGCAGCTCTACACGATCGTCAAACTGCGCGTCATCGGCCGCTCCCAACAACTGCTTCGAGTGGACTTCGAGAACCAGCCCGACCATGAAGTGCTTTCCGCGATGCTCGCTGACTACGGCCGGGTGCTCGGCGCGCACCAGGCGGTGCTGTTTTCCGACTACGGCAAAGGCGGCCTGGAACACATTCCGAAAATGATTGCCCAGGCGCGCACCGCCGGCAAGCCCGTGCTCGTCGACCCGAAAGGCAGCGACTACACGCGCTACCGCGGCGCCACCGTGATCACGCCGAACCGGGCCGAGTTGGCGCATGTGGTCGGCACCTGGAACAACGAGGCGCAACTGCTCGAGCGCGCGCAGCGCCTGCGCGAGGAACTGGGGCTTGACGCGCTGCTGCTGACGCGCTCCGAAGAAGGCATGTCGCTGTTCGACGCCGCCGGCCACGTGCGGGTGCCTGCGCAGGCGCGCGAGGTGTTCGACGTCACGGGCGCGGGCGACACGGTGATTGCCGCTCTCGCGGCGATGCTCGCCTGCGGGGTCAAGCTGCGCGACGCATTGCCGATCGCGAACCGCGCCGGCGGCATCGTGGTGGGCAAGTTCGGCACCGCCACGGTGAGCTACGAGGAGCTTTTCGCATGAAAGTTGTCGTCACCGGCGCCGCCGGAATGATCGGCTCGAACCTGGTGCACGGCCTGAACGCGGCGGGCATCGATGACGTGATCGCGGTTGATGACCTCACCGACGGCCCGAAGTACCGCAACCTGCTGGGCGCGAAGCTCGCCGATTACTTCGACAAGGATGACTTCTACGCGCGCTTTGCGCGTGGCGAATTCGGCCGCGTCGACGCGGTGCTGCACCAGGGCGCGTGTTCCGACACGATGGAGCACAACGGCCGGTTCATGCTGGAGAACAACTACCGCTGCTCGAAGAACCTGCTCGACGCCTGCCAGGCGCAAGGCACGCGCCTGATCTACGCATCGTCCGCCGCCACCTACGGTGGCAGCGCCACGTTCCGTGAAGAGCGCCAGTTCGAACAACCGCTCAATGTCTACGGCTACTCGAAACTGCTGTTCGACAATGTCGTGCGCCGCATGTTGCCGTTTGCTTCAGCGCAAGTCGTCGGCCTGCGCTACTTCAACGTCTACGGTCCGCGCGAGCAGCACAAGGCGCGCATGGCGTCGGTGGCGTTTCATCATTACCACCAGTTCAATGAGACCGGCAAGGTCAAACTGTTCGGCGAGTATGGTGGCTATGCGGCGGGTGAGCAGGCACGCGACTTCGTGTTCGTCGATGACGTCGTCGCGGTCAACCTGTGGTTCCTGCAAAACCCCGACAAGATCGGCGTGTTCAACCTCGGCACCGGGCGCGCCCAGCCGTTCAACGACATTGCCGTGGCCACGGTCAATTCGGTGCGCGGCCTTCGCGGCGAAGCCCGCCTGCCGCTCGAAGGGCTGGTGGCCAGTGGTCTTGTCGAGTACATCGAGTTCCCCGCCGCGCTCGTCGGAAAGTACCAGTGTTTTACCCAGGCCGATCTCGCCAATCTGCGCGCCATCGGCTGCGCGCATGAATTCGCTGAAGTCGCGAGCGGCGTGAAGCGTTACGTCGGATGGTTGGCAGGGTCGGCGTGAAGCCTTGGGTGATCGCGGGTCTGCTCGCCGTGTGCAGCGCGGTGGCGCAGCCCGAGATCGATGCGAACCGTGCCACGCTGGCGCAGATCGAACGCATCAAAGGGGTGGGCACGCAGCTCGCCGAGAACATTCTCCAGGTGCGCGCCCAGGGTGAATTCAAGGACTGGGCAGACCTGATCCGGCGCGTCAAAGGCATCGGCGTGAGCAACGCGGCGCTCCTGTCCGCGCAAGGGCTCACGGTGAACGGCGTCGCGTTCCAAGTTCAAGCCGTGCGCCCGCCCGGAACCGACCTCGGCAAATAGCGCTACGAGGCGTCGCCGAACAGCCGCTTCAGCGCCAATCGCCACTTGCCCGGCCCAGGCGCGGGTTTCGCGTCTGCCGCTTGTGGTGCGCCGGGCGCGTTGGTCGCGACCGGCATCGCTGCCAACTGCGCCAGCGTTTCGAAGATGAGCCGGCGCGGACTGATCGTCACGCCGAGCAGTTCCTCAATTTGGCTCACGGCTCGCATCGCCAGCAGTGAATGTCCACCCAGGTCAAAAAAGTTGTCGGCCCGGTCCACCGAGCCGACGCCGAGCAAGCGTTGCCAGATCGCCGCGATGCCGCGCTCCAGCTCGGTGTGCAGCGACGCCGGCGTGGCCGGTGCATCTTCACTCGCGTCACCCGCTTGCGGCAGCTTCGTGCGATCGAGCTTGCCGTTGGGCAACAGCGGCACTGCCTCGATGTGCACGAAATGCTGCGGCACCATGTATGGCGGCAGCATTGCGCGGACGTGGTCGCGCAATTCGCTGGCCGCAGGCATGGCGCCGCGCGGCACGATGTAGGCGACGATGCGCGTGTCGCCCGGCCGGTCTTCACGGGCGATCGTCACCACTCGCGCCACGCCAGGATGGGAGCCGAGATTCGCCTCGATCTCGCCGAGCTCGACGCGGTGGCCACGGATCTTCACCTGATGGTCCAGCCGCCCCTGGTGCTCGAGCTGACCGTCGTAGCGCCAGCGCCCCAGGTCGCCGGTTCGGTACATGCGCGCACCGGGTGTCGCCCGGAACGGATCGGCGACGAAGCGCTCGGCGGTGAGCTCCGGCCGATGCAGATAGCCCAGCGCCACGCCGTCACCACCGATGCAAATCTCGCCGGGTACGCCGATCGGGCACAGGCGCCCCGCGTCGTCGAGCACGTGCACTTGGGTGTTGGCGATCGGCCGGCCGATGCAAATGCCCTGCTCGGGATTCACGACGCGCCAGCAGGTGGACCACACGCACGTTTCCGTGGGTCCGTACATGTTCCAGAGCTCGCCAGTGCACGCCAGCAACTGGCGCGCCAGGTCGAGCGGCAGGGTTTCGCCACCGACCAGTGCCTTGACCCGCGGTGATCCCGCCCAACCGGCGTCGAGCAGCATGCGCCATCTCGACGGCGTGGCCTGGATCACGGTGGGTTGGTGTGCGTCGATCAATACGTGCAGGCTCTTGCCGTCATGGACCTGCTCGGTGCGGGCCAGAACGATGCTCGCACCCACCGACAACGGCAACAGCAGTTCGAGCACGGCGATGTCGAAACTGAGCGTCGTCACCGCCAGCACACGATCGCGCTCGGTCAATCCGGGCTCGCGCGCCATGCTGGCCAGGAAGTTGAGCACGGCGCCGTGCGGCACCGCCACGCCCTTGGGCGTGCCCGTGGAACCCGAGGTGTAGATCACGTAAGCCGGGTCGTCCGGGCCGGCGTCGAGCGAGGCGTCGGAGGTGAGCGGTGCGGCGGGATGGGCTTCGATGCGCGCAGCGTCTTCGTCCAGCCAGAGCGACTCGGCGCGCGGCCAGTCGAGCGCCGTGGCATGCGCGCTTTGCGTGATCAGCAGCGCCAGCCCGGCATCGCCGGCCATCATCGACAGGCGCCGCGTCGGGTAGTCCGGGTCGAGCGGCACATAGGCCGCACCACTT
>JANNKM010000327.1:0-8608 GCA_031396305.1 Rhizobacter sp.
CGCGGCGATGCACTGGCCCTGGCCACACTCGAGGACTTGCGCCGCCGCTGGCCGCTGCAACTCGGCGCGCCGTTTCGCCAGGCAGACTGGGCCGCGGCCAAGAACCAGACGCTCGCGCGGCTTCGCGCAAACGGTTATCCGAGCGCGATCTGGCTCGACACCGACGCGGCGGTGGACGTCGCGCAGTCCGCCGTCACCCTGCGCGCCACGCTGTCCAGCGGGCCGCTGTTCCGGTTCGGCGAACTGCGCATCGAGGGATTGCAGCGCCATGAAGAGTCAAGCGTGCGCAATGTCGCCGAGTTCAGCGTCGGCACGCCGCACAGCGAGCAACGCCTGCTCGATTTTCAGGAGCGCCTGATTAAGACCGGCTTGTTCGAGGGTGTGAGCGTCGAAGTCGACCCCGACCCGGCGCACGCCGGCGCCGCGCCGGTGAAAGTGCAGGTGCGCGAACTGCCCTTGCAGCAGGCCACGGTGGGCGTGGGCTACAGCGACAACACCGGCCAGCGCATCACCTTCGAACACCTGCATCGCCGCCCTTTCGGTTTCAATGCGATCGCGAAGAACAAGGTCGAATTCGGACGCGACGCGCGCAGCTGGTCGGGCGAACTGACGAGCCACACCCTGCCCGGCCTGTACCGCAATCTGGTCGCGGGCAGCTATGAGAAGCTCGAAGTCGCCGACGAGGTTCGCACCTCCTGGCGCTGGCGCGCCGGCCGCGCCTACGACTCGCAGCGCATCGACCGTGTCGTGTACGGTGAACTGCTCGGCTCGGAGCTGATCAATCGCGCCAGCAGTGAACTGGCCGAGGCGATTTCGCTCAATTTCAGCGGTGTATGGCGGCGCCTCGACAGCGTGATTCTCCCCACCGATGGCCTGACTGTCTCGGGCCTGGTCGGCGGCGGCTGGTCACGCAGCAGCGCCGCCGACAGCGGGCCGTTCAGCCGCGCGACGATTCGATTCACCGGCTACAGGCCGCTGGGTTGGGGCTGGTATGGCACGGGCCACCTGGAGCTCGGCCACCTCAACGCGGCCAGCAGCACGGGTCTGCCCGACCCCTTGCTGTTTCGCGCCGGCGGCGACGACTCGGTGCGCGGCTACGCGTATCGCACGTTGGGGCCAGTCAAGAACGGCGTCGTCACGAGTGGCCGTGCGCTGATGACGAGCAGCGCGGAAGTCGCGCGTGCGATTTCGCCGAGCATGCCGGCGCTCTGGTGGGCCGCGTTCGTCGACGCCGGCAACGCGGCGGATCACTTCAATACCCTGAACCCGGCGGTTGGCTACGGCCTGGGCCTGCGCTGGCGCAGCCCGGTCGGGCCGCTGCGCGTCGACTGGGCGTATGGCGTCGAGGTGCACAAGGCGCGCCTGCACTTGAGCGTGGGCATCGCGTTCTAGCATGGCCGAGGATCCGCGCGCCGCCAAAACGCCAGTCGCCCGCACGCGGCGACGCATCGGCCTGGGCCTGGCGGTCTGGCTCATCGGCACGCTGTTCGTCGTCGTCCTGCCCGTGGCATTGCTCGGCACGCTGACCTGGACGGTCGGCACGGACCGTGGCCTGGCGTGGGTGCTTGCGCATCAGGAATTTGTCGAGGTCACCAACCTCAAGGGCAGCCTGCTCGACGGCTTCAGCGCCGATCGCATCGTCGTGTCCTGGGGAGCGAAGCGCGAGAACCGAGCCATCATCGAGGCCCCACGCGCCTCCGCCCTGAGGCTTTCGCCGGGGGGCCCGCAGAGCTGGTTGCGAATCCACGCGGCGCAAGCCTCAGCCGATCGGGTGAGCGTGCACCTCGCGCCAAGCCCCGCGGCGCCGCAGTTGCCCAGCGCCCTGCGCCTGCCGATCGAGGTTGAAATCGACGCCGCGAGCGTGGCCACGCTCGTCCTGCCCGGTCTCGAAGCGCACCCCGTGCGCCAGGCCAGCGGCCGGTTGCACGTGGGGGCAACGCAAGGCGTCGCGCATCGCGCAGAAGCATTGCGCTTCGCGATCGGTCCGCTGCAATGGAGCGGCAGCGCGCAGATCGGCAGCGGCAGCGACCTGCCGCTGCGCTTGAGTCTTCAAGCCACGCAAGCCACCGATGCTCAGGCGCCGAAGGTCGATCTCCCCGCCTGGGCACGCGGCTTGCGCCCGGACCTGCAGGCGCGCCTGGACGCGCAGGGCCCGCTCGCACACTTCGCGCTGACGCTGTTGTTGCGCGCCCAAGGTCAGCAACTCGACGCCACGGCCGAAGTAACGCCGATGGCGGCCTGGCCGCTGCCGCGCCTGGATGCGCGCACACGCCAGCTCGATCTGTCGGCCCTGTTGACCGACGCCCCGGCCACTGCGCTCACCGGCGAAGTGCACATCGCTCCGGTGGCGCTGGCGGCCGGCCAGGCACCCACCTTGTCCGCGCGGACCAGCCTGGTGAACGAGCGCCCGGGGCGTTGGGATCAACGCGCCTTGCCGGTGCGCAGCATCGCCTTCGACCTGCGCGCACAGCCCGGCGCGGCCGGGCGCTTCGAGCTGATCGACCTGCGTGCCGTGCTCGCCGCGCAGGGTCGGGACGCCGGCAGCGTGCGCGGCAGCGGCGCCTGGAACGCCGGAGAATTCAGCGCGAAAGCGCAGTTGGCAAAAGTGCAACCGCATCTGCTCGACCCGCGCCTGGCGGCGATGACGTTGAGCGGCCCGTTCAACCTGACCGGGCAGATCTCGCCGACGCTCAAGTTCGATCTGAAGGCCGATCTCGAAGGCCAGGTCGAAAACGACGCGGCGCGCGCCGTCGATGTGAAGGTGGACGTGGCTGGTTCGGCCCAGCTCATCGAGGTACGCCGGTTCGATGCCCGGGCGGGCGCCGCGCGGCTCAGCCTGGCCGGATCGGCACGCCGTACCGCCGTCAACGCACCCTGGCAGCTCGCCGGCAAGGGCGACGTGGTCGACTTCGACCCCCTGCCCTGGTTTCCTGGTGAACCCGATTCGGCCTGGCGCCGCGGCCCGCATCGCTTCACGGGCGACGCCGACTTCGCCTTCACGCTGCCGGCGAACGCGCCAGCGCCCGCCACAGTGGGCGAATGGGTCGAGTGGCTGCCCACGTTGCGGGGCGATGCCCGGCTGACGCTGCGCCCGAGCCAGCTCGCGGGCGTGGCGCTGCGCGGCGAGGCCGCGTTGAAGAGCGTCTCGCCCACACGGGCACGCCTGTCGGGTCGCCTGGAACTCGCCGGCAACAGTGCCACCGCGCAGGGCGAATGGGGGCGCGGTGATGCGGGCCGGTCCGATCGCTGGGAGATCGACCTGAACGTCCCGCAACTTGCGCGCCTGGCCCCGTTGCGGGCGCTGGCCAACGTGCCCGCGAGCTGGGCCACGCCCGCGGGTGGCGTCGAAGCGAACGTCAAGCTCGAGGGCCGTTGGCCGCAACTTCGCAGCCAGGGCAAACTGAAGTCGGATGGCATGCGTTTCGCTCAGGCGAGCGTGGCACGCGCCCAGGCACGCTGGAGCTTCGACCTGGCGCCGGATTCACCCTTCGAGCTGAATCTCGGCCTGATCGACGCGCGCTGGGAGGGACAGCAGGCGCAAAGCGTGCAGCTCAACTTGCAGGGAACGGCGCGCGCGCATGCGCTTGAACTTCGCACCGTGCTCAATGCCGCGCCGCCCGCCTGGACCGATTTTCTGCTCGGCCAACGCCCCGCCGACGCAGCGCCACGGCCGACGACGCTGCTGCACCTTGACGCGCGCGGCGGCCTGCCCGCCGTGAGTGCAGGCACGGCGCCGCGCTGGCAGGGAACGCTGCAGGCCGTCGATGTGCGTGGCAACGCGAAAGACGCGGCGCCGCTGCTGCGTCTTCAAGACGTGACCCTCGCCGTGCAGATCGGCGACGCCCAGACGCCGGCCAGCGTCGAGGTCCAGCCCGGCCGGGGTGATCTGCTCGGCGCGACGCTGCGTTGGGAGCGGCTGTACCTGAGCGCCGCGACGGCGGCCGGCGCAGCGCAGTTCGACGTGAAGGCCGAGATCGAGCCCATCGCCGTGGCGCCATTGCTGGCACGTGCCCAACCTCAACTGGGCTGGCGCGGCGACCTGCGCGTCGGCGGCCAGGTACTGATTCGCAGCGCGCCGAGCTTCAACGCCGACATCGTGCTCGGGCGCACCGGCGGCGACCTCAGCATCAGCGACGAAACCGGAACCCAGGCCTTGCAGCTCACCGATTTGCGACTCGCCCTGCTGGCGAAGGACGGCGTGTGGAGCTTCTCGCAGGCACTGGCCGGCAAGACCCTGGGCGAGGCCGCCGGCGCGGTCACGGCGCGCGTCGCGGCGCCGCAGTTCCTGCCCGGTGCCGACACGCCGATCCAGGGCGTGATCGAGGCGCGCGTGGCCAACCTCGGCACCTGGGGCGCCTGGGTGCCGCCGGGCTGGCGCCTGGCCGGCAGCCTGCAAACCAGCGCGGTGATCGGCGGGCGCTTGGGCGCACCCGAGTACACCGGGCAGATTCGCGGCACCAGGATCGGCGTGCGCAACATCGTGGAAGGCGTGAACGTCACCGATGGCGAGGTCGACATCAAGCTGCAAGGTGCGAACGCCCGCATCGAACGCTTCGAAGCGAAGGCCGCCGGCGGCACGATTGCCCTCGAAGGTGGCGCCAACCTCGGCGAAACGCCGAACGCGCAATTGCAGCTCACGGCGAACAAGTTCCAACTTCTTGGTCGAGTGGACAGGCGCATCGTCGCCAGCGGCAGCGCCAAACTCGAACTCACTGCAAAGACGGTGAACCTGCAGGGGCGCTTCAACGTCGATGAAGGCCTGATCGACTTCACACGAGGCGACGCGCCGAGCCTGGCCGACGACGTGCGCGTCTCGGCGCGCCCCGGCGCCGTCGAGCCGGAGCCTGGGCCGGTGCCGGGGCAGCCCCGCGGGCTCTCGCGCGATGTTGCGATCGACCTGCAGGTGGCTCTGGGCGAACAGCTGCGCGTGCGCGGGCGCGGCCTGGACACGAAGTTGCGCGGCAACCTGCGCCTGACCACACCGGGCGGAAAACTGGCGGTCGACGGCACCGTGAGCACCTTCAGCGGCACCTACGCCGCGTACGGCCAGAAACTGAGCATCGAGCGCGGCGAACTCATCTTCGTCGGGCCTGCCGAAAACCCGCGCCTGGACATCATCGCCACGCGGCCGAACCTGGAACAGATCGTCGGCGTGGCCGTCACCGGCACGGCACTGAACCCCCGGGTGCGGCTGTTCAGCGACCCCGAGATGGCCGACATCGACAAGCTGTCATGGCTCGTGCTCGGACGCCCGTCGGACGGCCTGGGCCGCACCGACACCGCCCTGCTGCAGCGCGCCGTGATCGGGCTGCTCGCAGGTGAAGGCAGCGGCCCGACAGATCAGCTCATCAGCGCTGTCGGCCTGGACGAAGTGTCGTTCCGTCAGACCGAAGGCGAAGTCCGCGAAACCGTCGTGTCGCTGGGCAAGCAGCTCTCCAGGCGCTGGTATGTCGGCTACGAGCGCAGCCTGAACGCGACCACCGGCAACTGGCAACTCATCTACCGGATCGCACAACGCCTGACGCTGCGCGCGCAAAGCGGGCTCGACAACTCGCTGGACGCGATATGGACATGGCGCTGGCAGTGAGCCGGCGCCGCCGGGTCAGAGCCTGAGAGTTTTGCGAGCGTGCGACAAAGCTCAGCATGCACACACAAGCGACCGTCGTCCCGGCGCACGCCGGGATCCACTGGGTGAACGCAGCGGACCGCGCACCGAACGCGCGACGCTCCAACGAGTGGCCATGATCGCCATGCTTGCAGGCTCTGTTGCTCAGCCAGGGATCTCGGGTTCGACCAGTGTGGCCAGCTGCGCGAGCGACTCCTGCCACCCGAGGTAGCACATCTCCACGGGAATGACTTCGGGAATTCCTTCCTGCACGATGTGGATCTCGGTGCCGCAGGAAACCTGCGTCAACGTCACCGTCACCTGAATGATCCCCGGCAGATTCGGGTCGTCGAATTTGTCGGTATAGCGAAGCCGCTGGTGCGGAACCAGTTCAAGATACTCGCCACCGAATGAGTGGGCGTTGCCCGAATTGAAGTTCGCGAACGACATCCTGAACGTGCCGCCAACTCTGGCTTCCATGTGGTGAACCTTGCAGGTGAAACCGTACGGCGGCAGCCACTTCGCCAAGGCGTCGGCGTCGAGGAACGCCCGATAGACACGCTGCGCTGGAGCACGCAGCACGCGATGCAGTCGTACGGTACCTGTGGGCATTTTGGTTCTCCTTGATGTGCGGCTCAGTCTGGAGCCTGTCGGGCTTTGGGTCGGGCCCGCGTTGGGCCAGGAAAGGGGCTCAGTCTAGGCGAAGCGCAGCGATACCGGGCGGTAGCGAGGTATGCTTGTCCCGAGGTGATTGTCGTGGAGGTTCGGACCATGTCGGAAGTGCGCTGGGGCATTCTGGGAGCCGCAAAATTCGCGCGGGAGTTCATGGGCCCGGCGCTGGCTCTGACGCCGGGCGGCCATCTCGCGGCACTGGCCACCTCGGACCCGACCAAGGCGCAGGCGTTCCGCGCCTTCGCCCCTGGTCTGCGCGTGCATGACGGCTACGAAGCGCTGCTCGCCGATCCTGACATCGACGCGGTTTACATACCGCTGCCGAACCGGCTGCATGTCGAGTGGAGCCTGAAGGCCATGCGGGCCGGCAAGCATGTGCTCTGCGAGAAACCGATGACGATGCTGGCCGGTGAGTTTGACCAACTGATCGCCGCCCGCGATGCGGCGGGCGTGCTGGCGGCCGAAGCCTTCATGATCGTGCACCATCCGCAATGGCAGCGCGTGCGCCAGCTTCTGCAGGAGGGCGCGGTCGGGCGGCTCTGGCGCATCGACGGGGCGTTCTCCTTCAACAACCGGGACCTGGGCAATATCCGCAACCAGGCCGGCATGGGCGGAGGCGGGCTGCGCGACATCGGCGTCTATGTCATGGGCAGCACCCGCTTTGCCACCGGCCTCGAGGCGACCGACGTGCAGGCTCGAATCCAGTGGGAGAACGGCGTCGATGTCTACGCTGCGATCACCGCAAAGTTTGGCGATGCGGATTACGTCAACTTCACGTCGATCAGCATGCATCTGCGCCAGGAGATGACCTTCCACGGCGACCAGGGAATCTTGCGCTTGCCGGTGCCGTTCAACCCGCGGGTTTTCGGTGAAGCGCGGCTGGAACTGCATCGCGGCATGGAGACCGTCACCGAACGTTGGCCCGCCGTGAACCACTACGAACTACAGGTCGCTGCCTTCAATCGCACGGTGCGCGAGGGCGGGATCTATCCCTGCCCTCTGGAGTTCTCGCGTGGCACGCAGTTGATGATGGATGCAGCGTTCGCCAGCGCCGACTGAATGCAGCGCATTCGCTGCACGACAGCAATGCATTGAGAATCTCTGCCGACGCGCCCGTGGTCTGGTTGGGCGTCATCGCGTTCACTTCGCAATGGGTGGACGGTTCTTGCGGTAGGAGTTCTTCAGGAAAATCTTGCCGTCGCGAAGCGTGAACAGATCGCAACCATGAACTTCGACGCGAGTTCGGTCGGCCCGTGTTCCGGTGAACGTCCACTCCGATACTCCCCGGTCTCCATGGACAAAATGGCGCGCGTTCCCCCAATGGGCATCGGGAAAGATTGCCCAGACCTCCGCAAAGCCAGCTCGCACGGCCTCTCTACCTGCGTACCGGGTTCCACAGACCTCAGCGCCGGCAGCGGACTCGAAGACACAGTCTTCTGTCATGAACGACATGAGAGCATCGACATCATGCCGATTCCACGCGTCGGCGAAGGCCTGCAGTACATCCGTGGTCACCTCAGAAATTACCGTCTGCATGATCGGGCACCTCCAAAAAAAGCATCTGTTCAGTGTACTGACGCCCAACGTGTGAGTTCGGCAAGAACACGCCCAAGCCGCCAAACGTACACGCTGAACAGAAGAACGAGCAAGGCACTCACGCTCACGCTTGAAATGAATGCGAATGCGAGAAGCTCTTTGAGACTTTGAGTGTCGTGGCCATACAGCAACTGGATCTCTCGAAACCAGCGGTGCAACGCAGACATGGCGACCGACCCGAAGAGCAGTGTCAGAAGGACAACCGCAATCGCTTGCCTTCGACGAGTCGGATCGGCGCGGTGAAGCTCCATGGTGTCTTGCGGCTATGAGTTCAGGTGCGCGCGGAGGCTAGGCGTCAGCGCACGCCCCGCAGAGCCAGCCCGCCATGGGCTCGGGTGACCGGACAGTTGACCACGATTTCTGTGACCTCCAAGGGCAGGAATTTAGCACTCTGTACGTTGGTTTGGATTTTCACAAGGAGAGCATCGACATTGCGCTGGCCGATGGGCCAGATCTCCCGTGGTAAGACACGAATCCTTCCTCGCATAGGCGCCGGATTCACAAAATGCACCCATCCCGGCATTGCGCCCGGGTTTGCAGATGGAGGGCTTGGTGGTCACGTACCCACTGGCCCCAGATGCACACGCCTCATATCCGGTTTTTGTTCATCGCCCCGCGACTTCGTCTTGGACTTCCTCCGCACCCCGCCTCGCGGCGGCGCACCTGTCCTTCGAGGAAACCCCTTAATCGCGGGGTTGACAAGGTTCAAGTTCCGGGATCACGATCAACGTCCAT
>JANNKM010000354.1:0-12728 GCA_031396305.1 Rhizobacter sp.
CGCCGGTTTGACATACAAACAACTGTCAGCCCGGCTCACGCCGGGATCCAGGATAGTGAGTCGAGGGTGGATCCCGGCATGCACCGGGATGACATACAAGAGGCTTGACAGGAGGCACCGACGCGCGCGCCGCTCGCGTGCCCGGCGCGGCGCCGATCAGGCAGCGTCGGTCCTGAACGGCCGCGGTTGAGCTGCGGGGTTACTTCTCCCGACGCGCTCGTATTCGGAGATCACCTGCGCGCCGAGCAGCACCAGCGTCGCCGCGACCTCCAGGCTCAGCAGGACGACGATCGCCGTCGTCAACGAGCCATAGACGCTGCCGATCTGCGACAGCGTCGCGAAGTACCACACCAGCAGGTGCCGCGACAGCTCCCAGAGCAACGCCGCGACGACCGCGCCGACCAGCGCGTGGTGCAGCGACAGGCGCCCCACCGGCATCACCAGGTACACCGACGCGAGCGCGCAGACTTCGCCGACGAAACCGAGCAGATAGAGCAGCGCGCCGGAGACGCCGACGAGCGACCAGCTGCGCCCGAGGAATTCGAGCCGCTCCTGGCCGATCGTCTGCAGGCTGCCCGCGACGAGCGTCACGAGCAACAGCCCGAAGCCCAGGCTCAGGATGTAGGCATACGGAATCAGTGCCGACACCAGGAAGTGGCGGCGCCGGATCGCCACCCGGTGGTGGAAGATCACCGACATCGCATTTTCCAGAACCGTGAACGCGAGCGAGCTGAAGAACAGCATCGTCACCAGCAGCACCCAGCCGATGACTTCGCGGTGCACGAGGAAGTTTCCCAGTTCGGTGACGATCGCGCGCGATTGGCCCGGCACCAGCCATTCGAGATAGCGCCCCACGGTTTGCAGCAGCTCGGCCTGCTCGACGACATGCGACAGCGCGATCACGGTGAGGATCAGCAGCGGCACGATCGACAGCAGTGCGTAGTACGCCACCGCCCCGGCCAGCAGCAGGCCCTGGTTGGCGCGAAACGCGCGCAAAGTGCGCGCGCTGAAGCCCCACGGGTCCTTCAGAACCAGGGCTGCCTGTTCGCCGACGATGTGCATGGGCGCAGCTTAACCCGCACGCGTGGCGATTGCCGTTCGGATGGCCGATCGGGCTTGCGGTTTGCCGGCCGGCGCCGATCGTGCCGCGCTTGCGCAGCGCGAGACAAGGCCCTGCAAACCAGAGGGCGGCGCACACCGAACGCACAATGGGCCGGATGACAAAACGCATGCCGGGCCTGAGGTGGGCCAGAGGATTCACACGCAGTGTCGCGGCGCTGACCCGCAGCAACCTGAAACTCGCAAGCCGTGCCGCGCTGCGCGCCAACCCGCGCGTCGACGTGCGCAAAGCGCCGCGCGGCGCAGGCGACTGGCTTCCCGGGCTGGCCCTCGGCGTGGCCGGTGCGCGCCGGTTCCACCTGTACCGTCCGCCCGGTATCGCGCTCGGCGAGCGCCTGCCGCTGCTGGTGATGCTGCACGGGTGCGGGCAGGACGCGAAGAGTTTCGCGCTGAGCACGCGCATGAACAGCATCGCCGCACGCGAACGCTTTTTCGTGCTCTATCCCGAGCAGGACAGGCTGGCGAATCTGCAAGGCTGCTGGAACTGGTTCGATACCCAACGCGGCCACGCGCATGGCGAGGCGACGCTGATCATGAACGCGATCGACCAGGCGTGCCTGTTGTACGCCGTGGACGGCTCGAGGATTGCCGTGGCCGGGCTGTCGGCCGGCGCCAGCATGGCGGCACTGCTCGTCACGCGGCACCCCGAGCGCTTCAATGCCGTCGTCATGCATTCGGGGATACCACCCGGAACCGCGCATTCGACGCTGTCTGCGCTGGGTGCCATGCGCGGCCGGCGCACGACGAAGCACGCCGCGGCGACGCTGGACCCGCCATGGCCACCGTTGCTCGTGATCCACGGCGGCGCCGACCGCGTCGTGGCGGCGCGCAACGGCCAGGCCGCGGCGCAACTCTGGGCGAACGCCGCCGGCGCACAGGCCGACGCGCCGCGCAGCGTGCAGCGCGGCAAGCGCTATCCGATGCAGGTGACCGATTTCAAATGGCGCAGCGAGACGGTGGCCACACTCGTCGAGGTGGCGCAATTGGGCCACGCGTGGAGCGGCGGCGCGGCGAGGCACGCGTTCTGCGATGTGCAGGGGCCCGACGCTTCGCGCATGGTGTGGGCGTTCGTCGCCAAGCAGTTCCGCGCTCGTCATTCGTGACCACCCGAGTGGGGGCACTGCCAAGGGTGGATCCCGACGTTCGTCGGGATGACGATCACGGCTGTCATCCCGGCGAACACCGGGATCCAGAGCGCACTGCCAAGGGTGGATCCCGAGGTTCGTCGGGATGACGACGCGCTGATCAGTCCACAGCCTCGAGGCCCTCAGCCATTTCGGCCATCAGCACTTCCTTGCGCGCCGCCAGGCGTTCGCCGACCGCCGGCAAGTCCATCGTCGACTTTCGGCACTTCGGGAACAGCTCGTCCTGCTCCTCCTTGACGTGGTGGTCGATGTACTCGCCCAGCACGGTGACCTTCGCGTCGTAGCACTCCTCGTCAGGGCCCATGTCGCGTATCTGCGCGATGAGATCCTTGCACGACGCGTGCTCGACCTCGGCCTCGTCGAGCAACGCAGCGTCGACCTCGGCCTTTCGCGCCGCCGGATAGAAGATCTCCTCTTCGATCGCCGCGTGCACCGTCAGCAGCACGCAGATCTGCTCGGCAAGCGGCTGGCGCTCGGTGCCGCCCTGGTCTTTCCCGAGCAGCTTCTTGTATTTCAGAAACAGCGCGTGCACTTCCTTGTGGTCGTCCGTCAGCAGCTTGATGGCATCGTTCGCCGCAGCCGGGACGGCGGTTTTCTTCGGTGTCGCTTTGTTCGTGATGGGTGGTTCCTTTGGTGGGTGAATGGGTCGGCGTTCATGTGCAGGTCCTCAGTGGGTTGAAAAATGGTGGTGGCCTCAGCGCACGCTGCCGCGGCGAAACAGGTTGACGATGGCGAGCAGGATCGCCGCGCCGATGAATGAGACGAGCATCGACGCCAGGCTGAAGTCGTTCTGGTTGATCGTTCCCACGCCGACGAGTGGCGAGATGAACCAGCCGCCGAGCATCGCGCCGACGATGCCGACGACGACGTTCAGCACCATGCCTTGCTGGCCGTTGGTTTTCATGAGCATGCTGGCGAGCCAGCCGATGATTCCGCCGACGACGAGCCAAATGATGAAGTTCATGGTGTGTTCGCTCCTGGAAGAACAAGTTGTTGAAGTCGTTGCCGACACCGACTGCATCGTGGTGTCCAGCAATGCAGAGGCACAGGCTAGGTTCGGGGGCAGCCGGTGTCCGTGCGTTTGCCCACATCACGCGCGCATCACGCGCTGCCGTGTGCGTGTCAGCGTTTTCCGACAGTCGTATGGCGCGCGCTCCGCTTCGGGGTGCGCGCACTCGGCACCACAATTCGACATGCTCCGCTTCGCCAAGGCACATCGCGCCACCTTGCTCGTCACGGCAGGGCTGCTGCTCGGCCTGGCGGGCGGTGTGCTCGCTGCCAACTTCATCGGCGGCGAGAAGAAGATCGAGCGCCGCCTGAACCGGCTGTACGCGCTGGACGATCCGCGCTTCATGCACGAACTCGGCGTATTGCTCGGCCCGCCGTTCCTCGAGGGCAATCGCCCCCAGGTGCTGCGCAACGGCGATGAAATCTTTCCCGCCATGCTCGCCGCGATCCGCGCCGCGACGACGACGATCACGTTCGAAACCTACATCTACTGGTCGGGAGCCATCGGCGCGGAATTTGTGCAGGCCCTGGCCGAGCGCGCACGCCGCGGCGTGAAAGTGCATGTGCTGCTCGATTGGCTCGGCAGCGCGAAGATGCAGGAACACCTGATCGCCGAGATGCGCACGGCCGGCGTGCAGGTGCACAAGTTTCATCCGCCGCACTGGTCGCATCTCGGCCGCTTCAACAACCGCACGCATCGCAAGTTGCTCGTCGTCGATGGCCGCATCGCGTTTACCGGTGGCGTCGGCGTGGCGCCGCAATGGACCGGGCGGGCCCAGGACCCGGAGCACTGGCGAGACACGCACTTTCGGGTCGAGGGCCCGGTCGTCGCGCAGATGCAGGCGGTGTTTCTCGACAACTGGATCAAGGTCACCGGCGAGGTGCTGCAAGGCCCGGGCTACTTTCCCGAGCTCCAGCGGGTCGGCAAGAGTGCTGCGCAGATCTTCAGCAGTTCACCGAGCGGCGGGGCCGAGAACATGCAGTTGATGTATTTGCTCGCGATCACCGCGGCGTCGCGCTCCATCGATCTGTCGGCGGCGTATTTCGTGCCCGACGCGCTGACCGTGCGCGCCCTGGTCGAAGCCATGGCGCGCGGCGTCAGGCTGCGCATCGTGGTGCCGGGCAAGCACATCGACAGCGACACCGTGCGCAGTGCGTCGCGCGCGACCTGGGGGCCGCTGCTGCAGGCCGGCGCCGTGATCGCCGAATACGAACCGACGATGTATCACTGCAAGGTGCTGATCGTGGATCAGTTGCTCGTCTCGGTCGGATCGACCAACTTCGACAACCGATCGTTTCGCTTGAACGACGAGGCGACGCTGAACATCATCGACGCCGGCTTCGCCAAGGCGCAGACGGTGATTTTCGAAGACGATCTGAAGCTCTCGCGACCCGTGAGCCACGCGCAGTGGCGCGCGCGCCCCTTGCGCGAAAGAGTCGGCGAACGGCTTGCCGCGATCGTGGACTCGCAGCTTTGACGTGGCTGCTGACGGCGTGCAGCGCCTTGCACGACGGGCGCGCACACAAAGATCCACTGCTCTGCGCGCCAACGCACAGAGCGGATGCGCCGCGAGGCATAGAGTTTGCGGTGTCGGGTCAGTACCGCCCTTCAGCTCATGAGCAAATGCGGCTCTGCCACTTTGCTCATCCCCAAGGGCCACGCAGGGGCCCTTCGTGGCCCTTGGGGGCGGACGGCGTATGTCGTCGGCCTGGCCGCACGGCGGCGACTCTGGGGCTCTTATAGGGTGGCAATGAAATCGCTGCTGGCCGAACTGAAACCGCTGCTGGTCCACCTGGCGGCGTTTTCGTTCGTCATCAACCTGCTGTTTCTGGTGCCGGCGATCTTCACCTTGCAAGTGTTCGACCGGGTCATCCCCAGCAACAGCGGCGAGACGCTCGCGGTGCTGCTGGCCGGCGTGGGCATCGCGCTCGGGCTCCTGCTCATCCTCGACTACGCGCGTCTGCGCCTGCAGCACGTGACGGGCAACATCATCGATGAGCGGCTCTCGCCACCCGTGATGCATACGATCGTCAAAGCCACGGCGCTGGCGCCGCACACGGTGCGCTCCGACGCGATTCGCGATGTCGGTTTGCTGCGCAACCTGTTCTCCGCGAATGGCGTCACCGCCTTGTTCGATGCGCCATGGGTCGTGGTGTACGTCGGCGTCATCTGGCTGTTTCACCCGATGTTGGGCATCGGCGCTGCCGCGTGTGCCGCACTCATGTTGCTGCTCGCGTGGCTGAACGACAGATTCACGCGCGGCGCGCTCGACACGCTGCAAACTGAAGGCCAACGCGTCTCGCGCTATGTCGAAGGGTCGCTGCGCAACGCCGAGGTTCTGCAGGCGATGGGCATGACGGAACGGCTGCTCGGCCGCTGGCGGACGCAGCAGGATCAGGTCCTCGGCATGCAGACGCGTGCGACGCGTGCAAGCGTCGCGTTCATCGCGATCACGAAGTTCGTGCGCCAGGCGATTCAGGTGGTGATGCTGTCGCTCGGGGCTTACCTGGTGCTGACGCAACAGGCGTCGGCCGGCGTGATGATCGCCACCACGATTCTGCTGGGCCGCGCAGTGCAGCCGGTGGAGCAACTGGTGGGCAGTTGGCGCCTGCTGAGTGATGCGCGTGCGGCGTACCGCCGCTTGCTGGAGATCTCGAAGTACTTCGACTCCGGCCAGCCGCGCGTCTGCTTGCCGCGCCCCGAAGGCCGGGTCAGCGTTGACGGTGTTTCGTTTCGCCCGCCGCACTCCGACAGGATGCTGCTCGCGGGGGTTTCGCTGGACCTGGAACCAGGCGAAGCGCTGGCCATCATCGGGCCCAGTGCCGCCGGCAAGTCCACCCTGGCGCGCTTGCTCACCGGGATCTGGCTGCCCAGCGCAGGCAAGGTGCGCCTGGACGGCGTGGATGTGTCCGACTGGCCGCGCGCCGAGCTCGGGCCGTGGATCGGCTATGTGCCGCAGGACGTTGAACTGTTTGACGGCACGGTGGCAGAGAACATCGGCCGCCTGAATGAACTCGACTCCGACGCAGTGATCAAGGCGGCGAAGCGTGCCAACGCGCATGAATTGATCGTGCAACTGCCGCAGGGCTACGACACGCCCGTCGGCGATCAGGGGTTGCGCCTGTCGCCGGGCCAACGCCAACGCATTGCGCTGGCGCGCGCGATGTACGGCGACATCCGGCTGCTGATACTCGACGAGCCCAACTCCAGCCTGGACTCGGACGGCGAGATGGCGCTGGCGCGTGCCCTGAGCGAGATTCGCGCGCAGGGCGTGACCTCCGTCGTCGTCACGCACCGTCCCAGCCTGATCGCGCACGTCGACAAGATCCTCATCCTCGAAGCGGGTCGGGTCAAACAATTCGGCAGCGCAGCCGACGTGATGAAGTCGATGCAACGACTCGCTCAAGCCTCGCTGCAGGCGCAGGCCGCCTGAAGCGAACCACCAGGGATGGCCATGACTGCCGTGCAACTCCACACCGCTTCAAGCGCCGCGCTGACCCCCGGCCACGCGACGCCACGCTCCAGCCAGGAGCACGCCGCGCGCTTCGCGCGCGCGGGTTGGTGGGTGATTTTCGGCGCTGTCGTGCCGATCGGGCTGTGGCTCACATTCGCTGCGCTGTCGATGGCCGTGGTGGCACAGGCATTCGTCAAGGTCGACCTGAACCGGCGCCCGGTGCAGCACCTCGAAGGAGGCATCGTCCATTCGGTGCTGGTGCGCGACGGCCAGACGGTGAAGGCGGGAGACCCGATCCTGATGCTGGGCGACGTGGGCGTCGAAGCCGACCGGAATCGAATCGCCTATCGCGTCAGCACTGAACGCGCCGCCATCGCCCGGCTGGAGGCGGAAGAGAGCCTGCGCGGCACGCTCGTCTTTCCCGCCGCGTTGCTGGGCGCCGCCCGGAAGGACGAACGCATCCAGGAGGCGCTGGCCAAGGAGACCAGCCTGTTCAACGCACGGCGCGACTCCTTGTCCAGTGAGGTGGCGCTGATGCGCGCGCAGGGCGAGCGCGTCGATCAGGAGATCGTCGCGCTCGTCGCGCAGATCGGCCATGCGCAGACGTCCACCGCATCGCACGCGCAGGAACTCGAAGCGCACCGGCGCCTGCGCAATGAAGGTTTCATCTCGCCGACGAAACTGGTCCAGCTCGAGGCGGCTCAATCAGACTACTCGCTCAAGATGGAAGAGCGCCGTTCCGAACTTGCAAGAGCGCAGCAGCGCCGGCTCGACAACGACCTGAAGATCAAGGCGCTCACCAATACCTACGCCAGAACGGCGAGCGACCAGATCAAGGTGACGGCAGCGCGCTTGACGGAGATCGAGCAGGAGCGGCGCAAATCGGATGACGCGTCGCTGCGTCAGATCGTGCGCGCGCCGGCTGCCGGAACCGTGATCGATCTCAAGTTCACTTCACCCGGCGCGGTGGTGCGCCCGGGCGAGGCGATCGCCGAAATCGTGCCGAGCGATGCGCGGTTGATGATCGAGGCGCAGGTTCGACCCGAAGAAATCAACAACGTGCAGCGCGATCAGACCGCGCGTATCCGGTTTACCGCGTTCAAGTTCCGCAACGCCAGCGTCGTGACCGGCAAGGTCACCTACATCTCCGCGGATCGTCTGATCGACAAGACGAGCAACGCGCCTTACTACAGCGTGATGATCCTGGCCGATCCGGAGTCGATCAAGGCCGCTGGCAACGACCTGCAGTTGCAGGCGGGCATGCCCGCCGAGGTGTTCATCGACGGTTCCACCCAGACACCGCTGCAATACGTCACCGCGTCCATCACCTCGGCCGTCCGCCGCGCGGGACGGCAGATGTGATGCGGCGACGGTGGTCGGGCGACGCCAAGGCCCAGCCCGGGCGGACGAGCCTGCGGCGCAGGCGATCCAGCGCCTGATGAACATTCACCGCTAAGCATCCAATCGCACAGACCGGGCAGGTAACAAGGAGTAAGTTCGAGAGTCGGGTCAGTGCCTCCCCTCAGCAAGCAGTCGTCTTCAGGTACCTCTCAGTCAGTGTTTTCAAGGAATACCATGGCCAACTACACCTTCGGCACTCCGCCGTTCACCACCACCACCTTCACCGTGCCGGTCGCTGGCACGAGTGACGTGATCACCGCCAACGTCTTGCGTGATTTCACGATCAATGGCAACGGCGGCAACGATGTCGTCTCCAGCGGTGGCGGCAACGACACCGTCACCACTGGCAGCGGCAACGACCGGGTCAGCGCCGGCAACGGCAACAACACCGTGAACGCGGGCAACGGCACGAACTCGGTGACGAGCGGCAGCGGCAACGACACGATCACGACCGGCAGCGGCAACGACACGATCGTCGCCGGCAACGGCAACAACACGGTGACCGGCGGCGACGGCACGAACAGCGTCACGAGCGGCAGCGGCAACGACACCATCACCACTGGTTCCGGCGCGGACAACATCTCCTCGGGCAGCGGCGCCGACATCATCCGCACCGGCGCCGGCAATGACATCATCAGCGCCGGTGGCGGCAACGACACCGTCAATGCGGGCACCGGCAATGACATGATCCGATCCGGCGGCGGCACCGACTCGCTGACCGGCGGCGGTGGCCACGACACGTTCCAGTACGGCTCGCTGGGCAACGCCCGACTCGGCGCCGACACGATCGCGGATTTCAGCACTTCCAATCCCGGGTCCACGGGCGAAGGCGACAGGCTCGACCTGCGCGGTCTGATCGACGACTTCAGTGGCGTGCGCGACAACGCCAGCCTGGCGCGGCTCGTCGCCAGCGGCCACCTCGACTTCAGCGCCGGCGGCGGCGGCACGGTGCTCAGCTTCGACAGCAACGGCAGCGCTTCCGGCGGCTCGATCGGCGTGCTCGTGACGATGGTGGGCGTCGGCTTTTCCACCGAAGCGGCCGCCGTGTCCGCCTTCGCTGACAACATCCTCGTCTGAGCGAGCCCTCACCTCCACCCTCTCCCTCTCCCAGAGGGAGAGCAACTGTCATCCCGGCGAAAGTGTCACCCCGTACTCGATACGGGGCCGGGATCCAGGACAGGTGGAGATCGGCAAAGGGTGGATCCCGGCGTTCGCCGGGATGACATACAAGGGAGTCAAGCCGATCACTCAGCTGGTCGCCGCGTCCATCGCCCGGCAAGACGGCGAACACACCACCTGAGCGCGGCCGAGCAGCTTGCGCGTCATCATGAGGGAGCGCGGGTGGTGCTTGCCGCACAGGAAGCACGACATCGTGGCGCCGGCGAACGTGGGCCCGACCTTGAACGGCGAACCGCCCACCTTGTTCTTGTAGCGCAGGCCGTCGGCCAGCACTGTCGTCTTGGGTTCAGGCTTGTCCATGCGTCGGGTCGATGTCGCGGTGTTTCACCCGTTCGATCACTTCACGGGCGCGAAGCTCGGCGGCCAGCGACAGATCGAGCGGTGAACGGCACAGGCCTGCGTGCTGGTAGCGCAGGTTTTCATACACCTCGGCCGCGGCCGGGTGCGCGTCGAGCAGACGGTTCAGCTCGTCACCGGGCTGCGCGTCGTTGAATTCATCGACGAGGTGCAACACGACCGAGCGGTACTGCGCGGCACCCACCGGAACGGCGCTGCGCTCCAGCCGCTCGAGCAATTGGGCGAGCAGGTACGCGACGGTGAGATGCGCACGCGCGACGGTGGAGGGTGAATTGTTCATGGTCGGCATCTGGGGACGACTCGGCGCGATTGCAAGCGCTCAGGAACGGTACGCGTCACCGGCATTGACTCGGCACCGTGGGAGGTCAAGAATCCAAAGGCCCCAGAGTGCAGAAAACACACTCTGCGGATGTTCCCCATCATTCACTTGAATCGGAGGATCGTATGCGCCACGCACGAAGACTCGTCTCGGCAAGCCTCGGTGTCATGTTCGCCGCCCTGGGTATTGGGGCAATGCAACCCGCCTTTCCCGCCTCGAACAACCCGAAAGTCGAGCTGTGCCACAAGACCGGCAACGGCGGCTTTCATCCCGTCACCGTGAGCGCGAACGCATTGAATGCGCATCTGGCCCATGGTGACGTTCAACAGCCCAATGGACAGGTGCCGGGCAGCCCGGGCTACGTTTTCGACAGCCAATGCCGCCCTGTGACCTGGGACTATCGCGTCAATGTCGCTCCGGACAGTACGGCGATCGATCCGGCGAGTCCGGGAAACCTGTTCGCTGGCAGCGGGATACCCGCCATAAACTTCGGCACTGCACGAAACGAAGCCGCGGGCATCGAACTCGGGCTGATGGTTCTCTATCGGCAGGGTCCGACGGTCGCGTCGAGCGACAACTATGACGACGGCGTCCTGAACTTCACGGTCAATTCCGGGCCGCAATCCACGGCCAACGGATCAGACAGCAACAACGTGAATCGGGCGGCATGGAACTTCGTCTTCTCGGTCGCGACCGGCCTGAATGCGCTCACGACTGATCTGACCAGCCACACGTTCCAGCTTCTGTACGACGTCGACCCGGGGCCTGGCACGAGCTACCGCACGTTGACCCTTGAAGCGGAAAGCACTGCGCAGGCTGCCGGGCAGTCCGGTTTCCAGTGGAGGGATCAGGGAACCGGCCTTGTCTTCATTGCAGACGACGAGGGCAATGCGAACGTCACGCAGAACTCCGAGAACTACGCATTCGGTTTCTTTCAGAGTTTCCTGACCAGTGCCTATGGAACCGGGAACGCCTTTGCCGGGCCGGCGCAGTTCGACATCATTCTTCAGGCGCTCGACGGGTCGCAGATCATCGCCCGCAACCACATCATCGTGAACGTGGCGGCGCCGTAGCCATTCCCGGGTTTCGACTTCGCGCAGGCCACGGTCAGCAGTCTCGGCGAGATCGGCTTCCTGACGCGTCGCTGCAAGCTGCGGCGCGTGTCACTTCGGCCGCGGCCATTTGATTTGCTTGTCGGGCTGGCTCAACTTTCCGGCGCGCAATTCCTCCACCGCGCTCACCACCGAGCGCGCGACGTTGCGCACCTCTTCGAGCATCGCCTTGTCCTTGTCCAGCGCGTCGTGGCTGTTGTAGTACGGCTCGTAAAAGCCGATGTAGCGATCGAGCTTCGCTGCGGCGCCGGCGTCGATCAACCCCATCCACTCGAGCCAGTCGGTCAGGTTGCGCCGGTGCACCTCGACGCCCGCGACATCACCGTGCACCACCACGCCGTAAGCGCGCCCGGCCACGTGCTTGGGGTAGTCCCAGCCTTTCTGTTCGAGGCGCTTCGCTCGCGCGACATTCTTGCCGTGTGTCGTCGTCGGATCGGGGTTGCCGCCGTCGGCGCACACAAGTCGGTCGATCATCAGCTTCAGCGGGCTCGGCGACTGGTACCAGTAGGTGGGCGCGACGATGATCACGCCGTGCGCGGCGACCCAGCGTTCGTAGATCTCGGCCATCCAGTCGTCGGCCTGGTCCAGCGCATGGTTCGGGTAGCAACTGCACGGCCAGTGGCACAGCGGCATCGCGCTCGAGACGCAGCCCTTGCACGGGTGGATCGTGCGGCCATACTCCGAGGTCACAAGGCTCAGGTCGAGCACGTCGGCTTCGACGCCGAGGCCGCGCACGACATGCTGCGCAATCTCGGTGAAGCGCCAGGTCTTGGAGATCTCACCGGGGCAGGTTCCGTCGTTGCGGGCGCTGCCGCAGATGATGAGGATGCGCGACGGCGTGCTGCTGTCGCTCCAGCGTTTTTGCGCCAGACGCAGGCGCTTGCGCGTGTCCAGCCATTGCACCGAGACCTGGTAGCTCGGGTCGGCGAAACCGCGCCCGGCGGGGCGCGTCAGCGGCGCCTTGCGCCCCTCTTGATGCGCCGCCCATGCAATTTCCTCCAGGCGCGCGATGGCCTCGCTTTCAACGGCGTACGCCGGGTCGTAGTAGCGCACGTTGAAGCGCTCGTGAAACTCGGCGCGCGTCAGCGGCGCCGGGGCCTGCCCCTTGCGGATTTTCGTCACGACCGGCCTCCAGGTGGCAGTACGACACGAGTGTCTGCCGCGGTGGCCGCGCTGGGTGTCGGAGGCCGCCGCGACGTGTCGGCAGCCCTGTCCTACAGCCGTTGACCTCGACACCGCTCGCCGCCATGTGCGCCAACGCACTGAACACATGCGCGCCCGGGCTTACGCTGGGCAGGATCCCAGTGCGCCCCGCCGCGGCGCCGGCTCGGAGGACGACTTGCGGCCAGGGAGGGCTGCAGGCCACGGTTCGAATCCACGCGAAGGAGGCCCGTCATGAAACACCCGGCGTGCGTCGAGGGCCGCTGCCTGCGATGACGACCCGCCTCTCCGACGGACCCCAGTTGCGGCTCGAGGGGTTTGCCCCTGGCGGCGATGGGCCGCCCGTCCATCACGACCCGAAGGGGTTTTCAGACCACTTCGCGCTCGCCGCGACCAAGCTGCTGCGCTACTTTGCCGACACCATCTTTGCCAAGCGCTACGGCCACCGGGCGATCGTGCTGGAAACGGTGGC
>JANNKM010000383.1:0-23562 GCA_031396305.1 Rhizobacter sp.
GAATCGGCTCGGCCATGACGACGTCAAAGGCACTCAAGCGATCGCTGGCCACCAGCAAGAGGCGATCAGCGCCGACGGCATAGATGTCGCGTACCTTGCCGCGCGCGACCAGGGGCAGCGACGTCAACTGACTTTCAAAAAGTGTCCGAGGCGGTGCCATGTCAAGGGTCTGAGCAGGATGGAGCTTCAAGCAACTGGCGCGAGCCGCATTGATTGTAGGGACGCTCTCGGGTTCCAAGGCGCTGGCCATGACCCACGAGCGCCCACGACATCGGTACTGTGGGAAACAAAAAACCCGGCCGAAGCCGGGTTTGCAGACTTGACAGATCGTGATCCGATCAGGGCTTGGTGCCTGTCGGGAACGGCCATGCAGCTTGTGGGCTGAGGGACGTCTTTGTTGGCACGGATGCAGAAGCCGGGGCAGGAGCCGTGGCTGCCTTCTTCGCAGCCGGCTTTTTCGCTGCTTTCTTCGCGGCAGGCTTTTTCGCCGCTTTCTTGGCCGCAGCCTTCTTCGCAGGGGACTTTTTCGCCGCTTTCTTGGCCGCAGCCTTTTTCGCAGGGGCCTTCTTCTTCGCAGGGGCCTTCTTCTTCGCAGCCTTCTTCGCCGGGGCTTTCTTCGCCGCCGACTTCTTCGCCGCCGACTTCTTCGCGGGAGCCTTCTTCGCTGCGGATTTCTTCGCCGCCGGCTTCTTTGCCGCTTTCTTAGCCGTAGCCTTCTTTGCAGTTGCCATTACGTTTCTCCTTGATCAAGTTGAAAAAGAACCACCGGGCATCGACGAGTACATCGGTGCCCTGTGGCTATTCACCGCCCGAGGCCTGCCCAGGAGGGGCGGCCCAGTACGATGAATCCGGTAGCGAACCGCTGCAGTGCTTCTGCGTCACTGCGTAGCGGTTCAGCGAATCTTGATCTTCATCACCTTGCGGTGTTTGCTGCGCGACCGCGCAGCGCGGGAATGTCCGGCGTGGCTTGGAACGTGATGCCATTTCGCCAGATTTCCCGTTCAATCCCAAGACAGTGCACCACCCGATTGGTATTCGATGACGCGCGTCTCGAAGAAATTGCGCTCCTTTTTTAGGTCGATCATTTCACTCATCCAAGGAAAAGGGTTCTCTTCATTCGGGAACAACTCTTCCAATCCAATCTGGGTCGCACGCCGGTTCGCAATGTAGCGCAGGTAACCCTTGAACATGGATGCATTCATGCCCAATACGCCACGCGGCATAGTGTCTTCGGCGTATCGATACTCCAGCTCGACGGCGCGCTCGAACAGTTTCTTGATCTCCTGCTTGAACTCCGCAGTCCACAAATGCGGGTTCTCGAGCTTGATCTGGTTGATCAAATCGATGCCGAAATTGCAGTGCATCGACTCGTCGCGCAAGATGTATTGGTACTGTTCGGCGGCGCCAGTCATCTTGTTCTGGCGACCGAGCGCGAGTATCTGCGTGAAGCCGACGTAGAAGAACAAACCTTCCATCAGGCAGGCGAACACGATCAACGACTTCAACAGGGCACGGTCGTTTTCCGGTGTGCCGGTGCAAAAGTGCGGGTCCATGATCTTGTCGATGAACGGCAGCAGGAATTCATCCTTGTCGCGGATCGACTCGATCTCGTGATAGGCATTGAAAATTTCGCTCTGGTCCAGGCCGAGTGACTCGACGATGTACTGGTAGGCGTGGGTGTGGATCGCCTCTTCGAATGCCTGACGCAGCATGAACTGCCGGCATTCTGGCGCCGTGATGTGGCGGTAACTGCCCAGCACGATGTTGTTCGCGGCCAGTGAGTCGGCGGTCACGAAGAATCCGAGGTTGCGCTTGATGATGCGGCGCTCATCGTCGGTCAGCCCGTTCGGGTTCTTCCAGGTCTCGATGTCCCGCGACATGTTGACCTCTTGCGGCATCCAGTGATTCGCGCAGCTTGCGAGGTACTTTTCCCAGGCCCACTTGTACTTGAACGGAACCAGTTGGTTCACGTCGGTCTGGCCGTTGATGACGCGCTTGTCGGTGGCGTTGACGCGCTTTGTCGATTCCACGGTTGCCGCAGGCCGGGCAACAGCCGCTGCCGCAGCTTTGGGCGCAACAACGGCAGCCGCTGTGGCGCTGTATCCGGACGAAGCAGACAGCTTCTTCGCTCGGCCCGCCGACAGTTGGCCCAGCGTAAGCGCCGCATCTTGAAGTGTCGTAGGTCTCAGGTCGTCTTCCCAAACCAGCATGGTGATGTCCCGTCGAAGTGGATTATGAAAGCGATAGGCGAATTCGCCAAGCGATCGCTCACTTTGCGGCCGCAGTTCTGTTGCCAGATTGCATCGGCCTGATTTCTCATTGATCCTTGGGCGCGATCCGTCGAGGCATCGCGCTCGAACAGCGATGCCTCATTGGCAAGCCTCGCAGGTCGGATCGTCGATGGCGCAGAACCGCACTTCGGTTTCCGTGTCGAGGGCCTGCGCCTGCGAAGTCGATGCGACGTCGGAAGCAGCGTGCGTCGAGCCGGCGTCAAGGCTCGACACTGAATTCATGTGCCCGGCCTTGACCGTTGACTTCTCGGCGTGCGTCGCGCCCACCGTGCGCAAGTAATACGTGGTCTTCAATCCGCGCAGCCAGGCGAGCTTGTAGGTCTCGTCGAGTTTCTTGCCCGACGCGCCGGCCATGTAGATATTCAGCGACTGTGCCTGGTCGATCCACTTCTGGCGCCGGCCCGCCGCCTCGACGAGCCAGCTCGGCTCGATCTCGAAAGCCGTGGCATAGAGGTCCTTCAAGGCTTCCGGGACGCGATCGATGCGGCGCAGCGAGCCGTCGAAGTGCTTGAGGTCCATGACCATCACGTCGTCCCACAGGCCGATCTTCTTCAGGTCGCGCACCAGATATTCGTTGACGACCGTGAACTCGCCGGAGAGGTTCGACTTCACTGACAGGTTGCCGAACGAAGGCTCGATCGACGCACTGACGCCGATGATGTTGGAAATGGTCGCGGTTGGCGCGATCGCCACGCAGTTGGAGTTGCGCATGCCGTGCAGCGCGATTCGCTTGCGCAGCGCATCCCAGTCCAGACGTGTCGAGCGATCGACTTCCACGTGGCCGCCGCGTTCCTCGGCGAGCAAGTCGAGCGAGTCGATCGGCAGGATGCCGCGATCCCACAACGAGCCGCGATAGCTCGAATAGCGGCCGCGCTCGGCTGCCATGTCGGTCGAGGCCCAGTAAGCCTGATAACAAACCGCTTCCATCGACTCGTCAGCGAAGTTCACCGCCTCGTCTGAGCCATAGGGAATGCCCAGCTCGTACAGCGCGTCTTGGAACCCCATGATTCCCAAGCCGACCGGGCGGTGCCGCAAATTGGAATCGCGCGCCTTCTTCACGGCGTAGTAGTTGATGTCGATGACGTTGTCGAGCATGCGCATCGCCGTGGCGACGGTCTTCTTGAGCTTGACATGGTCGATCTTGCCGTCGCGAAGATGGTGAACGAGGTTCACCGAACCGAGATTGCACACCGCGATCTCGGACTCGTTCGTGTTCAAGGTGATTTCGGTACACAGATTGCTCGAGTGCACAACGCCCACATGCTGCTGCGGTGAGCGCACGTTGCAGGCGTCCTTGAACGTGATCCAAGGGTGGCCCGTCTCGAACAGCATCGTCAGCATCTTGCGCCACAGGTCGCTCGCGCGCATCGTGCGGAACAGCTTGATCTCGCCGCGCGCCGCCTTCGCTTCATAGGCGGCATACGCAACTTCAAAGTTGCGGCCGAACTTGTCGTGCAGGTCCGGGCAAGTGCTCGGCGAGAACAGCGTCCAGTCGCCGCCTTGCGCGACGCGCTTCATGAACAGGTCGGGAATCCAGTTCGCCGTGTTCATGTCGTGCGTGCGACGCCTGTCGTCGCCGGTGTTCTTGCGCAACTCCAGGAACTCCTCGATGTCGAGGTGCCAGGTTTCCAGATAGGCGCACACGGCGCCCTTGCGCTTGCCGCCCTGGTTGACGGCGACGGCCGTGTCGTTCACGACCTTGAGAAAGGGCACGACGCCCTGGCTCTTGCCGTTGGTGCCCTTGATGTGGCTGCCCAGCGCGCGCACGTTGGTCCAGTCGTTGCCCAGGCCGCCGGCGAACTTGGACAGAAGCGCGTTCTCTTTCAGCGCTTCGTAGATTCCGTCCAGGTCATCGGCCACCGTCGTCAGATAGCAGCTCGACAGTTGTGAGCGGCGCGTGCCGGCATTGAACAGCGTCGGTGTGCTGCTCATGAAATCGAAGCTCGACAGCACTTCGTAGAACTCGATGGCGCGCGTTTCGCGATCGATCTCGCCCAGGGCCAGGCCCATCGCAACGCGCATGAAGAAGGCCTGCGGCAACTCGATGCGCGCTTCATCGATGTGGATGAAGTAGCGGTCGTACAGCGTTTGCAGTCCCAGGTAGTCGAACTGAAGGTCGCGATCCGCCTTCAGCGCCGCGCCCAGGCACTCCAGATCGAACTGGAGCAGCGCCTCATCCAGACGCTCGGCTTTCACGCCCTTGCGAATGAAGGAGGGGAAGTAGGTGGCGTAGCGCGTCGCCATGTCCGCGGGTAGAACCTCTTCGCCGAGGACTTCGCGCCGGATCGTGTGCAGCAGCAATCTCGCCGTTGCGCGCGAGTAGCCTGGGTCCTTTTCAATCAGCGTGCGTGCCGCGAGGATCGCTGCCTTGTGCACTTCGTCGATCGGCACGCCGTCGTACAGGTTGCGCTTGGTTTCCGCCATGATCGGCTCGGGAGAAACGTCTTGCCCCAAGCCGGCGCATGCCGACTCGAACAGACCCTGCAGATGCGCCAGATCGAGCGGCCTGCGCTGCCCGTTGTCGAGCACGCTGAGCAGCGGCTGCGAGGCAGGGGCGCGCTTGTCCTTGCGAGTGCGCTCCTGCGCGCGACGCTCCCGATACAACACATAGGCGCGCGCGACTTCGTGGTGCCCGCCGCGCATCAAGCCCAGTTCAACTTGGTCTTGCACGTCTTCGATGTGGAACGTTCCGCCACCTGGGCGCGAGCGCATCAATCCGCGCACGACACTTTGCGTCAGGCCATCCACGGTTTCGCGCACGCTCGCCGAGGCCGCGCCCTGCGTGCCATGAACGGCGAGGAACGCCTTCATCAGCGCCACCGCGATCTTGACCGGCTCGAAGGACACCACCGAGCCGTTGCGGCGAATGATCTGGTAGCCCTCGTACTCAGCGCTATCCGGGCTGGCTGCGGTAGGCGCTCGCGCCGTGGAGAGTTTGCTCGGGTTTCGAGACGTGACAGCTTGCATTGAATCCCCCTTTTTGTGTTCTGACCGAATGGTCCGTGAATTTGACTGGTGCTGAAATGATTGCGCCGATGCAATTTCGTGACAGCCATCGCTGGGCCGACGACGCAATCCTGGTTCCATGAGGAAGCGCCTGGGCCTGTCCGTACACGCCCGGATCCGGGTGCGACGAACCAAGCTGGCAAACCTAAGGGCATCTCCTGATGGCCGCGCGCCTCACGCCGATTTGAGCGGTGTACGACTCGACGAATGTTTGAAGGCTATCACGATCGCACACTATATCTGGGGTCTGAAGCGGTATCAAGCGCTAGCGCTAGCGTACGGCGGAGTCCTTGATGTGCGGAAACATTCGCTGCGGCCAACGCAGCGAGCGCGCCAGACGGCGCCATTCGAAGCCTGCGCCGGGGTCTCTTTTCCGACCCAGCGCCACGTCCTCGTGCCCTACAACTTCCCCCAGTGAATAGCGCCTGGCCAAGGCCCTCAACAGGCGCGCCAGCGACGCGTATTGGGCGGGCTCGAACAGCTCGCCTTCGATGCCTTCGAGTTCAATGCCGATCGAGTAGTCATTGCAGTTTTCTCGGCCCTGCCAGGACGATTTGCCCGCGTGCCACGCCCGAAAATCACATGAAACGAATTGCAACAGTTGACCGTCTCGGCGGATCAGGAAGTGCGCTGACACTTCCATGCCTTGAATCGTCTTGAAGTAGGAATGCGCCTCCCAATCGAGGCGATTCGCGAAGAGCCGCTCGATCGCGTCGCCGCCATACACACCAGGTGGCAGGCTGATCGAGTGAATCACTGCCAGCGTCACTTCGGCCCCCGCGGGGCGAGGCCCGAAATTCGGCGATTCGCGCATCGACGCCGCACTCCACCATCCGTCTTGCCACGCCGCGCGGCGGCTCGAACGGTTTGAAGACTGCGGCGCCTTCGAGGGTGTTGCAGCGCTCACTCGCGCTCGCCGTTCGGGTCTGCGTCGACGGTCACGCCCAGACGCGCCATGCGGTAACGCATCTGGCGCAGCGACAGGCCCAGACTCGCCCCCGCCGCGGTTCGGTTGAATCGGTGCTGCTCCAGCGCCCGCTCAAGGATGTCGCGTTCCACTGCGTCCAGATGTTCGGCAAGGTTCGCGGGCAATGGCGCATCGATATCCGCATGGGCGAGCGTTGCCGTGCCGCTGGGTGAGCCTGGCGTGCTGGCCGCGCGAGATTCACTGGGCTGTGGTACGTCCGCGGCGGGCAACTGATTCGCGAATGCAATCGTCGGCAAGCCGATATCGCCCACGCCGATCCAATCGCTTGCAGACAGCGCCACGGCGCGGTGCAACAAATTCTCAAGCTCGCGCACATTCCCAGGAAACGCATACCGGGCGAGGTGGTCGATCGCCTCGGTCGTCAGACGCGGAAGCGTGGCAACGCCGGCATCGCGTGCGATCCGCTCCAGCACGTGCGCGGCGATGTCGGCCAAGTCGGAGACGCGTTCCCGCAGAGGAGGCACGCGAATCTGGATGACGTTGAGCCGGTAGTACAGGTCTTGCCGGAACAGCCCTTGGTGCACTTCGGCGCCGAGATCCTTGTGCGTGGCGCTGAGCAACCGAACATTGACGGGCAGCTCGATGACCGCGCCCACGGGTCGCACCAGGCGCTCCTGAATGGCCCGCAACAGCTTCGATTGCATCGAAAGTGGCAGATCGCCGATTTCGTCAAGGAAGAGCGTGCCGCCACTGGCCGCTTGAAAAAAGCCTTCCCGATCCTCGGCGGCTCCAGTGAAGGCTCCCTTGCGATAGCCGAAGAATTCGGCTTCAAGCAGCTGTTCCGGAATCGCGCTGCAGTTCACCGCGATGAAGGGCTGCGAGCTGCGCACGCTCACCTCGTGGATCGATCGCGCGACGAGTTCCTTGCCCGTGCCCGACTCGCCATTGATCAACACCGGCGCCATGCTGCGCGCAACCTTCTCGATCAGGTTTCGAACCTGTTCCATGGCCGCAGAACGCCCCGCCATGCGTGCCAGCCAGCGGCCCGGTGGCGCGAGCGCCGCCAAGGGCGTGACCACTGGGCGGGGAGCTTCAGCGGGTACGGGTTTGCCGCGGTCCGAGGGCAGGCTCGAAGGGTTGATCGGCGCGATTGCCATGCCGCCACGTCCGAGCGCGGAGCCGATCACGGCACGAAATTGACGCAGATCGACCGGCTTCGTGAGGTAGTCGTAGGCACCGGCGCGCAATGCCTCCACCGCGTTTTCCGCCGAGCCGTATGCGGTGATGACGATCGCTTTCTCCGGGCGATTGCCCTGCACCAGCCAGCGCAGCAGGTCCAGGCCTGTGCCGTCGGGCAGTCGCATGTCGGTGATCACGGCGCTGTAGGTTCGGTCCTTCAGATGCTCAAGCGCCTGTTCCACACTGCCTGCCGAATCGACGTCGTAACCCTCACGCAGCAGCGTCAATTCATACAGGGTGCGCAGGTCGGGCTCGTCGTCGACGACGAGCAGGCGCAGCGGTGGCACGGAGGTCATGGCAGGAGCGCAGCGGTAGCGTCGTGAGACGTCAGCGCGCAGCGGCGCATCGCGACGAAGAATTCGTTGCGCTCGCCCGTAGTGGTCTGGCGCAAGCGGTAGTCAATGCTCGCGCCGTAGCGCTCGCACAATTCACGGCAAATGTACAAACCCAGGCCGGTACCGCGGCTGCGAGTCGAGAAGAAAGGTTCGAACAGGTAGCGCTCGACATCAGGGGATATGCGCGGGCCATCGCTGGAAACACTGAGGAACACGCGGGTCTCGTCGCGCGAGTCAAGGCGCACCTCGATCGCTCCGACCGCGTCGCTGGCGTGTCGCTTCGCATTGTCCAGCAGATTGACGAGCACTCTGCGCATGTGCTCGGCATCGAAAACGACACCCAGGGGTTCCTCGGGCAGGTTCAATGCCAGAATGCCGCCGTCGGCGGTGCTCACGCTCGTCGCACCCGCCCACTCCGTGCAGGCGGCTCGGACCTGCGCGACCGCGTCCAGCGCGGGCACGTCGTCGACAAGGCTCGGCGCCGCAGCCATGACGTCGTCGATGATGCGCTTCAGGCGATCGACGTTATCACTCACCATTTTCGTCAGCTGTTGCTGCTGCGGGGCCGAGGCGTCCTCCGCGAGCAGGGCATTCGCCTGCGCAATCGCGGCCAGCGGGTTGCGAATCTCATGCGCGATTCCGGCCGAAACGCGACCCATCGCAGCAAGTTTCTCCTGGCGGCTGCGGGCCTGCATGTTGCGAACATCTTCGAGAAACAGCACGCAGAATTCCTCCCCGACCTGTGGCTCCGACTTGCGTGTGAAGCGAACGCGCACGCGCAGCGTTCGTGTCGAGCCGGGCCCGAATTCGAGGGTCACGTCGCGGCCGGATTCGGGCCAGACTGCATCGGCAAACGCCCGCTCCGCAGTGGTCACCAGCCCCTGCCAAGGCGCAACACCGCGCATCTGAAACGGTGCGGCACGCGCCATGCCCGAAGGGGCGAGCAAGCGACGTGCAGCAGGATTCGCGGCTCGGACACGGCCGCTGCGATCGACGACGAGCACACCGTCCTGCATCTCTTCGATCACTAGCCGGTTCAGTTGGGCCTGCTGCCGGGCCATCTCAAGACTGCCGCGCGAAGTGAGCTCTTCCCGCGCCAGCCGGCTCGCGAGCTCGCTGGACAGGACGGCAAGAACGAAGAATCCACTGCCTGCCAAACCGGCTTGCGTGACCGCCAGGGAAGGGTCCCCGCCCAATGGGGCTGACAGTACGGCCGTGGTGAGAAGCATCAGGGTGACGGATGCGGCTGTGGCCAGTGCCATCGTGCGCGGTGTCAGCACGCCGGCCATCAGCACCGGCATGACCAGCAGCGCGACATAGTTCAGGCTCGAACCCGGCGCCAGGACGTGCAGTGCCGTGAAGGTAGCCAAGTCGACGCCGATGGTCAGCAGCCAGTGCGGGCTCGCGGGCCGCGCCATGGACCGTGGGTTGGCCGCCGGCCAAATGCCGGGCATCAACCACATGCTGATCGAGAAGCTTGCATAAACCACGCTGACCGCTGCGAGTGGCAGGCTCGGCTGCGCGCCAAACAGGCCGACCAAAACCAGCGTTGCGACCAAGGCGATACCGAGCACGGCGCGCGCGCCGATGAATGCCCGGTGCAAGCGGGTGAATCCCGATTGGCGCGACGCGTCATGTCGCGCTGCCTGACGCGCCAGCATGCGCGAGTCGGCATGCGCGTCGCCGTCCTCACCGAACCGGGATACGCCCAGCCCGGAATCATCGGCCGTGGCAGAGTCTTCGAACGGCACAGCCTCGTCGTCGGATTCAAAGGCGCCGAACCAGGATTCGTCAGCCGACGGCGAGCGCCGCGTCCTGCGGCGCTCGCTGACACGGCGTTCGGTATCGCGCGGAATGCTGTTCATGGGCTGGCGTCGGGCCGCGTACTCTCGCATGAGCGCTGAGCAACGGTGCCGCTCCCTTGTTGCCTCTCGCGCCGATGCAGTCTCATGGACTTGGCGGTGGATCCCCGAACGCGTCGCGATGGGCCGAGCTGCAAAACACAGCGCCACGGCCGGGCAGTGCCTCATTGCCTGGAATGAGAACACCGCAATGCGCGCAGGCGACCATCGGTTGCACGTCGGCGGGTTTGCCGGTTGAGCCGGGTGCAGGGGGTGGCACCCGACGGCGCAACGTTCCGCGCAGCAGCCAAGCAAGGGCGACGATGGCAAGAATCAGGAGTGCGAACTTCATGGGTCAGTGCCTCAAGAGGCGGGTGCGCGATGCAGGAGTACTTCGAGGACGAAGCGCGACCCCACATAGGCCAGCAGCAGCAATCCGGCGCCGGCATAAAGCCAGCGTGTCGCGCGCGGCCCGCGCCAGCCGAAGATGCGGCGGCCGGCGAGCAGCGCCGCGAAGACCAGCCATCCCAGTATTGAGAACACCGTCTTGTGATCCCAGCGCCATGGGCTCGCGAACCATGCGCCCAGCACCAGGGCCGCCGACAGGACGCAAAAACCGGCAGCGACGAAACGAAAAGTGAGCCGCTCCAGGCTCAGCAAGGGAACGCCGGTTGCGCTAGCAGGCCCGCCAGCGCTCTTGCCGCGCAACTGGCGCTCGGCGTTGCTCAGCATCGCGGCGTGCAGAACGGCGGCGCCGAACAGGCCGTAAGAGGCAATGCCCAGCACCCAATGCAAAGGCGCCCATGGTGACATCGGCGTGGACCGCAGCTCGGCGGGGAACACCCAGGCCAGTGCAACGACGGCCATGCCCAGCAGCGCCAGCGTTCTGCGCACGCCTCGCATCGGCACGAATCGGCTTTCGATGCCGTACACCACGACGACGAGCCACACGGTGGCTGAAAGAGCGGCCGCGAAACCGAAGCGTGCACCGTTGCTCGGGCTGAACAACCCAGCCGAATCGACGACGATGGCCACGCCTTGCGCGAGCCACCCGACCAGCATCGCCACGCGTTGCGCCTGGGCGGCACGGTCATGGCGCAACGCGGCACAGGTCGCGTAACCGAGCAACGCGACCCCACTGGACACGGACAACGCGAGGGCCGTCGCGCTCGTTGTCGCGAGACCGGACCCGAACGATAGAATCATTCGCACAGTGTACTTTCGCGCCCGCCGTGGGCGCACTGCGCGCCTCATCCAATGGCCTCCACCCTGACCGAACGGCTCAGCCAACTCGTCAAGACCGTAAGAGGTCAGGCGCGCATCACCGAAAGCAACGTGCAGGACATGCTGCGCGACGTGCGCGTGGCATTGCTCGAGGCCGACGTGGCGTTGCCGGTCGTGCGCGAATTCACGGCGCGCGTCAAGGAGCGCGCACTCGGCGCCGATGTCGTGGGGTCGTTGACACCGGGCCAGGCGCTCGTGGGCATCGTCAACCGCGAACTCGCGCTCACGATGGGCGAAGGTGTGGCCGACCTGAACTTGTCGGCCCAACCGCCGGCGGTCATCTTGATGGCTGGCCTGCAAGGTGTGGGCAAGACCACCACGACGGCCAAGCTTGCACGCCACTTGATCGAGCGGCGCAAGAAAAAGGTGCTGACGGTATCGACCGACGTATATCGCCCTGCGGCGATTGAGCAACTCGCGACCGTGACGGCACAGGCCGGGGCGCAGTTTTTTGCTTCGACGTCCGCTGACAAGCCGGTCGATATCGCCCTGGCCGCGCTCGATCACGCGCGGCGCCACTACTTCGACGTGCTGCTGGTCGACACCGCGGGGCGCCTGGGCATCGACGCCGCGCTGATGGCGGAGATCGGCGAACTGCACGCTGCGCTCGCGCCGGTCGAGACGCTGTTTGTGGTCGATGCGATGCAGGGCCAGGACGCGGTGAACACCGCGAAAGCCTTTGCCGCGCAGTTGCCGCTGACGGGCATCGTCCTGACCAAGATGGACGGCGACGCGCGCGGCGGCGCGGCGCTGTCGGTGCGCCAGGTGACCGGGGTGCCGATCAAGTTCGCCGGTACGAGCGAAAAGATCGACGGGCTGGAAGTCTTCGACGCCCAGCGCCACGCGGGTCGCGTGCTCGGCATGGGCGACATCGTCGCCTTGGTCGAGGAGGTGCAAAAGGGCGTCGATCTCGACGCAGCGCGCAAGCTCGCTGACAAGGTGCGCGGCGGGCAGGGGTTCGACATGAGCGACTTCCTGGCGCAAATCTCGCAAATGAAGAAGATGGGCGGCCTGTCCGGACTGATGGACAAGCTCCCGACCCAGTTGACGGGCAAGGCCGGCGCCCTCGGGCAGGGCGACATGGATCGGGCCGAGCGCGACGTGAGGCGCATGGAGGGCATCATTTGTGCCATGACGCAGCTCGAGCGACGCAAGCCCGAACTCATCAAGGCCTCACGCAAACGCCGCATTGCCGCAGGCGCCGGAGTTCAGGTTCAGGACGTGAACCGAATGCTCAAGCAGTTCGACCAGATGCAAGGCATGATGAAGAAGATGAAAGGTGGCGGAATGATGAAGATGATGAAGCGCATGGGCGCGATGAAAGGGCTCGGCGGCTGAGCCGGGCGTTGCCACACGATCGCGCGCGCCCAACGCAGCGAGCGCGTCGTCAGCTCAAAAGGGCTTGCGCGAACTCATCCGCCTTGAAAGACTGCAGATCGTCCAGCTTTTCGCCCACCCCCACGAAATACACGGGCAGCGGCGGTCCGCCGCGCTGCACCCGCGCGCGTGACCACAGCGCGACGGCCGCTAGCACGCCGCCCTTGGCCGTACCATCCAATTTGGTAATGAGCAGGCCGGTGAGTTGCAGCGCGTCGTCAAAGGCTTGAATCTGTGCCAGCGCGTTCTGGCCGGTATTTCCGTCGACGACAAGCACCACCTCATGTGGTGCGCCGAGCTGCGCCTTGCCGATGACTCGACGGATCTTCTTCAACTCCTGCATCAAGTGCGACTGCGTCGTCAGTCGCCCTGCGGTGTCGGCGATCACGACGTCGCAACCGCGCGCCTTGCCCGCCACGGTGGCGTCAAAAGTCACCGCCGCCGGGTCCCCGCCGGCCTGGCTGACGATTTCAACCTGGTTGCGCTGCGCCCAGACCTCCAGTTGCTCGCGTGCCGCTGCGCGGAAAGTGTCTGCCGCGGCAAGCAGGACCTTCAGATTCGCCTGCGCGAGGCGATGCGTGAGCTTGCCGATGCTGGTGGTCTTGCCCGCGCCGTTCACGCCGACGACCATGATCACCGCCGGCTTGACCTGCGGCAGCACGAAGGGGTGCTCGAGTGCGCCCAGGAGATCGGCCAGAGCCTCGGTGAGCAATGCCTTGACTTCGCTGGGCTGCGTCGCGTTGGCCGCCTTGACGCGACGCTTCAAGTCGTCCAGCAGGAATGCGGTTGCATGCACACCTGCATCGGCCATCAGCAATGCCGATTCCAGTTCTTCAAACAGCGCGTCATCGACACTTGCGCCGGTAAACACATGGCTCAGCGCGCTGCCGGTCTTGCGCAGTCCGTGGCGCAAACGGTCGAACCATGAAACCTTTGGCTCATCCGCGAACGCGCCGGGCTGCGGCGGGACGATGAGTGGTTCATCGGCGTGCGAAGGCCGCTTCGTAAAAATGTTGAACATGCGTCGTCGGGTTGTCGAAAATTCGCCGGCCGCCGCGATGTGCCGACTGTTTGCCTGCAATCTGGTCGACCGGTACCGGGGCCGAATGAAGGGGTCGCGCCGCTATACTCCCGCGTTCAGGCGCTTTAGCTCAGTCGGTTAGAGCGACGGAATCATAATCCGCAGGTCCGGGGTTCGAATCCCTGAAGCGCCACCATGAGCACCATGCATCGCCTATTGTTCGCCACCTCGCTGGCGATTGCGCTAGCCACACCGAGCATTGCGCAGGTTCAGCGCCAGTTTCCCCAGACCGCTCTGCGCGGCCAGGTCGTGTTCGGTCAGCCCCCTCAAGTTGCACTCAACGGTGAACCCAAGCAGCTTGCCCCGGGGGCGAGGATTCGAGGAACGAACAACATGATCGTGCTGTCGGGTTCGTTGGTGGGCAGTTCGGGTGCTGTGCACTACACGATCGATGCGCAGGGTCAGATCAAAGACGTATGGATCCTTCGTTCCGACGAGTTGAGCAATCTGCCCTGGCCCACTTCGGCCAGTGAAGCCCAGGCCTGGACCTTCGACCCAATGGCACAGCGCTGGAGCCGCCCATGAATCCGCCGAGCGAAGGCAAGAAGGTCTACGTCAAGACCTTTGGCTGCCAGATGAACGAATACGACTCGGGCAAGATGGTCGACGTGCTGCGTGCCGCGCAAGGCTACGAACAAACCGAAAATGTCGACGAAGCCGATTTGATCTTGTTCAACACCTGCTCGGTGCGCGAGAAGGCCCAGGAAAAAGTCTTCAGCGATCTTGGCCGGGTCAAGCACCTGAAGGCCAAGGGCGTGATGATCGGCGTTGGCGGCTGCGTCGCAAGTCAGGAAGGCGCGGCAATCGTTGCGCGCGCGCCCTACGTGGACGTGGTGTTCGGCCCGCAGACCTTGCATCGCCTGCCTGAGTTGCTGATCCAACGCGAAGAGCAAAACCGCCCGCAAGTCGACATCAGCTTCCCGGAAATCGAGAAGTTCGACCATCTGCCCCCCGCGCGCGTGACCGGCGCGAGCGCATTCGTATCGATCATGGAGGGGTGCTCGAAGTATTGCAGCTACTGCGTTGTCCCCTATACGCGCGGCGAAGAAGTGTCGCGACCCTTCGACGACGTGCTCGCCGAGGTCGCCGGGCTCGCCCAACAAGGTGTGAAAGAAGTGACCCTGCTGGGCCAGAACGTCAATGCCTATCGGGGGGTGCTGGGCGCAACGGCGCACGTGGCGGATCTGGCGTTGCTCATCGAGCACATTGCCGATATCGCCGGGGTGGCTCGAATTCGCTACACGACCAGCCATCCGAATGAATTCACGCAGCGACTGATCGACGTCTACGCCAGGGTTCCGCAGTTGGTGAACCAGGTGCATCTGCCGGTGCAGCACGGCAGCGACCGGATCCTGGCGGCGATGAAGCGTGGTTATACGACGCTACAGTTCAAGAACATTGTTCGCAGGCTTCGAGTGGTACGGCCCGGCATCTCGATCTCCAGCGATTTCATCGTCGGCTTTCCGGGCGAAACCGATGAAGACTTCGAACTCACGCTGAAGCTCATCGACGATGTCGGGTTTGATGGGAGCTTCAGCTTTGTGTTCAGTCCACGTCCGGGCACGCCCGCAGCGACACTGCCCGACGCGACTCAGCAGGCAGTCAAGTTGGATCGACTGCGGCGTCTTCAGGCGCTGGTGGACGCCCAGGCAAGCGCAGTCAGCCAGACGCGCGTCGGCACGATTCAGAAAATTCTGGTCGAAGGCCCTGCGCGCAAGGACCGCTCGGAGCTGACCGGGCGCACGCTGTGCAATCGAAGCGTCAACTTCAAAGGGCCGGCGCGGCTGCGGGGTGAACTGGTCGATGTCAGCATCACCGAGGCGCTCGCGCACACGTTGCGCGGGCAACTGTGCGACGAACGCTTGGCGCTTGCGTCAGCCTGAGTGGCGTGCGAGCCACCATGCGCTGAGGGTGGCCCCCGTCAACAACGCCGCGTAAGCCGCCATCCGACCGTCCTGCCCGATCCAAGCGACGCTGGCAGCGAAACCGATTGCCGAGGCGGCGCAACAGACGACGCTGAGCCGAACCCAACTGAGGGCTCGAAATTCAGCGCGCCACAACCACTTTGCGGTCAATGCGGTCAACGCGCCCACAGCCAGCGCCGGCACGGCGAAACTCAACAGATGCCACAAGCCATTCGCGGGGGTCACTTCGATGCTCTCGCGCTCGATGGGATAGACCTGAAAAGGGGCGGGAATTGATGTTGATCAAGCGCCTTGTCACGATTTGGCCTGACACCAACGCCCTTAGGTTCGGCCGTAATTTTATAATTCGCCCATGAGTGTCATCGCCCTCGGCCTGAACCACGCCACTGCGCCGGTGGACATGCGCGAACGGTTCGCCTTCACGGCGGAGCGGTTGGCGCCGGCCTTGCGCGAGTTTCGCGAGAGTTCGAGCATTGTCAGCGAAGTCGCCATCGTGTCGACTTGCAACCGCTGCGAGTTGTATATCGGCGCGGAACCGGGCGCTGTCGCGCCAGCCGTCGATTGGCTGGCAAACATGGGGGGCGTGAGCAGCAAGACGTTTCGCGACCACGCTTATCTCCACGAGGGCAGCGCTGCGGCTCGGCACGCGTTCCGTGTTGCCAGCGGGTTGGACTCGATGGTGCTCGGCGAGCCACAGATCCTTGGCCAGATGAAACACGCCGTGCGTGAGGCCGAGGCTGCGGGTACGTTGGGCCGAACCTTGAATCAGATGTTCCAGCGCTCCTTTGCCGTGGCGAAGGAAGTGCGAACCTCGACTGAAATCGGCGCGCATTCGATCAGCATGGCGGCCGCGGCGGTGCGCCTGGCCGGCCAGTTGTTCGAGGATCTGGGTCAAGTCAAGGTGTTGTTCGTCGGCGCGGGCGAAATGATTGAACTGGTCGCGACACATTTCGCTGCTCGCGCACCGAAGTCCATGGCGGTGGCGAATCGAACCTTGGAGCGTGGCGCCCGTCTCGCCGCACGCTTTGGTGCGCAGGCCATGCGGCTTGCCGATCTGCCGGGACGGCTTGGCGAGTTCGACATCGTGATTTCATGTACGGCGAGTTCGGTGCCCATCATTGGGCTGGGGGCGGTGGAGCGAGCGCTGAAGGTGAGAAAGCATCGCCCCATGTTCATGGTCGACCTGGCCGTCCCGCGCGACGTTGAGGCGGAGGTCGCAGGCCTGTCGGATGTCTATCTGTACACAGTCGATGACTTGTCTGCGCTGGTGCGCACCGCGGGTGAAAAGCGGCAGGCGGCGGTCGCGCAGGCCGAAGCAATCGTCGAGAGCGGCGTGCAGAGTTTTACCCACTGGCTCGATCAGCGTGTCTCGGTGCCGCTGATTCAGGCCTTGCACAGCCAGGCAGACGAATGGCGCGCGACCGAAATTGCACGGGCGCGAAAACTTCTGGCCAGGGGCGAAGACGTGGACGCCGTACTTGAATCGTTGTCGCGCGGCCTGAGCCAAAAGATGTTGCACGGCGCCCTGGCCGAGTTGCACGCGGCACCTTCCGGGGAACGGGCGCAATTGGCACAGACGGTGTCGCGTCTGTTCTTGCGACGCTTCCCGCGCGATCCGGTTGACGGCTCGAACGAGTAGCCTACCGTCGGCGCAGGCTCGCCCGGGCGCGGGCAGCGCCTGTGCCAGCGACGTTGTCACCCCTGAAAGCGCATGAAAGCCTCTCTTCGTCAGCAGTTCGAACGCCTTGCACTGCGCTTGAGCGAGCTTGAAGCGACCCTCGCCGACCCGACGGTTGGCGCCGACATGACGCGCTATCGCGCAGTGAGCAAGGAGCACGCCGAGGCGTCGGCGTTGACTCAGCTGTACGCTCGATACGAATCGCGTGTGCAGGATCTGGAGTCCGCCAGAGCAATGTTGGCCGATCCCGACATGGCCGAACTGGCTGAAGATGAAGTGCGCATGGCAAGCGCGGACATCGAGCGTTTGCACAGCGAACTGCAACTGGCGTTGCTGCCGAATGATCCGGATGACGCACGCAATGCATTCGTCGAGATTCGCGCCGGCACCGGGGGCGACGAGTCGGCGCTGTTCGCTGCCGATCTGGCACGGATGTACCTGCGGTATTGCGAACGACAGGGTTGGCGTACCGAAGTCATGTCGGAGTCCGCCAGCGATCTCGGCGGGTACAAGGAAATCGTCTTTCGTGTCGAGGGTGATGGCGTCTACGGTAGGCTGCGGCTCGAGTCAGGCGGCCATCGGGTGCAGCGGGTTCCGGCAACGGAAACGCAGGGCCGCACGCATACGAGCGCTTGCACGGTCGCGGTGCTGCCCGAACCCGACGCCGCCGACGAGGTGCAACTCAATCCGTCGGAGCTGCGCATCGATACGTTTCGGGCGAGCGGGGCTGGCGGCCAGCATGTCAACAAGACCGACAGCGCCATCCGGATCACCCACTTGCCGACCGGGTTGGTGGCCGAGTGCCAGGACGACCGCTCGCAGCATCGGAACAAGGCCAAGGCCATGGCAGTGCTGGTGGCACGTTTGCGCGACAAGGAGCATACCGAGCGCGCTGCCAAGGAAGCTGCAACGCGCAAAGGGCTCATCGGCAGCGGCGACCGCAGCGATCGAATCAGGACCTACAACTATGCGCAGGGGCGCGTCACCGATCACCGCATCAATTTGACCCTGTACCGGCTGCAGGCAATCCTGGATGGCGACCTCGAAGACATTACCGCGGCATTGCAGGCTGCTCGAGCCGCGGAACAATTGGCCGCGTGGGAAACGGCGATCGCGTGACGATCACGGTCGCTCAAGCCCTTGATTCGGCCAGAGCCGCGGGACTGGATGCGCTGGATGCCCAGGTGCTGCTGGCAAAGTGTCTAAACAGACCGCGGCCTTGGCTGCTTGCTCACGGCGAAATGCATCTCGAAGGTCCGCTGGGCGAGGCCTTCTGCGCGTTCGTCACGCGCCGGGCCGGTGGTGAACCCCTGGCTTACCTGACCGGCGAAAAGGAGTTCCGCGGCTTGTTGCTGGCGGTCGGGCCTGCCGTGCTCATTCCCCGCCCAGAAACGGAGCATCTTGTCGATTGGGGCCTGGAGATCCTGAATCGAGAGTTCGCCGACGTCCCACGCCCGTTGGTCCTCGACCTGGGCACCGGCAGCGGAGCCATTGCCCTGGCGTTGAAGGCGGCGCACCCGGCAGCGCAGGTCGAAGCATCTGATGCAGACCCACAGGCGCTGGCTGTGGCGCAGCGCAATGCGAAGCGGCTTGCCCTGGACGTTCAGTTTCGAGGCGGCGATTGGTGGTCCGCGATTGGGAACCGGAAGTTCCATCTGGTGCTGTGCAATCCCCCCTACATCGCGAGGGCCGACAGCCATCTGGCATCGCTCGCGCACGAGCCTGTTTCGGCACTGACGCCCGGTATCGGCGGCATGGAAGCGCTGCACTGCGTGGTCCTGGGCGCCCCCGCCCACTTGTACACGCGGGGATGGCTGCTGCTGGAGCATGGCTACGACCAGGCCGAAACTGTGAGAAATCTGATGCAGCGCCACGGATTTGCACAGGTTCAGACCCGCCAAGACCTGGCGGGTCAACCCCGTTGCACAGGTGGGTCTTGGCCTGGCCGATAACCAGGGTGGTGCAGGCGGCGTTCGACAATCGCAACAGCGTTTGTGCGAAACGTCGCATCCAGTGCAGTTAGGGAGTGCGCGCTGGCGCGCGAAAGTTCACAATTGACTCCGAGCCGTGGAAGATCACCGCTGAGGGTCAGCGTTACACCCGATCACAAACGCAAGTGAGAGGCTGCCGGGAGACTGTCATGCGAAATTCTCGGAAGGTTGTGTTGCTTTGCGCCGGCCTGGGGTTGGTGTCCGGGACGTGGGCGGCAGGCGGCGACGGCCTGAAGGTGCCTGAGGGCGATCTCACATGGGCGCGTTGGCAGGCACGCCTTAGTCTGGAGGCCTCCGCGCCCGCGTGGCGAGCCAACCTTAAAGAGACAGAGCCCACTGGCCTACGGGTCGGTGCGATCAGTGTTTCTGGTGACTACTACTTCACCGATGCCTTGTTCGAGCGGGTCAGATTGGGTGGCTTGCGCGCCACTAGCGGCCTGATCGTCGGTCCTCGCGCCCAGGCGACAAAGGGACAGCCCGCGCTCGGTGCCCGGGGTTCGATGTTTTCAGCAGAACGGCGCCTGCTTGCCGTGTCGCCTTCGGGCGACGGCACGTCCGAGGTTTCGTCGGTGCCTTACTTCGGCCTCGGCTACACCGGGCTTTCGCCGCGTGGTCAGTGGAGTATCAGCGCTGACCTCGGAGTGGTTGCGCTGTATCCAGGCAATGCGGCTCGATTAGGGCGGGTTGTCGGAGGATCTCGATCGTTCGACGACTTGATGCGCGACCTGCGATGGGCCCCGGTGCTTCAAATGGGGGTCTCCTACGCCTTTTGAGTCGCCTCGATTCAGGGATTTGCGCCGCCAGATCTGATGGATCCCAGAGATTGCCGTATAAAGTCGGGATTCCCAGCTTCGGTTTGATTCCCATGAGCGACGTTCAACAGCGTATCGATTCCTTGGTCAAGGGCCATCGCGTGGTGCTCTTCATGAAGGGCACGGCGCAATTTCCGCAATGCGGCTTTTCCGGGCGCGCGGTGCAGATCCTCAAAGCCTGCGGCGTTGAAGATCTGAAAACGGTCAACGTGCTTGAAGACGAAGACATTCGTCAAGGCATCAAAGGCTATGCCAACTGGCCGACGATTCCGCAGCTCTACGTCAACGGCGGGTTCGTCGGCGGATCGGACATCATGACGGAGATGTACCAAGCCGGCGAGCTGCAGCCACTGCTTGGCGCCTGAGCGATATCGTAGCCGTGGCCGAATCGGGTGGCGTCGGCGATCGGTCGAGCCGACGCGTTGTTGTCGGCGTGACAGGCGCCACCGGCGCCGTCTATGCCGTCAGGTTGTTGCGGCGGTTGCGTGAGAGCGGGCACGAGACGCACCTAGTCGCCAGCCCCGCCGGGTTGCTCAATGCGCACCATGAATTGGGCCTGGGGCGCAAGGACTTGGAGGCACTGGCAGACGTAGCCTACAACCCGTCCGACCTTGGCGCCAGTATCGCCAGCGGTTCATTCGACACGAAGGCTATGGTCGTTGCGCCCTGCTCGATGAAGTCTCTGGCGGCGATCGCTCTGGGGATGTCAGACAACCTTCTGACGAGGGCCGCCGACGTGACGCTGAAGGAGCGCCGCCGTTTGGTGCTGATGGTGCGCGAGACGCCGTTCAATCTGGCGCATCTTCGCAACATGACGGCGGTGACCGAAATGGGCGGCGTGATCTTTCCGCCCTTGCCGGCGTTCTATCACTTGCCGCGAAGCATCGAAGACATGGTCGATGAAACCGTCGAGCGTGTTCTCTCATTGCTCGGCGTGGGTGTGGCGACGCCGAGGCAGTGGCAAGGGTTGTAGTGCGCTGAATGAGGTTGCCCAGCGTCGACGCCGCGCTGCGGCACGGCTTACTTGGGCTGGTACTCCCAGGACTTTCGAGCTCGCAATACCGCCTCGGGGTACTCGGGCTTGCCGCGGCTGCCGTTGTAGCGACCCAGTGCGAGAAAGATATCACCCTTCTCCAGATCCAGATAGTGACGCAGGATCACGCAACCGAAGCGCAAATTGGTCTGCATGTGAAACAGGTGCCGGACATCACCGTCACCGATGGATCTCGCCCAAAATGGCATGACCTGCATGTAACCACGCGCGCCAGCCGAGCTGATCGCGTATTTGCGGAACGCGCTTTCCACCTGCACGATTGCGAGTATCAGGGCTGGCTCGAGCCCGGCACGCTTGGATTCATACCAAACGGTCTCGAGAAATTCGACGCGTGCGACGTGCTCCGCCTTGCGCCGTTTTAGGCGGGTGCTGATTTCACCCAGCCAGTCCAGATAGGCCAAGCGCGCCTCGAGTGACTCGAACGAGGGTCTGGGGGGCGCGCTGCTCGCCACTGCGGCGGCCAGCGCCGATCGAATTGAATCGGCAAGTGGCTCTTGAATCTGGGCGCCGGCGAAGGCGTAGCGAAAAACGACGAGGCTACCCGCGACTGCGCACGTGGTCGCGACTCGCGCGAGCCGACGGCTGCCCGCGCCCCAGCCCACGCTCATGCTGCCAACTTGGCCTTCACGAGTTGTGTGGCCCGCGCGATTTCAACCGGGGTGGCCTGAGCATCGCGTCGCCCCTGGTACTCAAACGTGCCGGTCGTAAGACCGCGATCGGAGACGACGAATCGGTGCGGTATGCCAATCAGTTCCCAATCGGCGAACATCGCACCGGGCCGCTCCCCGCGATCGTCAACGAGTACATCCATGCCGAGTTCGCAAAGTGCATCGTGCAAAGCCAAGGCTGCTTGTCGCACTGCCGGCGAGCGTTCGTACCCGATGGGGCAGATGACAACCTGGAACGGCGCCAGGGAGTCTGGCCAGACAATGCCGCGCTCATCGTGGCCTTGTTCGATTGCCGCCCCAAGAATGCGGGTGACCCCGATCCCGTAGCAGCCCATCTCCAGAAGCCTCGGCTTGCCCGTCTCGTCGAGAAACCTCGCGTTCATCGCATCGCTGTACTTGGTGCCGAGGAAGAAGACATGGCCGACTTCGATACCGCGTTGTAGGGCAAGAACTCCCTTGCCGTCGGGCGACGGGTCGCCGGCCACGACGTTGCGAATGTCCGCCACGACGTCGGGCTCCGAAACGTCGCGGCCCCAGTTGACGCCGGTCATGTGGAAATCGGGCGCATTGGCGCCACAGATGAAATCGCTCATCAGGGCAACAGTTCGGTCGGCTACGACCTTGACGCGGGTCTTCATGCCCACCAAGCCAAGATAGCCAGGCTTGCAGCCGAAATGCACATCGATTTCTGATTCCGTGGCGAAGCGAAAACCTTCCTTCAGTCCTTCGATCTTTCCGGCCTTGACTTCGTTGAGCGTGTGATCGCCGCGGATCAGAAGGAGCCAAATCGTGGTGCGCGCCGGACGATCGCCGATCGGCTTCTCATCGCTGGCAAGGACCAGGGACTTGACCGTCGTCTGCAGCGGCACACCCAGGTAAGCGGCCACATCTTCACAGGTGCTTTTCCCGGGCGTCGCGCACTTGGTCAGCGCTTGGCGGGGAGCGTCACGTTGACTGTGCAGCGCAAGCGCCTCCGCCAATTCGAGGTTGGCCGCATAGTCCGACGCCGCGCAGTAGGCGATTTGATCTTCGCCGGTCTCCGCCAGGACCTGGAACTCGTGCGAGCGGTCCCCGCCGATTGCACCGGTGTCGGCCGCGACCGCGCGAAAGCGCAGGCCCATGCGTTCGAAGATGCGCGTGTAGGCCGCGTACATCTTCTCGTAGCTCTTCGCGGCGGCTGCCGCGTCTCGGTCGAACGAGTACGCGTCCTTCATCGTGAATTCGCGGCCACGCATCAGGCCGAAGCGCGGCCGGCGTTCGTCGCGGAACTTCGTCTGGATATGGTAGAAATTCTTCGGCAGTGCGCGGTAACTTTTCAGCTCCTGCCTGGCGATGTCGGTGATGACTTCTTCGCTCGTGGGCTGCACGATGAATGAGCGATCGTGCCTGTCCTTGAGGCGCAACAGCTCCGGACCCATCTTGTCGAATCGGCCGGTCTCCTGCCACAACTCGGCGGGTTGCACCACGGGCATCAGCAACTCAATGGCGCCGGCCCGGTTCATTTCTTGTCGGATGATCGCCTCGACCTTGCGAATGACGCGCAGGCCCATCGGCATGTACGTGTAGATGCCCGCACCCAGGCGTTTAATCATGCCGGCGCGAACCATCAGTTTGTGGCTTGTCACTTCTGCGTCGGCGGGAGCCTCTTTGAGTGTGGAGACGAGAAACTCTGAGGCTTTCATTGGCGGGGAATCGACAAGTTGCACGGCATCAGGCAGCGATTCGGGAAACCCAAGGGTTTGATTCCCGCGGCACCAATGCAATAATCGATTTCAACGATTGATTTGGGGTTGATTATGCTCGACCGTGAGGGGTTCAGGCCCAACGTCGGCATCATCCTGCTCAACCAAAAGAATCAGGTGTTTTGGGGCAAAAGGATACGTACCCACTCCTGGCAGTTCCCGCAAGGGGGCATCAAGTACGGCGAGACGCCCGAGCAGGCGATGTTCCGCGAGCTGCACGAGGAAGTCGGGCTTTTGCCCGACCATGTTCGCATCGTCGCGCGCACTCGCGACTGGTTGCGCTATGAGGTTCCGGACCACTACATCCGCC
>JANNKM010000420.1:0-17447 GCA_031396305.1 Rhizobacter sp.
CCCTGAATCAACTGGAACTCGCCGATGCTCTGGCCGAACTGCTTGCGCTCGTGGGTGTAGGGGATGACGTTGTCGAGCACCGCCTGCATGATGCCGATCGGCCCGGCAGCAAGCACGGCGCGTTCATAGTCCAGGCCCGACATCAGGACTCTGGCGCCGCCGCCCACGCCACCCAGCACATTGCCCGCGGGCACTTCGACATCCTTGAACACGAGTTCACCGGTGGCGCTGCCGCGCATGCCGAGTTTGTCGAGCTTTTGCGCGATCGAAAATCCCTTCATGCCCTTTTCGATGAGGAACGCGGTGACGCCGCGTGCGCCCATCTGCGGATCGGTCTTGGCGTAGACGACGAGGGTGTGGGCGTCCGGGCCGTTCGTGATCCACATCTTGTGGCCGTTGAGCAGATAGAAACCGCCTTTGTCTTCGGCGCGAAGCTTCATGCCGATCACGTCGGACCCGGCTCCCGCTTCGCTCATCGCCAGTGCGCCCACATGCTCGCCGCTGATCAACCCGGGCAGGTATTTCCGCTTCTGCGCCTCCGTGCCGTTGCGGTTGATCTGGTTCACGCACAGGTTGCTGTGCGCGCCGTACGACAGGCCCACCGACGCGCTGGCACGGCTGATTTCCTCGAGCGCCACCATGTGCGCCAGGTAGCCCATGCCGGCACCGCCCAGGCTTTCCGGCACGGTGATGCCGAGCACGCCCAGACTGCCCATCTTGCGCCACAGGTCCATCGGAAAGGTGTCCGTGCGGTCGATTTCGGCAGCGCGAGGTGCGATTTCGGTTTCGGCGAACGCGCGCACCGCGTCGCGCAAGGCGTCGATGTCTTCACCGAGTTGGTGATTCAGGCCGGGCAGGTTCATATCGGGTTCTCCAGCAGTGCTCAGGCTCTAGTGCTTGATTGCGTCGCGCCCATGAATCGTCATGAGCGTGGCCGTCATGGTGGCGATCAATTGCCGGTCGTCGCATTGCGCATCATGCTGCGTCGCGCGGCCGTCGACGACGCTGACGGTTCGCCCGGGCTTGACCACCACGCCTTCGAAGTGAAACAGCGGGCCGCGGGCCGGGGCGATGAAGTTGATCTTGAACTCGATCGTGAGCACACCCACGTCGTGCGGCATCAGCGAAAACGCCGCGTAGCCGCAGGCACCGTCCAGGCCCACCGAGATGATGCCGCCGTGCGTGAAGCCGTGCTGCTGGCTGAGCGCCTCCTGATGCGCCATCGCCAGCACCACGCGCCCGGGCTCGACGCTGAGCATCGACAGGCCCAGCGTGCGATTTGCCTGCTGGCGCGCGAACGAGTCGCGCGTGCGTTGCTCGTAGTCGGGGTCGGTTGCCTTCATCGCGCCTCGGCCGCCTTCAAGCTCGCACTGTTGTCCAGCAGTCGCCGCGCCTCTTTTTCATGGGCGCGCACTTCGTCCAGAGTGGCGTGCAGATCGGCCAGCTGCCGCTCCAGCTGCGTGCGGTGCGCGGCGAGCACCGCCAGGAACTTCGTCAGCTGGGCACGCGTGTCGCGCGGAGACTCGTACATGTCGACGAGATCCTTGACCTCGGCCAGCGTCAGGCCCAGGCGCTTGCCACGCAAGGTCAGCTTCAATCGGGTCCGGTCGCGCGCCGTGTAGACGCGGGTGCGCCCGCTGCGCTGTGGATCAATCAGGCCGCAGTCTTCATAGAAGCGGATCGCGCGCGTCGTCAGGTCGAACTCGCGCGCCAGTTCGCCGATGCTGAATGTGGGGTTGCGCGGGGTCGCGAGGGTCGGCGCAGGGCCGGCGGTGGGCATGTCGGGGGCGGCGAGCTGTCAATTGACGTATACGTCAAGTGTAGCCAGCCGCCAGGGCGGGCAGGTGTCGGCTCAATCAAATACCGGCAGCACATCGTCCTTCAGCGTGCCGCGCGCCCGCGCATAGTCCGGCAGCACCGAGCGCACCACGTCCCAGAAGCGCGGGCTGTGGTTCATTTCGCGCAGGTGCGCGAGTTCGTGGGTGACGACATAGTCGATCGTCGGCAGCGCGAAGTGGATCAGGCGCCAGTTCAGGCGGATCGAGCCATCGGCATTGGCGCTGCCCCAACGTGTTTGTGCCGACGACAGCGTCAGGCGCGTGTAGCGCACCTTGAGCTGGGTCGCGAAGTGCTGGCAGCGTTCTTCGAAGATGCGCCGCGCCTGGCGTTGCAGCCAGGACTGCACGGCGTCGCGGATCTGCCCGGGCGCGGCGCTGTCGGGCAGGCCCACATGGAGCAGCAGGCGCGGCACGCCGGCAAGGTGGCCCTGGGCGGCCGACGCGTCGCTGTTCAGAACCGCGCCGGTGGTGCGTGCGTCGAGCACGATGATCACGTCTTCGCCGAGGAACGGAATCAGCGTGCCGTCGCGCCAGTCCACCTTGGCGGCTTGCAGGCGCCGCGCGCGCGTCTGCTGTTCCTGCAGCTTGCGCAGGATCCAGGCGGCCTTCTCCTGCAACGCCGCTTCGATGTCGCCGATGCCCACCCAGCGCGGCGCGTTCACGCTCAAGCCCTCGGCGCCGACGATGAAACCGATGCTGCTGCGCCGCGCGCGCTTGAGCGCGTAGCTGACGAGGTGCTGGTGCAGGTGGATTTCACGGCTCGCCTGCGGATGGCGGAACACCGCGGGGCTGAGCCCGCTCACGCCGGGCGCCGGCGGCTCGGGCGATTCGGGCGTGCCGCACGGTGCGGTGGGATCGTTCGCGGCGGGCCGTGGCGCGACGATCGCGCCCGCCGCTGCGCCCGGGTCGGCTTGCTTGATCTCAGGGGTGTGCGTGCCCGGCGGCGCATCGAACAGCGACAGCTGGCGTACGTCGGGCTGGGCTGCGGGGCGCATCGCGGGCTTGTGCATCACGTCAGGCACTGACCGCAACCGCGGCGTAGGCCTCGGGGTCGAGACGCCGCATCTCGGCTTCGATCCACCGCTCCACTTCGCGCATCAATTCGTCGGGTTCGCGCCCGGCGCTCGGAATCGGCCGGCCGATGGAGACGTCGATGATGCCCGGCCGCAGCGTGAACTTCTTGCGCGGCCAGCAGCGCGCCGACGTCACGGCGATGGGCAACACCGGCACGCCCGTGGTCACGGCCAGGCGCGTGCCACCGCTCTTGTACACACCCTGGTCGCCGCGGGCGGTACGCGTGCCTTCCGGGAACATGATGACCCAATGGCCGTTGGCCATGAGGCGCCGGCCCTGTTCGGCCACCTTGTTCCACGCCTCGGCACGCTTGCTGCGATCGATGTGGATCATGTCCATGCGCCCGATCGCCCAGCCGAAGAACGGGATGTAGAGCAGCTCGCGCTTGAACACATAGGCCAGCGGGCGCGGCATCAGGCCGGGGAAGGCAAAGGTCTCCCACGTCGACTGGTGCTTGGGCAAGAGCACGAGCGGACCATCGGGCAGATGCTCCATGCCGTGCAGGCGCGCGTGCACGCCGCAGATGACCTTGGCACCCCAGATCGCGGTGCGCAGCCAGCCCACGCACATTGTGTAGATCACCGGGCCGCGCGTGAAGATGGAGACGATCACGACCGCCAGCGCCCATGGCGTGATCGTGGCCGCCATGAACAGCACGAACAGCAGCGAGCGCGCGCCGTACCACAGCGAGCGCATCACGGCGGTCTCCCGTATTGCGTCTGTCCGTACAGCGTATCGTTCTGGTCGTTCGGGCCGTACTGCAGGCGCTCGCCGCGAATCAGGGCTTCGGCGAACGCGGCGAGGTCGGCGTGCACTTCCATGTCGGGAACGAGACTGCGCATCTGGGCGATCTGCAATGAGTCCAGGCCCTCGCTCTTGCCGGTTCGCACCAGGTGCAACGGACAGCCCGCTGCCTGGCCGGCCTGCAGATCGCGCAGCGAATCGCCGACGACGGGCACGTTTTCCAGGTGCACGCCGTAGCGTTCGCCGATGAGATCAATCAGCCCTGGCGCGGGCTTGCGGCAGTCGCAGCCATCGGCCGGAGCGTGCGGGCAGAAGAACACGGCGTCGATGCGTCCGCCCAGGTGAGCCAGCTGCTTGTTCATCTTCAGGTGCATCGCGTTGAGCGCCGCCATGTCGAACAAGCCGCGCCCCAAGCCCGACTGGTTGGTGGCCACCACGGTGTGCCAGCCGGCGTGGTTCAGGCGCGCGATCGCCTCAAGCGAGCCCGGAATCGGCACCCACTCGTCAGGCGATTTCACGTAGTCGTCGCGATCTTCATTGATCGTGCCGTCGCGGTCGAGGATGATGAGTTTCATGGGATTGGATCAGCCTCTCACGCTGTCTCGGCGGCACGGCGTCGGGCCCACGCGAGCAGCGGTCCCGTCTCGACGCCGCTGGAGGCGAGAGACTTGAGCCTTTCCTCCAGTCGGGGCAGCTCGATCATGCGATGGCGCAACAGACCCCTGACCCAATCGGCGTCTTTGTCGCGCCCGGCAACGCACTTGGCAACCGCCAGATCGTGCAGATCAGGGCAGATCACCGTGATCTCGCCGATGTAGTGAAGCTTCGCAAAGTCCATCCAATCGTCGGGCATTCTCGCGGTTTGTGGGCCAACGCCATCGGCGTAGTAGCCGTAGGTGTCGTGGAACATGGATAGTGCACCAATCGCGCCATCGATCAAGTCGGCCAGTTCCGGGTGTACCGCCGGGTACAAGTCGATTTCGTTCGACAGCAGCAATTCGGAGGGCGCGTCTGGATGGGGTAGCAAGACGGCTTGGCTTCCGACCACGACGAACGAGTTTTCGTTCACGATCGCTGCGCAGGCCCGCAGCACATGCTCAAGCTGGTCGCGCTTCACGACGGGGTGGGCGCTTCGCGCAGCAATCGATTGCGCTCGGCAACGGTGATGAAGCGCCCCAGCGGCGACGTGCTGCGCAGTGCCGCCGCATGATCGTCCTGGGTGCATACGGCAGCTTCTACCGCGTCGGCGCCGGCATGCAGCAGGGTGTCCCACTCGTCCCAATACGGGTCGCAATTTGACGGCCCCCCCGCCAGGGCACGCCAGCGTTGCAGGACCCCCATCGCTTCACGCAAGCGCGCGGGTTGCTCTCTGAGCCGCTCCACCGCAAGGCGGTGTGCCGCCAGGGAAAACAAGTGGAGGCGTTGTTGGCGGTCCATGGGCGAATTGTCAGCTGCTCGAGCTCACGCGGCGAGCCGGGAAAGATCGGCCACGCGGTTCATCGCATGGTGCAGTTGTGCGAGCAGGGACAGGCGGTTGGTACGCAATTTCGAGTCTTCGGAGTTGACCATCACAGATTCAAAAAATGCATCCACCGGAGCCTTTAACACGGCAAGTGATCGCAACGAACCGGCGTAGTCGCCGGCCGCGAACGCTGCCTCTGACCGGGGCGACACTTCGAGCAAAACATGGTGCAGGGCCAATTCGGCAGGCTCGACGAGGTGTTCGATGTTCACCTCGGGTGCTCCTTGCGCATTGGACTTTCGAAGAATATTCGCAACGCGCTTGTTTGCCGCAGAGAGGCTAGACGACTCGGGTAGCGCGCTGAAGGCACGTACCGCGGCCAAGCGCTTCGGAATGTCGGCGATCACGAGTGAGCCGACGGACAGGACGGCCTCGATTTCGTTCACACTGAACATTTCATCGCGCAGCATGATGCTCAGCCGGTCGCCTATGAAGCCGAGGATCTGTTGCCGAGACGCCGCGCTTCCCGCGGCGATCGAATCCAAGAACAGGACGACGGCTTTCCTCGACTGATCGTTCAGTGCCATCGCTCTTGAGATTCGCCACGCCCGGCCCGCAAGATCAACGAGTGACTCAAGTGTGAATTCGAGGTTGCCCTCCATGCACATTCGTAGCACCCCCAGTGCATGCCGCCTCAAGGCGAAGGGATCACGATCACCCGACGGTACTTCGCCAATCTCGAACATTCCCAGCAGCGTTTCCAGCTTGTCGGCCAGCGCGACAGCGATGCCCGTGCGGCCGCGCGGCAAGACGTCACCCGCAAAACGCGGTTTGTAGTGGTCCTCGACGGCGAACGCGATTTCTTCGCTCAGGCCATCGTGGCGCGCGTAGTAGCCGCCCATGATGCCTTGCAGCTCGGGGAATTCGCCGACCATGTCGGTCGTGAGGTCGGCCTTGGCGAGCAGCGCCGCTTGTTCGGCCTGCTGGGCCAAGATTTCACCGCCCAACTGACGACCGATCGCCGCAGCGATCGCGCGCACGCGCCGAACCCGGTCGCCTAGGCTGCCGAGCTGGTTGTGATAGACGACTTTGTCCAGACCGGCAACGCGGGATTCGAGCGTGCGCTTGCGATCCTGGTCGAAGAAGAACTTCGCATCGGCCAGGCGCGGCCGCACCACGCGTTCGTTGCCGCCGATGACGCGCGAAGGGTCGGCCGGGCGGATGTTGCTGACGACGAGAAACTTGTTCGTGAGCCGGCCTTGCGCGTCGAGCAGCGGAAAGTATTTCTGGTTTGCCTTCATCGTCAGGATCAGGCATTCCTGCGGTATCGCAAGAAACTCGGTCTCGAATTCGCAGAGCAATACATTGGGCCGCTCGACCAGCGCTGTGACTTCGTCGAGCAGCGCCGCGTCTTCGATCGGCGTCAGGCCCAGCTTGGCCGCGGCCGCGTGCAACTGGCGGCTGATTTCGCCGTGGCGCGCGGCGAAACTCGCCATCACCGAACCTTGCTCTTCGAGCTGGCGCGCGTAGTGGTCGGCGTCGATCAGCATCACCGGGCTCATCGCCGCCTCGAAGCGGTGGCCCTCGGTCTGGCGGCCGGCTTGCAGACCGAGCACCTTGACGGCGACCACCTCGGCGCCGTGCAGCGCCACGAGCGAGTGCGCCGGGCGCACGAACTGCACGCTGGTCCAGCCGTCGGCGAGCTGGTACTGCATCAGCTTCGGGATCGGCAGGTTCGCCAAGGCGGTGTCGAGCGCGATTTGCAGGCCGTCCACCAGGGTCGCGCCCGTGACCATCGCGTCGAGGAACAGCGCTTCCGTCTTGCCGTCGAGTTGGCGTCTCAGGCGCGGCACGGCGCTGGCGTCGGCGCCCAGGGCGTTGAGTTTCTTCATCAGGGCCGGCGTGGCCTGGCCGGCGGGGTTCAGGCCCACGCTGACCGGCATCAGCTTGTGTGAGCGCGCCGTGTCGGCGGCGAACGCATGCACGGCGCTGATGTGCACCGCCAGGCGGCGCGGCGTGGCGTACGGCGTCACGGCCGAATGCTCGGTCGCCAGGCCCTGCGCACGCAGGCTCTGCGCAATCGAGCTGGCGAAGGATTCACTCAGGGGCTTCAGCGCCTTGGGCGGAAGCTCTTCGACGAGCAACTCGACGAGCAGGCTCTTGGTGGCGCTCATGCCGGATTCGCCGCGCTGCTCACGGCCGATTTGCGCGCGTCGAGCTTGGCACTGGCCTGCGCAGCCCAGTCGCGTGGTGCCATCGGAAAGCCCAGGCGTGCGCGGCTGTCGAGGTAACTCTGGGCGACGCTGCGCGACACGTTGCGGATGCGGCCGATATAGGCCGCGCGCTCGGTGACGCTGATCGCGCCGCGCGCGTCGAGCAGGTTGAAGCTGTGCGCGGCCTTGAGCAATTGCTCGTAGGCTGGCAGGGCGAGCTGCAACTCCATCAGGTGCTTCGCCTGGCGCTCGTGGGCGGCAAAAGCGCTGAGCAGGAATTCGACGTCGCTGTGTTCGAAGTTGTACGTGCTTTGTTCGACCTCGTTCTGGTGGTACACGTCGCGGTAGAGCAGCCCTTCGGTCCAGCGCAGGTCGTAGACGTTGTCCACGCCCTGCAGGTACATCGCCAGGCGCTCCAGGCCGTAAGTGATCTCGCCGGTGATGGGCTTGCAGTCGATGCCGCCGACTTGCTGGAAGTAGGTGAACTGGGTGACCTCCATGCCGTTCAGCCAGACTTCCCAGCCCAGGCCCCAGCACCCCAGCGTCGGATTTTCCCAGTCGTCTTCGACGAAGCGGATGTCGTTGGCGCGCAGGTCGAACCCCAGCGACTCCAGCGAGCCGAGATAAAGCTCCAAGATGTTGGCCGGCGCCGGCTTGAGCACGACCTGGTACTGATAGTAATGCTGCAACCGGTTCGGGTTGTCGCCATAGCGGCCGTCTTTCGGGCGGCGGCTCGGCTGCACATACGCAGCGCGCCACGGCTCGGGGCCGAGCGAGCGCAAGAACGTCGCCGTGTGGCTGGTTCCCGCGCCGACCTCCATGTCATAGGGTTGCAGCAAGGCGCAGCCCTGGTCCGACCAGTAGGCCTGCAACTTGAGAATGATCTGCTGGAACGAAAGCATCGGGGGCAGGGCGTAAACCCTTGATTCTAGAGGGCGAATTCTTCGCTACGCTCACGCGATGACGAGCCAACAGCTGGCGCTGAGCGCGGTGCTCGCGACGATGGTGTTCTCGGTCGCGCTCGAATTGCGGCTGCTCGACTTCCGCAGAGTCGCGCAGACGCCGCGCGCTGTGATCTGTGGCCTGATCCCGCAGTTCCTGCTGCTGCCGGTGGCCACCTGGGCCGCCACGCTGCTGCTCGACCTGCCGGCGAACACCGAGGCGGCGATGCTGCTCGTGGCGTCGTGCCCGGGCGGTTCGCTGTCCAACGTGGTCACGCATTTCGGGCGCGGCAATACGGCACTTTCAGTGAGCATTTCCGCGGTGGCGAGCGTGCTCGCGCTGCTCTTGACACCGTTCAACTTCACCTGGATGGTGGCAAGCAACCCGGCCACCGCGTCGTGGCTGCGCGAACTGGCGATCGACCCTTCGGCGATCTGGTGGAGCTTAGGCGTGCTGCTCGCGCTGCCGATGTCGCTCGGCCTGTTCGTGTCCCACCAGTTCCCGGGTGCCACCGAGCGCATGCGCAGGCCGCTGGCTCGCTTCAGTGTGTTCGCGCTGCTCGCCTTCATCGCCATCGGCCTGGTGCGCGAACGCCACTTGCTGACGGCGCAGATCGCGCCGCAGCTGCTCGTTGTCGTGCTGCACAACGCCGGCGGGCTGCTGCTTGGGTGGCTGTGCGCGCTGGCATTTCGCATGCAGGAGCGCGACGCTCGTGCCGTCATCATCGAGGGCGGGATGCAGAACTCGGGCCTGGCACTGGGCATCATCGCCGTGCAGTTCAACGCCGATCTGGGCATGGTGATCGTCGCCAGTTTGTGGGGCATCTGGCACATCGTGTCGGGGATGTCGTTGGCCGCTTTGTGGAGATCCAAGGATGCTCGACACGCTCATTGAAGGCGGCACCGTCGTCGACGGCAGCGGCGCCGCTCCCTTTGCCGCCGACATCGGCATTCGCGCCGGGCGCATCGTCGAGATCGGTCGCGTCACGTCGCACGCGCGCGAGCGCATCGCGGCGCACGGCGCCTGGGTCACGCCGGGATTCATCGACATCCACACCCACTACGACGGCCAGGCGAGCTGGGATGAAACCTTTTCGCCGAGCATCCACCATGGTGTGACGACGCTCGTGATGGGCAATTGCGGTGTCGGCTTCGCGCCGCTGCGGCGCGGCGAACAGGACCGGCTGATCCGCCTGATGGAAGGCGTGGAAGACATTCCCGGTGTCGCGCTGGCGCAGGGCGTGCGCTTCAACTGGGAGAGTTTTCCGGAATACTTGGACGCGCTCGATGCGCTGCCGCACAGCCTGGACTACTTGGTGCAGGTGCCGCATGACCCGGTGCGCATGCTCGTGATGGGCGAGCGCGCGCTGGCGCAGGAGGCGGCCACCGTTGACGACATCGCCGCGATGCGCGCGATCGTGCGCGAAGCGCTGCTGGCCGGCGCCGCCGGGTTCTCCACCGGGCGCAGCGACAACCACCGCACATCGCGCGGCGAGGAAACGCCGGCGTCGGAAGCGAACGCCGCTGAGCTGGCGGGAATCGCGGGCGCGTTCGAAGGCTTGGCGCACGGCGTGATCCAGCTCGTCAGCGACTTCGACCTGCTGCGCGGGCCGCAGCGCTTCGACGCCGAGTTCGACCTGGTTGAAGTGCTGGCGCGCGCCTCGGGCCGGCCGCTGTCGATGACGTGGTTGCAGCGCGACCCGGGGGGCGAGCAGTGGCTGGCGATCCGCGAGCGCGTCGAGCGCAGCGTCGCGGCGGGTTTGCCGCTGTATTTGCAGGCGGCCGCGCGCGGCATCGGCGTGATCAACGGCCTGGACGCGAGTTTCCATCCCTTCATGGGTTTTCCCGGCTACCAGGAGATCGTCCACTTGCCGCTCGCCGAGCGCGCCGCGGCGTTGCGCGAGCCGGCGCGCAAGGCGCGCATCCTGGCGGAGAAGTCGCTGCCGATGGCCGGTGACGGCACGCCCATCCCGCCGCTGGTGGACATCTTGTTGTCGATGATCGAGTTGATCAGCGCGCGCATGTTCCCGCTGTCAGCGGCCGACGGGCAGACGCCGGACTACGAACCGGCCGTCAGCGCAAGCCTGTACGTGCGCGCCCGCCAGCGCGGCGTGACGGCGCTCGAGGCGATCTACGACCACCTGACGCAAAGCGACGGCACGAACCTCATCTACTTCCCGATCTTCAACTACAACGACGGCAACCTCGGCGTGGTGCGCAGCATGCTCGAACACCCGCGTGCGCTGTGCGGCCTGGGCGACGCGGGCGCCCATGTGGGAACGATCTGCGATGCGAGCTTTTCAACCTACATGCTCACGCATTGGGTGCGAGATCGCGCGAGTGGGCGCTTTCCGCTGGAGCAGGTGGTGCACATGCTGACGCAGCGCAACGCCCACTATCTTGGCCTGGCGGACCGGGGCCGGATTGCCACCGGCCAACGTGCCGACATCAACGTCATCGACCCGCGGCGCCTGGGCGTGGGGGTGCCGAAGCTGGTGCGTGACCTGCCGGCCGGTGGCAAGCGCTTCCTGCAAGAGGGCGTGGGCTACCTGGGCACCTGGGTTGCAGGTGTCTGTGTGCAGCGCGACGGCGTGGTGGGCGACTCGCGCCCGGGACGGCTGGTTCGCATGGGGCGCTGAGGGCGCTCAGGCGCTGACGGCGCCTGCGCCGGCGGGAACGCCGCGCGGCGCGCCATCGGCTACCTGGGTTCGCGCCTGCGCGCCAGCGCCAGGCACAGCAGCAGCGCGCCACCGACAAGCGGCCACAGGCCCGCGGCGCCGGCCCAGCGCGCAAACGGAGTCACGCCGCTGCGCCCTTGCACCTGCGCCTGAAGCACGCCTTGTGTGTACGGCGCCAGGGCGTGGGTGACCTGCCCGAGATGGTCGATCACCGCGGTGGCGCCGGTGTTCGTCGCGCGCAGCATCGGGCGCTGCAGCTCCAGCGACCGCATGCGCGAAATGTGCAGGTGCTGGTCCACCGCAATCGTCTGGCCGAACCAGCCGATGTTGCTGAGGTTGGCGAGGATCGTCGGCGCGTTCGCGGCGTTGGTGAAGCGCGCCGCGAGTTCTTCGCCGAACAGGTCTTCATAGCAGATGTTCGGCGCAATGCGTTCGCCTTTCACTTCGAACGATGGCGCCGCGAGGGCGCCGCGATTGAAGTCGCCCAGCGGAATGTCCATCATCCGGACGAACCACTTGAAGCCGAGCGGAATCACTTCGCCGAACGGCACGAGGTGGTGTTTGTCGTAACGATAAAAGCCCTCGGGCAGCGTGGTGGTTTGCGCGCTGATGCCGGCCGCCGAGTTGGTGTAGCCGCGCTGCTCGTCGCCCAGCGGCAGGCCGACCAGCGCTGCGCGTCCCGGTTGTCGAAAGTGTTCGAGCAGCGGCTGCCACCACTGCGGGTCGAGCTGATGCGGCAGCAGCGGGATCACGGTTTCCGCGCCCACCACCAGGTCGGCGCGCGCCGCGAGCAAGTGCTCGCGTGTCCACGCCAGCGCCCCCGGCAGATGTTCGAGCGAGAACTTCTGGTTCTGCGGAACATTGCCTTGCAGCAGCGCCACGCTCAAGGTCGATGTGGCCTCGGTGAATTGGGGTGCCGGCGCCAGCGCCAGCAACGCCAGCAGGCCGCCCCCCGCCGCTGCGGGTCTCGCGCGCGCGGCGCTGCCGGGGCCAGCCAACGCAGGTGCAGCGGCCAACGCCGCGGCGACACCGCCGATGCCGTACACGCCGATCCACGGGGCGAGCGCGGCGAGCGGCGAATCGATGTGCGCATAGCCGCTCGCCACCCAGGGGAAACCGGTGAAGAGCAAACCGCGGGTCAGCTCCGCGAGCAGCCACAGCGCCGCGAACAACGCCGTGTCGGTGGCGACCCGGCCGCGCCGAAAACGTGCGAATGCGGCCGCCCCCGCGCCGAGGAACAGCGCCATTGCGGCGCACAGCAACAGCACCGCCAGAACCGCCATCCACGCCGGCAGCCCGCCGTAGAAGTGCATGCTGATGAACAACCACCAGACGCCACAGGTCAGCCAGGCGGTGCCGAATGTCCAGCCGAGCAGCGCCGCCCGGGCCGGCGTGGCGCTGTGCAGGCGCCAGGCGAGCAGCGCCACGCAAAGCAGCTGCAGCGGCCACGCCGCGGTGGCAACAAAAACCATGCTGTGCGCCGCGCCCAGCAGCAGCAGCGCAAGAACCTCTGCCCAAGCGTGCCAGGCGGCCGGCTTGCGCGGGGCGCGCTGCACGCCGGCCACCGTCAAGCGGATTTGGCCTCGCGTGAGGGTTGGGCCTGAGGCGGTGCGCGCGTGACCTTGAACCAGCGCACTGCGCCGCCGCGGGTCAGCATCACGTGGAATATCAGCGGCCCGACGCGCGTCGACTCGCCACGCCTCGGCACGTGGCCGAGCTCGTGCGCGACGAGGCCGCCGATGGTCGCAAATTCCTCCGTGGGCAGCGACACCGCGAAGGCGTGATTCACCGCGTCGATCCCGGTGTCACCGGCGACGCGCTGGCTGCCGTCGGCGAGCGTGTAGATGCCCGATTCGCCGTCCTTGTCGTCGAATTCGTCTTCGATCTCGCCGACGATCTCTTCCAGCACGTCTTCGATCGTGATGAGGCCTGCAGTGCTGCCGAACTCGTCGATCACGATCGCCAAATGGTTGCGATTCGAGCGGAAGTCGCGCAGCAATTCGTTCAGGCCTTTTGATTCAGGCACGAATACCGCCGGGCGCAGCAGGGCGCGCAGGTTCAGGTCGGGGGAGCGCTGTACCTTGAGCAAGTCCTTGGCGAGCAGGATGCCGATCACGTTCTGGCGCTGCCCGTCGAACACCGGGAAACGCGAATGGCCGGTGGTGATCACGTCGTGTAAAAGTTGCTCGTAGGGCGCGTCGATGTCGAGCTGGTCCATGTGCGGCGCCGCGACCATCACGTCGCCGGCCGTCAGGTCTGCCATGCGGATCACGCCCTCGAGCATCATGCGCGATTCGGGCGCGATCAGTTCCCGGTCTTCGGCGTCGGCGAGGGTTTCGATCAGCTCGTCTCGCGAGTCCGGCCCCGGCGCGACGAATTCCACCAGCTTTTGAAACAGGCTGCGCCTGTCGGCCTGCTGCGATGCAGGTTTTTCGCGGGGAGTACGACCAGGGTGTGGCTCTGACATCGCGCCTTGCGACGTGGAGTGGGCAGACGCGGAGCTTACTCGATGCCGGTGACCGCCCAGAATCGCCTGAGCCTTGACAGGCGGGCGCCCTTGAACCAAAGTCACCGACCCTCATATGTGGGGGCTCAGCGCCGCGCTGCTTGACAATCCGGTACCTCGCGCTGCCGCCGGGCCACCCACCATACTCAATACGGACACGCCCATGACCACCGGCCTCATCCCCGCCACGATCCTCACCGGCTTCCTGGGCTCAGGCAAGACCACGCTGCTCAAGCGCGTGCTCAGCGAAGCCCATGGACAGAGAATTGCCGTCATCGAGAACGAATTCGGCGACGAGAACATCGACAACGAGATCCTGGTGCAAGACAGCAAGGAGCAGATCATTCAGCTGAACAATGGCTGCGTGTGCTGTTCGATCCGCGAGGACTTGCGCACCACCTTGTCCGACCTGGCCGAGAAGCGCCGCAAAGGCGAGCTGCGCTTCGACCGCGTCGTGATCGAGACCACCGGCTTGGCCGACCCCGGACCGGTGGCGCAGACGTTCTTCATGGACGATGAAATCGCCGAGAGCTACCTACTCGATTCGATCCTGACCCTCGTCGACGCGAAACATGGCGACGCCCAGCTCGACACTCGCCAGGAGGCGCGGCGCCAGGTGGGCTTCGCGGACCAGATTTTCATCAGCAAGGCCGATCTGGTCGACGCCTCGGTGATGGATGCGCTGTCGCATCGGGTCAAGCACATGAACCCGCGCGCGGCGCAGCGGCGGGTCAACTTCGGCGACGTGCCGCTGGCGGAGGTTTTCGACCTGCACGGCTTCAACTTGAACGCCAAGCTCGACATCGACCCGGAATTCCTGAACCCCACGGACCACGATCATGCCCACCACGACCACGACCATGCGCACGACGAACCCTGCGAGCACCCGCATCACCACGCGCATGACGACGACGTGAAGTCGTTCGTGTTCCGCTCCGACAAGGCATTCAACCCGGCCAAGCTGGAAGACTTTCTCGGCTCCATCGTCCAGGTGTACGGCCCGAAGATGCTGCGCTACAAGGGGGTGTTGAACATGAAGGGCACCGACCGCAAAGTGATTTTCCAGGGCGTGCATCAGCTGATGGGCAGCGATCTCGGGCCGAAATGGATGCCGGGGGAGAAGAAGACGAGCAAGATGGTCTTTATCGGGCTCGACTTGCCGCGCGAGATCTTTTTGCAGGGCCTGGAACAGTGCCTGGCGTGACAAACGGGCTGCATTTGGCAGGGCGCATCAAAGCGTTTCGGCGACCGCCCCATGCCGTGGATACAATCCGCGGCCGCCGAATACGCGCTGCCTCGGTGTTCAACCCTCGTGACGAGGGCTCACGCGTTGCAGCAAGGAGAGTCACGTGACCAAGACCACGGCCCACAAGCCGGCCAGCAAGAAAACCGCCGCGAAGCCGGCCAAGACCGCGGCGAAGAAGGCATCCCCCGCGGCGAAGAAGGCCGCGCCCGCGGCAAAGAAGGCCGCACCCGCGGCGAAGAAGGCCGCACCCGCCAAGCCAAACAAGGCCGCGACGGCCGTCAAGAAGGCGGCCAAGCCCAGTGCGCCGGCAAAGAAGCCGGCGGCCAAACCGAGTCCGAAACCCAAACCCGGCGCCAAGACCACAGCCAGAGCCACCGCGCCCATGCCCGCCAGCACGTTACCCAAGGCGGCGCACAAGCCTGCATCACCAGCCGCCGCGCCCATTGCGGCAGCTCCGAAGTCGATCTCTCACACAGCAGGCGAACCCATGACCCAGACTTCCGGCAAGGCGCCACCCGCCGCGCCGATGGCGCCCGCTCCAACCAAGCGACTTTCCAGCCGCGCGGCGGCTCGCGCCAATGCGGCACCGGCACAGGCGCCGCTTCCGCCGCCGACGTCGCGCTTTGCCGACCGGTTTGCGCCGCCCCGGCCGCCAACGCGGCAGATGGCCCAGGTCGAAATCGATACGCCGCGCCACGTGCATGTTTCCGACCCGAAACTGGCCAACGCCTGGAAGAACAAAGCTGGCCGGGACCTGACGGAGGCCGAAGTCCAGGCGATGCCCGAATCGGAATACATGAACGACAAGCAACTGGAGTTTTTCCGGCGCACCCTGCAGGAGCTGAAAGACAGCCTGCTCAGCAATGCCGGCGAAACCACGGAGCATTTGCGCGAAGACACGTCCATCGTGCCGGATCCGGCGGATCGGGCGACGATCGAAGAAGAGCATGCCCTGGAGTTGCGCACGCGTGACCGGGAGCGCAAGCTCCTGAAGAAGATCTCGCAATCGCTGACGCGCATTGAAGCCGGGGAGTATGGTTTCTGTGATGAAACAGGCGAACCCATCGGTTTGGGGCGCTTGATCGCAAGGCCGACCGCTACACTGTCCCTGGAAGCCCAGCAGCGGCGTGAACTCAAGCAGAAGATGTTCGGCGACTGAGCTCGATTGACCACAGCTCCCCCAGCCTGATTCCTCCCCGCGCCGAACCCAGACCACGCCATGGCGGAACCCAAAGACGGACCGAGCTTCTTTCGCAAGATGGTGAAGTTCGTCGCCAATCCGTCCACGGAATGGACGGAATTGACCTCGCGCAGCGACGTGGCGCGCGAGACCGAGACTGCCAAGTCCGAGCTGAAGTCGATGATCGAGCGCAAGCGCCGCAACGACTTCGTTCGCAAACGCGAACTCGACATGCTGCGCCAGGTGCGCCGCGACGGCCTCACCGGCGACCAACTCGCGGCGCTGGCAGGGAATTCGCGAAACGATGATTCCGAAGTGCGCGCCTCCGACGGCGCCCGGCCCGACAGCGGCGTGAAGGCCAAGATCGACCAGATCGAACAGCAGATGGTCGGCGATGGCTACTCAGGCGCGGCCCGCCGCACCAGCGACAACCACGGCAACGCTTCGCGTCCCGCGGCGCTGACGAATGTGGCTCCTGCACCGGCACGCCCGGCGGCGGGGCGCAGCGTCGAGTGGACAGGCGGCGACGCCGCTGTGCCGCAGCCGGCACGCGACACCGCGGCCGCGGCGCAACCGCTGAAGTTGAATGTCGCGAGCGCGGCGATGGCCCGGCCCTTTGCCGCCGAGCCGAGCGAAGTCACGCACGACCCCGACCTCGACGAAGCGGTGATCGCGTTCGCGAACGCCGATTTCGAACAGTGCGAAAACGCGCTGGGCGTGCTCGTCGGCAAGGGCGGTGCGCGCGAGCAGAACGCGGAAACCTGGCTGGTCCTGTTCGACCTGTATCGGGCCACCGGCCAACAAAACAAGTTCGAAAGCCTGGCGCTGGACTATGCGCAACAGTTCGGCTGGTCGTCGCCGCAGTGGTTCTCGATGCCCAAGTTGGTCGCCGACGCGGCGGCGGATGAACCTTCCAGCGTGCCTGGTGTGGCAGGCCGGATCGGCTGGGTGTGCCCGGCAGTCGTCGACCCGGAAGTGGTGGCGAAGTTGTCGTCGCAGACTTTGCAGATGCCGCTGCCCTGGGTCTTCGACTGGAAGGAGTTGAAGAGCATCGACGCCGAAGCGTGCGCCCGGTTGAGCGATCTGTTCCGCAAATGGATCGGGCAAAAGCTGGAGATGCACTGGCTCAACGGCGAACACCTGTTCAGCGTGCTGCAGGCGGCCACGCCCACGGGCGTGCGAGACGCCGACCCGGCCTATTTGCGGCTGCGCCTGGACGCGTTGCGCATGGCGAACCGCCCGGACCAGTTCGACGAGACCGCGATCGACTATTGCGTCACCTATGAAGTCTCGCCGCCGTCGTGGGAACGCGCGATGTGCGTCGCACTGATCCGGGGGTCGAAGCTGTCCGCAACGCAGCCGACGATGTCGCTGATCGGCGAAGTGTCGACGAGCTTTGTCGAGTCAAAGTCAGTGGAGGATCCCGCGTCAGTGCAAATCGCGTCTGTCGAGTTGTCGGGTCAGCTGGTCGGCGACATCGCGCCGGTACTGAAGAGGCTCGACGCCGACATCAAGAGCGCGGCGTTGGTCAATGTCACCTGCTCGAAGCTGATCCGCGTCGATTT
>JANNKM010000423.1:0-2684 GCA_031396305.1 Rhizobacter sp.
GCGCTGCCCGTCGCGCAGCGACTCGAACCCGAAGGCAGTGCGGCCCCGGTTGCTCTCGTGCAGGCCATACGCAGCGCCGACACGCCGCGCCAGCTCGAGGCCACCGGAGTAGTGATCGGCGTGAACGTGCGTGTCGATGACATGAGCGATGCGGGCACCGGCCCTCTCGGCCTCGGTGATGAACCAGTCCTCGTCGCCGGCGACGACGTCCACGGCGCTCGCCATCCGGTGCCCGGCGCAGCCGAAGAGGTAGGACAGGGTTGCGTTGGCGGCGGTGCGTTGGCGGAAGAACATCTTCGTCTCCGGTTGCGCTCATTTACGTAATCAGGCGCCTTCGACCCAGCGGTCCACCGTGTCGGAGCCGCCGAGCCAGCGCATCACTTCGGCGGCCATCGGATGGCCGACGGCCGCGTAGCGCCGGCACAGGCGCTGGCAGTCGTCGCCCAGTTGGTCGATGCCCCGGTCCTGCAGGGCGTGCAGATCGACTTCGAGCATCTCGGCGAGCTCGGCGCCCGCCAAGGCACGCGCGGCTTCCCGGAAGGCGTTCATGTACTCGTAGGCCGGCCCCTCGCGATAGCCGGCCGCCAGCGTCGCGGCGGGAATCAGGCTCAGGTGGGGTTGCAGCGCCGGATTGATGGCATGCGCCGCGATGTGCGCAGCGATCAGGCTCGGTCGCCCGGTGAATCCGCGCAGGTGCAGGAAGCGCGACATGAGTGGACCGTCGTTGACCGGGTAGTTGTCCCACAGGATCGGCTTGCGACGCAGGGCTTCGGCCACGCGGTCCAGATGCCCGGGACTGAACTCGCGCGCGCAGATCTCCTCGCCCGTCCAGTACACGCCGACTCGGGCGTCGAGCCGACGCCCCAGGTCCTCGAGATAACCACGCGGCCGTTCGCCGAAGACGACGTCCAGCATCCGGTCGTCGGAGTAGTAGGTCGGGCACATCAGGACCCGGCTCGCGCGCGTATGCTCCAGTGCGGCGTGAACGATCTCGGCTTCGCGCGCGGCCAGGTCGGCCACGTCACCGCGTGTGTCGTCGAAGAGGATCGCCAGGTCGTCGATGCCGATCTCGTCGAGCGAGCGGACCTTGGCGACGAAGGCAGCCTTGGCCTGGCCGCCGAAGTCGCGGTACAGCTCGTAGGGGCTGAGCCCGATACCGAAGCGCAGTCCGATGCCCCGGCCATGCTGCGCCAAATCGGCCAATTCGGCCATGGCGGCACTCGGGTGCGGCTCGCGCCAGCGGCGCCTGAGGAAGGCATCCGCCTTCGGTGCATGGTGGAACCACGAGAAGCCGAGCTCGCGCAGCCGGGTCATCACGTGCTTGCGGTCCTCGTGGCGCCACGGTCGGCCGAAGTAGCCCTCGATCACGCCGAGTTCGGGGACCCTGCGTGTGGCCGTCATGATTCGGAAGACCGGCGCGAGGCCTTGTAGACGTCGTTCATGAGCGACTCCGATTCGGATGCCCCGCCATCACTTCGTGACGTCGTCCAGCATCGCAGTGAAGGGGTCGCTGACGCCTTCGGCGAGCTTCTTCACCGCGGGATGCGGATCGAGTCGCGCGAGGAAACGCGGGCTCAGCAAGGTCACCTTCGTGACGCCGCCTTCCTGGTACACGCTCATGTGGCCGCAGGGCAGCATGGCCGAGACCTGCAGCCCCGCGCTCCAGATATCCGCCGCGGCCTTCGGGTCGCAGATGCGCACCTGTGTGATCTGGCCGCCCTTGATCTTGTTGTCGCCGATGTACTGCCAGTTCTTCTGCTGCACGTAGTCGCGAATCGCCTGTTGCAGGTCGGCCGGTGATTTCGCCGACGAGCGCGTGATGAACATCTCGTCGCGCGTGGGTGGTGTGCCGGCGCACCCAGTGAACAGGGCGGCGCAGACGGCAAGACCCGCGACGGGGAGCGAAATGCGGAAGTGAGCGTCGTTCATGCTTGTGTCCTCGAGTAACGGAATCGGATTTCAGATCTTGTCGGCGCGCAGCGAGATGCTCTTCACGCCGAACTTCTTCGTCGCTCCCTGGGCGTTGTCGGACAGGAAGCGGTACTCGTCATTGCCCTGCTCGGCGACGATGCGCAAGCCGGCGGCCTCGATCGCCTGCTTGTAGCGATCGACCTGCCAGGCGCCGCCGATGCAGGCGGCCCACAGGGTCGTGTTGCACGAAATCGATTCGGGCAGGTCGACGGCGGTGACGATGTCGGCGATCGCGAGGCGCCCACCGGCGCGCAGCACGCGGGCGACCTCGCGCAGTGTGGCCGGCTTGTCGACCATCAGGTTGAGGACGCCGTTGCTGATCACGACATCGAAGCTGCCGTCCTCGAACGGCAGCGCATCGATGAAGCCTTTCACGTAGGTGACGTTGCGCACGCCGTCGCGCTGGCGCAGCGCTTCGGCCTTGGCGCGCTGCGCGTCGGTCATGTCCAGGCCGACCACGGTGCCCTCGGGTCCAACGATCAGGCTGGCGATGAAGGTATCCATGCCCGAACCGCTGCCCAGATCGAGCACGCGCGCACCCTGCATCTCGTCGAGGAAGTGGAAGTAGTAGCCGACGCCGGCGAACGAATCGATCGCTTCGGCAGGAATGCGATCGAGGTCCGCCGCGCGGTAGCCGAGCCGCTCGGCAAGAGCACGGCCCATCTCGAAGTGGAACTCGCCGTGCGGGTTCTGCGCGACGTCGCGGTACATGG
>JANNKM010000468.1:0-9232 GCA_031396305.1 Rhizobacter sp.
GCCACAGCGTGAGCAGCGCGCCCGCCGCGGCCGACGGCAGGCCGGCCAGGATCGTCAGCGGATGGATGTAGCTTTCGTACAGCACGCCGAGCAGCACATAGAAGACGAGGATCGCCGCGATCAGCAGCACCGTCTGGCCGCCTTGCGAACTCTGGAACACCGCCGCGTCGCCGCCGTAGCTGGTGATGATGGTGGCGGGCAGTTTCAGCTCGGCAACAAAGCCTTCGAGGCGCTTCGTCGCATCGCCCAGCGGCACATTGGGCGCGAGATTGAAGCTCAGCGTGATCGCCTGCAGCTGGCCCTGGTGGTTCACCGCCGTCGGCCCGACGGTGCGCTGCACGCTGGCGAAGCTTGACAGCGGTATCAGCTCCGCGCTTTTTCCCCGCAGGAAGATCTTGTTGAACGCGTCTTCGAACTGGCGGTCAGCGTCGGCCGCCTCCATGATCACCTGGTAGCTGTTGCTCGGGCTGTAGATGGTGGACACCTGGCGCTCGCCGAACGCGTTGTACAGCGCGCTGCGCACCTCGCCCATCTGCACGCCCAGCATGTTGGCCTTGTCGCGGTCGATGTTCAGCGATGCCTGCAGGCCGCGCATCTGCGAATCGCTCGTCACGTCGCGGAACAGCGAGTCGTCGCGCAGCCGCACTTGGAGTTTGTTCGCCCATTCGCCCAGCGCGTCGGCGCTCACGCTTTGCAGCACGTACTGGTAGCGGCTCTTGCTGACCTTGCCGCCGAGCTGCAGGTTCTGCACCGGCCGCATGTACACCGCCACGCCGGGCACGGCGCGGAGCTTCTTGCGCAGCTGTTCGACAGTGGCTTTCATCGATTCGCGCTGCGCGCGGGGTTTCAGGTTGATGAACAGCCTGCCCGAGTTCTGCGTCGCGTTCGGCCCACCCACGCCGACGAATGCGCCGACGCTGGCAATGTTCGGGTCCGCCTGGAAGATCGCCGCCACACGCTCCTGGCGTTCCATCATCGCGGTGAATGAAATGTCTTCCGCAGCCTCCGTCGTCACCTGGATCTGGCCGGTGTCTTCTTCCGGGAAGAAGCCTTTCGGAATGACGACGAACAGGACGGCGCTGGCGACAAAACTGCCCAGCGCGACCATCAGCACGAAGCTGCGGTGCGCCAGTGCCCAGTCGAGCGTGTGCGTATAGGCGCGCAGCACAGCATCGAAGCCGCCCTCGAAGAAACGGCCCACGGCGTTTTGCGGCCGCGCATCGTGCGGCTTCAGGTAGCGGCTGCACAGCATCGGCACGAGCGTCAGCGAGGTCGCCGCGGAAACCAGCACCGCCAACCCCACGACGACGGCGAATTCATGGAACAGCAGGCCGATCACGCCGGGCATGAAGAACACCGGAATGAACACCGCCACCAGCGAAATCGAGATCGACATGATCGTGAACGCGACTTCGCGCGAGCCCTTCAGCGCCGCCTCGAACGGCGCCATGCCGGCCTCGATGTGGCGCACGATGTTCTCGAGCATCACGATCGCGTCGTCCACCACCAGCCCCACGGCCAGCGTGATGCCGAGCAACGAGATGTTGTCGATGCTGTAGCCCAGTGCGTACAGCAGTGCCACTGCGCCGAGCAGCGACACCGGCAAAGACAGCGCCGGAATCACGGTGGCCGAAACCCGCCGCAGGAACAAGAAAATGACCAACACGACCAGCACGACGGTCAGCGCCAGCGTGATCTGCACGTCGTGCAGCGCGGCGCGGATCGACATCGACCGGTCGAGGAACGGCGTCATCGAGACCGACGCCGGCAATTGCGACGCGAAGCGCGGCAACATCGCGCGCACCGAATCGACCACCTGCACCGTGTTCGCGTCCGGCTGGCGCTGCACCGCCAGCGTGATGGAACGCTCGCCGTTGAACCAGTTCGCCGTTTTCACCGATTCGAAGCTGTCTTGCACATCGGCCACGTCGCGCAGGCGCACCGGAGCGCCGTTGCGCGTGGCGACGACGATGTTGGCGAACTCGCGCGCGTTGCTCAGTTGCCGGTTCGCCTGCACCATCAGCGTTTGCCTGGGGCCTTCGAGCACGCCCACCGGCGTGTTCGCGTTCGCCGCACCGATTGCGCTGCGCAACTCGTCGAGTGTCAGGTTGCGTTCGCTCAACTGGTCGTTGCGTACCCGCACGCGCACCGCGAAACGCTTCTGACCGAAGATGCCGACCTGCGCCACGCCTTCCACGGTGGACAGGCTGGGTGAGATCAGGTTCTCGGCGTAGTCGTTGAGTTCCGACAGGTTCAACGACGGCGAGGTCAACACGATCAGCAGCACTGCCGCGTCAGCGGGGTTGACCTTACGGTACGACGGCGGCGTGCTCATCTCGGTGGGCAGCGAGCGCTGCGCGCGAAACAGCGCCGCCTGCACGTCGACCGCCGCGGCGTCGATGTCGCGGTTCGTGTCGAACTCGAGCGTGATCGTGCTCGCACCCAGCGTGTTCGTCGAGCTGATGGTGTTCAGGCCGGCGATCGTGGAGAACTGTTTTTCCAGCGGCAGCGCGACGGAACTGGCCATCGTGTCCGGGCTCGCGCCGGGCAGGACGGCCGAGACGCTGATCACCGGCGTGTTGTAGCGCGGCAGCGCCGCCACCGGGATCTCGCCCAGGGCGATCACGCCTGCCACGACAACCGCTGCGTTGAGCAGCACCGTCATCACCGGGCGGCGGATGAAGAGTTCGGAGAAGTTCATGGGCGCTCCCTGTTCGCTGTCATCCCGGCGCCTGATTAGTGACGTGGTTCAGCCATCCGTTGTCATACCGGCGAATGCCGGTATCCACTCGTTGGAGCGTCGCGCGTTCGGGTGCGCGGTCCGCTGCGTTCACCCAGTGGATCCCGGCGTGCGCCGGGATGACGGTCGCTTGTGTGTGCATGCTGAGCTTTGTCGATGGATCCCGGCCTTCGCCGGGATGACGGTCACGCAGAGGGTCTTGCATTTTGCGCCACGCGGCGTCGAGCCTACACCGGCGCGCCGCTGGCGGCCCGCGCCGGCCCGCCTGGACCAGCGGGGCCACTGGCACGACTCGCGGCGCCCGCCGCACCCGCCTCGCGCACCGGCGTGCCCGGGCGCAGGTTCTGCTTGCCGTCGGTGACGACGCGCTCGCCCGGTTTCACGCCGTCGACCACCGCAAACTCGCCGTAGCCATAGCGCACCTGCACCGGCCGCAATTGCGCGACGCCTGTCTCGTCAACGATGTACAGCGTGCGCTGCTGCGTCGCGCCGAGAATGAGCGCCGCTTGCGGCACGACCACCGCGTCCTTGATGGTGCGAAGCGTCATCTGCGCCGTCACGTACTGGCCCGGCCACAACTGCTGCTGTGGATTGGCGAACGAACCCTTGACGCGGATCGTGCCGCTTTGCGTGTCCACCGCGCTGTCGATGAAACTCACCTTGCCGACGATCGCGGGCGGCGCGACCGGTGTGGCGCCCGCGCTTGCGTTGCCTGGCGCTGCGATTTTGGGTTTTTTTGGTGCCTGCCCCCCCACCCACTGGGAGAGGGCTGGGGTGAGGGCTGGCCGCTGGTCGCCGCGCCCCGTTCGAGGGTTCTCACCCCGACCCTCTCCCGCAGGCGGGAGAGGCGGCAAACTCGACTGCGCTCCTGCACCTTGGCCCGAACCACCCCCCTGTCCCGACAGCCGCAGCGTCACCGTCGCCGCGTCGCCGCGGCTGCCTTGCAGCAGCGGCGCCAGTTGCGCCTCGGGAACGGCGAATGCCACGCCGATCGGGTCGACCTGGTTGATCGTGACGAGCGGCCCGCCTGTGGTGGACACGAGGCTGCCGGGGTACACCGTGATCGCCCCGGCGCGTCCGGACAACGGCGAGCGGATCTGGTTGTAACCCAGCGCCACTTCGCTGGCCTGAATCGCCGCCTCGTCCGACGCCACCACCGCACGCTGCGCCTCGACGCCGGACAGCACCGTATCCACGGCGCTGGGCGCGATGAAGTTCTGGTCGCGCAATTCCTGCGAACGCTTGAGCTGACGCTCCAGGTCGGCGAGCGTGGCGCGGTTCTTCAGCAACTGGGCACGCGCCTTCTCCAGGTTCGCGCGGTCGCTGCGGTCGTCCAGCGCGAACAGTAGGTCGCCCTTGCGCACGAACTGGCCCTCGCGGATCGCGACCTGGCGCAGCATGGCCGAGACCTGCGGGCGAATTTCAACCGTGTTCAGCGACACCACGGTGCCCGTGGCCTCGATCGTCACCGGCACGTCGCGCTGCTGCGCACGCACGATGCTGACCGATTGAGGTGCGCCCGCAGCAGCGCCGCCACCCGCGCCGGCCGTCCCCTGCACGGCGCCGGCACCCGCGTCGGCGGGCGCACGGGCTGCGGGCGGGCGCAGCCACCACGCGGCCGCCGCGGCAGCAGCCAGCACCACGAAGGCGCTGAGCGCCAGGGTCGTCTTCTTCATCGAATCCTCGAGTGTCGGGCGGACCGGGCTGCAGCCGGCCGCGCAGCGGCGCCGCCATCGTGCCTGTCCCATGTTGCTGCAAGTTTGCTCCGGCAGAAATCGGGAGTTGCCCGCCACCGCCGGGCGTGCGGGCCGGCACGCTGCAGACTACCCACTCCCGGGGCACAGATCAGATCAGAGGCGGCGAGTCAATCGGCTTGACTCCCTTGTATGTCATCCCGGCGAACGCCGGGATCCACCCTCTGCCGATCTCCACCGTCCTGGATCCCGGCCCGTGTCGAGCACGGGGTGGCACTTTCGCCGGGATGACAGTTGCTCTCCCCAAAGGGGCGAGGGAGCAATACCGGCTGCAGCAAAAAAACTCTCAAGCTCTCAGGCGTCAGCCTCGCAGCCGTTCGCGCGCCTTGAGACGCATCGCGTTGGGCAGCGGCACGGCGCGGCGCAATACGTCTTCGCCGAGCCACGCCGCGGCGCGCCGGCCACGTGCGGCCACGGCTTCGAGCGGCGTCTGCTGGTAATCGTCGTTGAACACCTCGAAGCTGTAGTCGCCGCGGTAGCCGAGTTTGTCCAGGCGCAACACGAGTTCGGCCAGCGCATCGCTGTGCACGCCTTCGCCGGGAAAGACACGGAAGTGCCGCGCCGTGGCCATGCGCTCCTCGAAGGTACGCACCTCCGTCCACATGAAGTCGGCCAGCTGCACGAGGAAGATCTTCTGCGGGTCGAGCAACTCGACTTCCTCGAGCGGCGTCTCGGAGGCGAACATGTGGAACGAATCCAGCGCGAGGCCGAGATTGGGCACGTCGGCGCGGCACACCACGTCCCAGGCAGTGTTGAATTCGTTGATCGTGCGGCCCCACGACAGGCCCTCGAACGCGACGCGAACATTCAGCGGCACCGCCAGCATCGCGAGCTTGCGCAGGTCGCGCGCCATCGCGTCCAGGTCCGCGCTGGCGTGCGTCGACGTCGATGAACACACGAGCAGCACCCGACAGTCGAGCGCGGCGCACATCTCGAGCATCGACTTGGCGATGTCGACCTTGTAGTCGTGCAAGTGGCCCGACAGGCCTTCGAAATCGCGCAGCACCTGAAACCCGGTGACGCGCAGGCCACTGTCCCTGACGGTTTGCACCGCCTCGCGCCAGCCGCCCTCGAAGCCGACGAGGTCGCGCGCCGAGAGCATCACTTGCGTGAACCCGGCGTCGCGGATCGCGCGCAACTTCGCGCCCAGCGACCCGGCCAGCGTGATCGTGTCCATGCCGAAGTCGTCGAAGTTGCCTTGAAGCTGGCTCATCGCAGGGCTCCCGTCAGGCGGCGTGGTGGACCAGCTCGAACATCACGCTTGCGAGCTGCGTCTGCGTCAACGCGCCGCGTTCGCTGGCGTGCACGCCGCTCGATTCGATGAATCCCATGCCTCGGCCACGCAGCGCGGCCACGCTGGCCAGCACATCGGGCGTGCCCAGGCCGATGCGCTGCAGCGACTCTTCGCCCTCCACGTCGAGCAGCCCCGGCTCGGGCTCGATGAGCTGGAAGAAGAAGCTGTTGCACGGGCTGCGCAGCAGCCGCCCCTTGGGCAGGATGCCGAATCGCTGCTCGTCGGGCAGCGGGGCGAAGCCGAACAGCTCGGCATAAAACGCGCTCCAGTCTTCCATGCGATCGGTACCGATGTACTGCACCACGCCGAACCAGTGCAACCCGGTAAGCGCAGGCGGATTCGGATCGACGCCGGGAATTCGCGTGAAGTCGACGTCGTAGATCGAGAACTCGCGGTGTCGGTCGACGAAGTAGACGCGGCTCGTGCCCACGCCATGGATCGCCGGAATGTTCAGCTCCATCACCGCCACGTTCGTCGGCACCGCCCAGGCGCCGCGTTCGAGCGCGCGGCTGTAGGCGCCGGCGGCGTCGCGCACGCGCAGCGCGATCGCCGAGAGCACCGGCGCCTCGCCGGGCTGCACCGCCCGCGGGTGGTGGCTCGCGTGCGCGTTGATCACGATGTTCATGCCGCCCTGGCGGTACAGCAACACCTCGCGCGAGCGGTGCCGCGCGACCGGGCGAAAGCCCATCGTCTCGAGCACCTGGCCCAGCGCCTGCGGGCGGCTCGTCGCGTATTCGATGAACTCGATGCCGTCCAGCCCGAGCGGGTTGGCGGCGTCTGACAGGGCCTCGCGGTCGGTGGTGGGGCTCATGGCGGTCCTTTGCTCGTTGTGTCGCCTACACTTCCATTATGGACGAAACAGTACATTCGAGGCCGCGCCGCGCCGCGCCACCGACGGCCGCCAGGACGCCGGCCGCGAAGGCGTCGGCCGCGAAAGCGCCGGCCGCGAAAGCGCCTGCCGCGAGGAAGGCGCCCGCTGGCGCACGCACCGAGCCCACGCGCACGAACGACCCCGCGCGCACGATGGCAGACATCCGGGAAGTCGCGACGCACGAGTTCTCCGAGAAGGGCCTGGCCGGCGCGCGAATCGACGTGATCGCGCAGGCCATGCGCACCAGCAAGCGCATGATCTACTACTACTTTGGCAGCAAGGAGGGGCTGTACATCGCGGTGCTCGAAGAGGCGTACCGGCGCATCCGCAGAATCGAGGCCGAGTTGCACCTGGACGATCTGACGCCCGAAGACGCGCTGCGCAGACTGGTGGGTTTCACCGTCGACTACCAGCTCGCGAATCCCGACTTCATTCGCCTCGTGATGAACGAGAACATGCACCGCGGCGAATTCATCGCCCAGAGCAAGGCGATCCAGAAGCTCAACGTGCCGGCGATCGACGCGGTACGCAAGGTCTACGAGCGCGGCCTGGCTGCCGGCGTGTTCCGCTCCGGGCTCGACGCCGTGGACCTGCACATGTCGATCAGCGCGCTAAGCTTTTTCAACGTCGCCAACAAGCACACCTTCGCGGTGATCTTCAAGCGCGATCTCGACTCCCACGCAGCGATCGTCGCGCGGCGCGACAGCATCATCGAAATGGTGGTGCGCTTCGTTCGCAAATAGGCCCGACGGGGGCGACGCGTCGGCACGCCGGCGCAACCTGGGGAATACCCTTGATTGACAATTAACCGTTTAGTACATAATTGCATTCATCGACCCTCCGGCCTCGCAACGGAACGCAAACGGGCTGAGAGCCTGAGCCCGCGCCAACTCAACGTCCCTGCTCCGTCATCCCGGCGCACGCCGGGATCCACCCGATGCGCAGGGTGACGACCCCTCTTTCCCCAACCCCCGCACCGGAGACAAACCATGAAATTCCTGACTCGTCGCGCCCTCGTTGCCGCATTCGCCGCACTGCTCCCCTACTTCGCCGCGCACGCACAAGAGCGCAGCTTCAAGCTCGCGCTGCAGAACCCCAAGGGCCATCCGCTCGAGCAGGGCGCGCAGAAGTTCGCTGACATCGTCGCCGCCAAATCGGGCGGCAAGATCAAGGTCACCGTGTTCCCCGGCGGCGCGCTCGGTGGCGACTCGCCCAACGTCTCTGCCTTGCAAGGCGGAACCATTGAATTCGTGCTGCTCAACTCGGGCATCCTCGCCTCGCAGGTGAAAGACTTCGAGGTCTACGACTTCCCGTTCATGTTCGCCAACGCCAAGGAAGCCGACGCCGTGGTCGACGGCCCGTTCGGGCAGAAGATGCACGCCAAGCTTGCCGACAAAGGCATCGTCGGCCTGGCGTACTTCGAACTCGGGTTTCGCAGCATCACGAACAGCCGCAAGCCGATCAACACGGTTGAAGACATCGCCGGCCTGAAGCTGCGCGTGATTCCGAACGCGATCAACGTCGACTGGGTGAAGGCGCTCAGCGCGAACCCGACGCCAATGGCCTTCCCCGAGGTCTACGCCGCGCTCGAGCAGAAGGCGATCGACGGTCAGGAAAACCCGCTCAACGTGATCCTCGCAAACAAGTTCGCCGAAGTGCAAAAACACCTGGCGATCACGAACCACCAGTACAACCCGCAGTCGCTGATCTTCAGCAAGAAGACCTGGGACACGCTCGGCGCCGACGAAAAGAAGGTCCTGCAAGACGCCGCGAACGAGGCGAACAAATTCCAGCGCCAGGTTTCGCGCGACATGGCCGGCGGAACCCTCGACGCGCTGAAGAAAGCCGGCATGCAGGTCACCGAATTCTCGCCTGCCGAGCAGGCCAAGCTGCGCGACAAGCTCAAGCCCGTGATCGACAAGCACGGCGCCGCCATCGGCACCACCGTGGCGGAAATGCAGGCCGAACTCGCCAAGGTACGCAAGTAGTCGCCGTTGCTCAAGGCAGCACGCGCCAAGGGTTGTGCCACCGTGGACGGTGGCACGATGGCGGTGCGCCAGGCGGTGGGCGCATTCGAACTGTTCTCCGGACGCGCGGCCGACGCAGCGCGTGTTGAAGTACATTTTCCGCCAGGCACATCAGCGTCGCGCTGCGCGAGCGCCTTGGAGGAAAGTGAACATGAGCCTGAACACGCTTGGAGTCGTCAAACGCAACATCGTCCGCGCCGACGCGGCAGCGGTCGAACGCCTGTCGCGCTTCGGCTCGGCCACCGTGCATGAGGCGATGGGCCGCGTCGGCCTGATGCAGCCCTGCATGCGGCCGATCTACCCCGGCGCACACGCCTGCGGCACGGCCGTCACCGTGCTGCTGCATCCGGGCGACAACTGGATGATGCATGTGGCGGCGGAGCAGATCCGCCCCGGCGACGTTGTCGTCGCCGCATGCAGCGCCGAGAGCACCGACGGCTTCTTCGGCGACCTGCTGGCGACGAGCTTTCGCGCGCGCGGCGCGCTGGGGCTGGTGATCGACGGCGGATGCCGCGACGTGAAAGACCTCACCGCGATGAAGTTTCC
>JANNKM010000482.1:0-4818 GCA_031396305.1 Rhizobacter sp.
GCGATGGCCTGGAAGACCAGCCGCCCCAGCCCCGGCAGCGAGAACACGTTCTCGATGATGATGGTGCCGGTGAGCAGGTTGGCAAACTGCAGCCCCATCACCGTGAGCACCGGCACGAAGGCGTTGCGCAGCACATGGCGCCACAGCACGGCGCGCTGCGACAGGCCCTTGGCGCGCGCGGTTCGCACCCAGTCTTCGCGCAGCACGTCGAGCACGGCCGAGCGCGTGATGCGCGCCAGGATCGCTGCCTGCACCAGCGCGAGCGCGATCGCCGGCAAGACCAGCGAGTGCAGGCCCGGCCCCAGTCCCCCGCCATCGGCTGCGGTCCAACCGGCAAAGCCGCCTGCCGAAAACCACCCGAGCTGCACCGAGAACACGAGGATCAGCAGGATCGCGAACCAGAAGTTCGGGATCGCGATGCCGAGCTGACTGGCGAGCATCACGCCGACGTCACCGAGCTTGTTATGGCGCGCCGCTGCGTACACCCCTGCGGCGAGCGCAAGCAAGGTCGTCAGCGCCATCGCCAGCGCGGCCAGCGGCACGGTGACGGCGAGTCGCTCGATGATGAGCTCGGCGATCGGCGTGTCGTAAGCAATGCTGGTGCCCAGTTCGCCGCGGAGCAGCCCTTGCAGCCAGGCCGCATAGCGCAGCGCCGCCGGCCGGTCCAACCCGAGTTTGACGGACAAGGCGCGCACCGCTTCGGGCGTCGCAGATTCGCCGAGCATCACCTCGGCAGCGTTGCCGGGCAAGACGTCGAGCACCACGAAGACCAGCGCCGACGCGGCGAGCAGCGTGACGATGAAACTGGCGAGTCGCCGAAGCAGGAAGTGGCTGATGATGAACTCGTGGAGGAACCCTGGAGGCACCCTGGAGGCACCCACCCGTGGCGCTGGCTTGACGGTTGCTTCGCCTATGATGGCTGAGAACTTGACGCTATTGTGAACGCGCGTGGAGACTTCAATGGACACCGAACTGCCCTTCGATCCGAGTGAACTCTTCGTCGCTGGTCAGTGGCGCGGCGCCGAGCATGGCGCCACGTTGCCGCTGGAAAATCCCTCCGAGGGCAGCGTGCTGTGCGCGATTGCGCGCGGCAGCGCCGCAGACGTCGACGCCGCTGTGTCCGCCGCCCAGACAGCCCTGGACGGCGAATGGGGCCGCACCAGCCACGCCCAGCGCGGGCGTTTGCTCGGCGCGTTTTCGCGCACGGTGCTCGAGCAGGTTGACATGCTGGCGCGGCTCGAAGCGCTCGATGTGGGCAAGCCGCTGCAACAGGCGCGGGCTGACGTGATGGCGCTCGCGCGCTACCTCGAGTTCTATGGCGGCGCGGCCGACAAGGTGCACGGCCAGACGCTGCCCTTTGCGCAAGGCTACACGGCGCTCACGTTGCGCGAACCGCACGGCGTGACGGGCCACATCGTGCCCTGGAACTACCCGATGCAGATCATCGGGCGCAGTGTCGGCGCGGCGCTGGCGATGGGCAACGCCTGCGTGCTCAAGCCCGCGGAAGAAGCGTGCCTCACGGCGCTGGCGTTCGCGCGCATTGCGCAGCAGGTCGGCTTGCCGACCGGGGCCATCAACGTCGTCACCGGCCTGGGCGAAGAAGCCGGCGCGGCGCTGGCGTCGCACCCCGGCGTGCAGCACCTGTCATTCACCGGGTCCGTGGCCACAGGCAAGCTGATCCAGGCCGCGGCGGCGAAGAACGTGGTTCCGGTGACGCTGGAACTCGGGGGCAAGAGCCCGCAGATCGTGTTTGCCGACGCCGACCTCGACGCCGCGATGCCCTACCTCGTCAACGCCGGTATCCAGAACGCCGGCCAGACCTGCTCGGCCGCGTCGCGCATCCTCGTCGAGCGCCAGGTGTTCGAACAGGTGCGAGAGCGCATGGCCGAACGCTACCGGGCGCTGCGCGTGGCCCCGGCGCTGGCCGACCTGGATGTGGGGCCGCTGATCTCGCAGCGCCAGAAGGGCGTCGTCGAGCGCTATCTCGCCCTGGCACGCGCCGGCGGGCCGCGCATCGTCGCGCAAGGATCACTCGCGCTCGATGCGCCGCGTGGCGGGCACTATGTGCTGCCGACGCTGATCGATGAAGTATCGCCAACGCATGCGTTGGCACAGGAGGAGGTGTTCGGTCCGGTACAGGTGTTGATCGCCTTCGACGGTGAAGCGCAGGCACTGCAGATTGCCAACGGCACGGCCTACGGCCTGGTGGCCGGCGTGTGGACGCGCGACGGTGCGCGCCAGATGCGCATCGCGCGCGCGCTCAAGTGCGGCCAGGTGTTCATCAACAACTATGGCGCCGGCGGCGGCGTCGAGCTGCCGTTTGGCGGCGTCAAACATTCTGGCCACGGCCGCGAAAAGGGCTTCGAGGCGCTGTACGGCTTCTCGGTGCTCAAGACGGTGGCGATCCATCACGGCTGACGCGGGGGGCGGGCATCATGAGACTGGCCGGCAAGGTCGCGATCGTCTCGGGCGGGGGCTCCGGCTTCGGCGAAGGCATCGCGGCGAAATTCGTGCGCGAGGGGGCGAAGGTGCTGATCGCCGACCGCGACGCCGCGGGCGGCGAGCGCGTCGCAAAATTGCTCGGCGCCAGCGCGCGCAGCGTGTGCGTCGACGTGGCCAATTCAAAGGACGTGAAGGCCATGATGGATGCCGCGCAGCAGCACTTTGGCGGCTTGCACATCCTCGTCAACAACGCCGGCATCGGCCATGTGCCGCAACCCATGGAAGACCTGCCCGAAGAGCAGTTCGACCACATCTTCGCGGTCAACATGAAGGCGATCTATCTGGCGATGCGCGAAGTCGTGCCGCGTTTCAAGGCGCAGAAGTCGGGCGTCGTCCTGAACGTTGCCAGCACCGCCGGCGTCAGTCCGCGGCCACGCCTGACCTGGTACAACGCGAGCAAGGGCTGGGTCATCACGGCGACGCGCTCCAGCGCAGTCGAGCTCGCGCCGTTCGGCATCCGCGTCGTCGCGCTCAACCCGGTGGCCGGCGAGACGCCGCTGCTCAAGACCTTCATGGGTGAAGACACGCCGGCGATGCGCGCCAAGTTCCTCGCGACGATTCCGCTCGGCCGCTTTTCCACGCCGCAGGACATGGGCAACGCCGCGTGTTATCTGTGCTCCGACGAAGCCAGCATGATCACCGGCGTCGCGATGGAGGTGGACGGGGGCCGGTGCATTTAGCACAGCGCCTTTGGCGCGACAAATACCACGCTGCTTCGGGCCCGCGGCCGGTGTGCGGCGCGACCCAAGTCAGACAATCCCCGCTTCTTGGCACAGGGGAAACCGCGATGCACTTCGGCGACAGCGTCGCCGAGTCGGTGGCTCTTCAACGCCTTGCAGCGCCAGCGCAGCGTGGCGTGGCGTGGCGTGGCGTGGACCGCGTTGCCGGCGATCCTGGCATGCATTGCCGCGATCGCGTATCTCGTGCTGCGCTATTTCTGAAGCGAGTCAACGATTGCGCACGACGCGCTCGCCGTTCAACCCGTCCGACAAACTGAATTCGAACTGGCCACCAGGCGGCAACGCGGCGACCGGCAGGGTGGCACTGCCGCCTTCGAGGTCGATGGCGAGCACACTGCGCTTCGCGCCGATGTGGGTCACGGCCAGGTAGGGATAACGTGCCGCGTCCCAGCCCACCTGGAGCACGCCCGCCTGTTCGTTTACCTGGAGCGGGACAGGCGGCGCTTCACTCGCCGCCGCGAGCGCTCGCTTGCGCAATTCCTTGGCCAGCAGCAACTGGCCGTTGAACAGGACCTCGACTTTGGCGATCGCGCCCGGATGCGGAATTGCGAAGCCGAAGCGCTGCTGCTGCGGCTGATGGTCGACCTCCCTTGTGACGAAACGCAACTCGACGATCGCCCCCTGCTGCGTCGTGATGCGCAGCAGATAGGGGCCGCTGGCGTCGGGCGGGCGTGCATTACCGTACAGCGGCTTGAGCGGCTGCAGCGCGAGCAGGCCGTCGCGGATCTGGCCGCTCACCATGAGCAGTTCCTGGGCACCGTCCAGGCTCACCTGCGGCTCGTTCACCGCACTCAGCGCCCGATCGGCCGGCGTCAGGTGCGCCTGCATCTTGCGGTAGTTGTAGTCGGAGAACCAGTCGCCATCGCAGTAGCTCATCAGGTCGTGCGCGTCGTTCGGCGTCGGGTCGACAAAGCGTTTCGACTCGGCATCAAAACCCCAGATGAAGCGCGCCCCCGCACCGAGCCTCGCGTTGGCATAGGGGTACTGCGCGTCGACCCCCGCCGGGCCACCGCAAGGCGCATGCGCCAAGCTCAGGTTGTGGCCGAGCTCATGCACCATCGTCTCCTTGACGACCACAGGCTGGTTCGGCATGTCGAAACCCAGCGCCGCATTGCCGGGGCGGTAGCCGATGCCCGCCAGGCCGAACGTGCGCTTGGGCATGAAGCCGTAGTAGTAGGTGCGCGGCGTCGCGTTTTCGAGCAGGTGCAGGTCGTCGAGTTCATTGAGGATGCGCTGGAATGCATCGCTCCACTGCGCCGACGTCGTCGGCAACTGGGTCACCGCGCGCGAAACGAATGGCGCGTGGTCTTCGCGCACGACGCCGCTGACCGGCAGACGCGCCAGGAGGTACGCGTCGGGACGATCGACGATTTGGCCGACAGTGCTGCCGATCTGGATGGGAACGGCGACCAGGCGTACCGTGACATCGCCTCCGACGCGCGGCCAGAGCGAGGCCTGGTTGACGGCGGCCGGCGTCATTTGTGGTGTCACGCGCATTCCGGGCTGCACCAGCGCTGCCGGAATCGTCACGGAGTAGCTGTCGGCAAAGCTGGGGCGCGTCGGCGCGCTCGTCGGC
>JANNKM010000462.1:0-1633 GCA_031396305.1 Rhizobacter sp.
CTTGAGCGACTGCTGCACGAACTCGTTCATCGGCAGCGGCTGCATCTGGCCCGAGCCCGACGCCGAGATCTGCACCTTCGCCTTCATCGGCTTGGCGGCGGAAAAACCGGCTTCGGCCATCAGTTTCTGCGCCGCCGCGACGTCGTACCTGATGTCGAACTTCGGGTTGCCCCACCATGGGTGGCCCGGCGGCACCGTGCCCTTGGGCACGGCCATCATGCCGCCCAGCAGCGTCTTCAGGCCTTCGCGGTCGACACACAGGTTGGCGGCATGGCGCACGCGCTTGTCGAGCCAGGGCGAGCCTTCGGCAAAACTAAGTTGCCACGGCCACACATGCGGCTGCGCGTTGCTGTGGATCTTGAAGCCACGCTGCGTGATCTGCGCCATCGTGTCCGGCGCGGGCGCTTCGATCCAGTCGACCTGGCCGCCGAGCAGCGCCGCGGTGCGCGCATTCGCTTCGGGCATCGGGATCATCACGACACGGTCGATCTTCGGCGTGCGCTTCGGGTCCCAGTAAGCCTTGTTCGCCACCATCTCCAGGCGCTCGCGCGGCACGAAGCGCGCCATCTTGAACGGGCCGCTGCCCGAGGCGTCGGCGGCGAACGCAGTCCACGCCGCCTTGGCGCGATCCGGTGCCGGCGTGGCGGCGGGTGTGGCGTCGAACTTGGCCTGCCAGTGCGCGGGCGAAGCGATGAACAGGTTCGTCAGGTTCAGCGGCAAGAAGGCGTCGGGCTCGCTCGTCGTGAGTTCCACCGTCAGGTCGTCGATCTTGCGGCCCGAGCGCAGCGTGGGCATGCGCGAGGCCGTCACGCCGACCTGGCTGGCGTCGAAGTGCGGCGCGTCCTTGTCGAGCACCTTGCGCACGTTCCAGACGATCGCGTCGGCGTTCAGCGCCGAGCCGTCGTGGAACTTCACGCCGGGGCGCAGCTTGAAGACCCACTTGGTGCGGTCTTTTGCGTCCGTGGTCCAGCTTGTCGCCAGGCCGGGAATGAGCACGCTCGGGTCATCGCTCTTGGACAGGTCCCAGTGTGTGAGCGCGTCGTACATCGGGATGCCGGTGAAGCGATTCCCCTCGAAGCCCTGGTCGGGCTGGCCGAGGGTGCGCGGGATGTCGGCCGCCGTCATGGCGATGCGCAATACCTTCTCTTGCGCGGCCGCCGGGCCGGCAAGCAGCAGCGCCGCGCCGAGCAGCGCACCGAACAGGGGTGCGGCCGCCGGGCCGCTTGGGAATTCGAGACGCTTCATGTGGGCTCCTGAGGTGATAGAACAGGCCGATGCGCAACGCGCACAGCCACGCTGCGGCAGCTGTATGCAAGCGATATGCCAGCGCCTGGCACCGCCAGACGCCGTTTGTATGCAAAACGCACCGCAAGAATGCCTCACGACGGTGCGCGCGGCGATCCGCGAAAACCCCCGTTCAGCGGTTTTTTGGGCGCCGGCCCGGCGTGCGGGGTGGCAGCAACGACTCTTCGATCTCCACCAGATGGCGCCTCATTTCGGCCGCCGCCGCCGTGCCGCTTTGTTCGAAAGCAGCCACCAACTCCTGATGGCGGTGGGCGACGCAGACCGGACGCGCGCCGGGCTCGAGCAGCGCCATCAGGAGCGTCGTGGTCGGCAGCAGTTCGTCCAGCAT
>JANNKM010000491.1:0-3110 GCA_031396305.1 Rhizobacter sp.
GCCGGCGAAGTTGAAATCGTCGTCGTCGAGGCTGCCGAGCCGCCGGCCTGAGGAGCACCGAAGATGACTGCGGCGCGCGTCGGCATGCTCGGTCTGGGCATCATGGGCGGCGCCATGTCGCGCAATCTCGCAGCGGCGGGCTTCACGGTGATCGGCTTCGACGTGTCACCGAGGCAGATGGCGGAGTTCGCCGGCGCCGGTGGCGTGCCGGCATCCTGCCCGCGAGCGGTGGCCGAGCAGACCGACGTCATCGTCAGTGTCCTGCCCAGCGTGCGCGCGCTCGACGATGTGGTCAGCGGCCCGGACGGCATTCTTGCGGCCGGGCACAGCGGCCGGATTCTGATCGAGGCCAGCACCTTGCCGCTGGCTGACAAACAGCGCGTGCGCGACCTCGCGGCGCCGAAGCTCACCCTGCTCGACTGCCCGTTGAGCGGCACCGGCGCGCAAGCCGTGACGAAAGACCTGCTGGTCTACGCGAGCGGCGACAGCGCATCGATCGAACGTTGCAGGCCGGTGTTCGAAGGCTTCGCGCGCGCGCACCACTTCTTGGGTGAGTTCGGCAACGGCAGCAAGATGAAGCTCGTCGCCAACCTGCTGGTCGCGATCCACAACGTTGCCGCCGCCGAGGCGTTTGTGCTGGGCATGAAGGCGGGCCTCGCCCCGCAAGACATCTATCGCGTCGTCGGTGACGGCGCGGGCGGTTCACGCATGTTCAGCGTGCGCGGACCGCAGATGGTGCAGAACGTTTATGAGCCGGCGACGATGAAAGTCGAAATCTGGCAAAAAGACATGGCCATCATCGCCGAGTTCGCCGCCAGCCTGAACTGCCCGACGCCGATGCTCAGCGCCTGCGCGCCGATCTACAGCGCCGCGATGGCGCAGGGCCGCGGTGCGCAAGACACGGCCGCCGTGTGCGCCGTTCTGGCCGATATGGCGCGCCTGGTGCGCCATTAAGAAAGACGGCACGCCGGCACCCACCCTCCACCACCGAACCACCGACCCGACACGATGAGCTCGATCACACTCAGCCAAGCCGACGCGATCGCCGAGTGCGCGCTGCAAAAAGGCCGCGAGATGAAATTCGCCCCACTCACCGTGGCCGTGCTTGACAGCGGCGGCCTGCTCAAGGTGCTGAAATGCGCCGACGGCTCCGGCCTGCTGCGCCCCGACATCGCCACCGGCAAGGCCTGGGGTGTGCTCGGCATGGGCTTCGGCGGGCGCGAACTGTCGCGCCGCGCCGAAAAGGTGCCGACATTCTTCACCGCGCTGAACGCCATGTGCAACGGGCGCATGGTGCCCGTGGCCGGCGGCGTGCTGATCCGCGACGCCGCGGGCTCGATCGTTGGAGCCATCGGCGTCAGCGGCGACACGTCTGACAACGACGAAGTCTGCGCAGTTGACGCCGTCAAGGCAGCGGGTCTGGTGGCCGATACCGGTGATCCGCGCTGATTCATCCTTTCTTTTGAACCAACCCTGGAGGGCTCACGATGTATGTCGCAAACGCAAAACGCCTGACCCTGGCTGGCGCCGAACAAATGTGCGCCAGCGTCTGTCACGACGGCATTTCCCGCACGCCGCGTTTGCGGGCCACTACACAACCCACTGGAGACACGATGCACCACATTCGCCTCACTCTTGCCTGGCTGGCTCTGGCCCTGCTCGGCGCCTGCGCCACGCCCACCGGCGGCAGCCTGCCCATCGGCGAAAACGGCGGAATGTCCGCCGACCGGCTGATGCGAATTCCGGACGTGATGCGCTCGGAGGTCGACAAGAACACCTTTCCCGGTGCGGTGACGCTGGTCGTACGCCACGGCCGGATCGTGCACTTCGAAGCCACCGGCTTCAGCGACGCCGCGAAGACGCAGCCTCTGAGCAAGGACGCGATCTTTCGGCTGGCCTCGATGACCAAGCCGATCGTCACCGCCGCCGGCATGATGCTCGTGGAGCAGGGTGCGATGAAGCTCAACGATCCCATCGTCCAGTGGTTGCCCGAGCTGAAAGACCTGAAGGTCGAAACCCCGGCCGGCGACGTGCCGCTGAACCGCCCGATCACCGTGCAGGACCTGATGCGCCACACCGCCGGCCTGGTCTACGGCGGCAGCACCCGCTCGCCGCGCATCAAGAAGATGTATGAAGACCTGAACATCGAATCGCGCGAGTTCGACATCACCACCGACGAGATGCTGAAGAACCTGGGAACGATTCCGCTGGCGCACCAGCCCGGCACGTTCTGGGAGTACTCGATCGCCACCGACGTGCTGGGCCTGCTGCTCGAACGCGTCACGAAGAAGAGCCTGGACGTGGTGTTGCGCGACATGCTGCTCGGGCCGCTGGGCATGAACGACACCACATGGTGGGTCGGCGCCGACAAGCGCGCGCGCCTGGCCGATGCGCTGGACAGCGACCCGCAGAAGGCGACGATGCTCAAGGCCTATCGCCAGTTCGACAACCCGGTGGGCAAGAGCTACCTGAAGGGCGGCGCCGGGCTCGTGGGCACGACGCTCGACTACCTGAAGTTCGCGCAGATGATGGTCAATGGCGGCGAGTACGCAGGCAAGCGCTACCTGTCGAAGAAGACCGTCGAGTTCATGCTGTCAGACCACACCGTGGGCATGGGTGGCACGACGATCGGCACCACCGGCCCGGGCTACGGCTTCGGACTGGGCTTCGGCGTGCGCCTGCACGACGGCTTCGCCTGGGTTCCCGGCAGCAAGGGCGACGCCATGTGGGCCGGCGCCTGGGGAACGAGCTTCTGGATCGACCCGAAGGAGGGCCTGGTCGGAATTCTGATGGCGCAGGGCCCATCGACGCGAATCCACACGCGGATGCTGTTCAAAAACATGGTGTACGCAGCGATGGTGGAGTAAGCGCCTGGCGACTGCGCTGCTCAGACATCCGGGGCAACGCCCTACGCGACTCTTTGCGGACGACTGCGAACCAAGCCTCAATGAGTCGAGTCTTGATAGACGCAACCGAGTTTCTCCGCGACCAAGAGCAACTTCTTGTCGCGAGTCCAGATTTTCGCTCTCTCGGTCAACGCTATCGATGCCAGCAGATGAACATCGACATACCCAATACCCTTGCCATGCAGAGCGTGGCGCTCGATGAAC
>JANNKM010000156.1:0-23084 GCA_031396305.1 Rhizobacter sp.
AGGCGGCCAAGCTGAAGCACTGAATCGGCCTGACCCGCATACGCGCGCAGAGCATCGAGAACTCGGGGTTCCATTCGAGTCGAATGGTGCGGTAGGGCCGATTCAGTGCTTCAGCTTGGCCGCCTTGGCCGAATTGCAGCAGGTTTTCGTCGATATCAACGCCAACCCCGGCCTCGTGCGACATACCGTGATTGCATCCGACGTGGCCGGGGTGTTCAACTTCGGCGGCGACCTGTCGTTGTTCGTGCTGTTGGCCCGTGCGCGCGATATCGACTCGCTTCGGCTCTACGCGCGGCGTTGCCTCGGTCTCATCTGGTGGCTGGAGAACGCGGCGGACCAGGGCGTGCATACGATCGCGCTGGTTCAAGGCGACGTTCTCGGGGGAGGCCTCGAGTCTGTCCTGTTCCATCACACGGTCATCATGGAGCGTGGTTCGCAGGGCGGGTTTCCGGAGATTCTGTTCAACCTCTTCCCGGGCATGGGCGGTTGGAACCTGGCGCTGCGAAGAGCCGGCCATGCGGTGGCCAGCGAGATGGTGCTGTCGGGCAAGGTCTACACGGCCGATCAGATGCATCAGCGCGGCCTGGTGGACTATGTCGCCGACGACGGTACGGGCGAGGCGTCACTCGAGCGGATCGTGCGCGCCATGGAGCCCCGCTTCCGCGGGACCATTGCTGCGCTCAAGGCGCGCCGCGTCGCCGCGCCCATATCCTACGAGTCCTTGGAGCAGATCGTCGATCAATGGGCCGTCACGGCATTGGGTTTGTCCAATCGCGACATACGGCTCATGGAATTCCTGGCCAGGGCGCAACTTCGCAAGTTCGGTGACTCAGGCAACGGGGCTGTCGAGGAGATCAAGCGCCTGGAACTCGATTCGGCCTGGGGATTCGAGCGAACCGGAACCAGTGCATGGGGTGCGCTTGTAGCGTGACCGCAGTGTGGCGTGCGACACGGGGGCGCGGCGGCGGGGCGCGCGCCGCTTCAGAGCCAGTGGTTGATGGTTCGCAGGAGGTGGGCGCGGGTGTAGGGCTTGGCGATGTGTGCGTCCATTCCGGACTCGCGCGCGCGCAACGCATCTTCGTCGAAGGCGTTGGCGGTCACGGCGAGGATCGGGATTCGCGCGCGCCCACCGCTCAGTTCACGCGCGCGGATTTCCCGAGCCGCCTCGTAGCCGTCCATGACGGGCATCTGGCAGTCCATCAATACCAGATCGACGGCGTGCGCGTCGAGCTGTTCGAGTGCCTTCCTGCCATCGCAGGCTTCAACCACGCGCAGCCCCATTGAGGCGAGCATTTCACGGGCGATCAATCGATTCACATCGTTGTCCTCGACGACCAGCACGGTTCCCTCCAACTTCGTCTCACCGTCCAGGCCGATCAGTCCCGAATCGGCGACTGCCTCGTGCATCGGTTCCGTGTCGCATTCGAGAACCAATTCGAAGCGGAAGCACGACCCGACGCCCGGGCGACTCTCGACCTCAATTCGGCCACCCATCGCCTGGACGATGCTCTGACTGATCGTAAGCCCGAGGCCGGTGCCGCCGACGCGACGATTTTCAGAGCTTTCGATCTGATGGAAGGGCTGGAAAAGATTCTTCTGCGCATCGGACGACATCCCTATGCCCGAGTCCTGGACCTCGAAGCGCAGGCCGGCCCAGCCTTGAGCTGCGGGCCGTGGCGTCACGCGCAATTCGACGCCGCCACGCTCGGTGAACTTGATCGCATTGCCCAACAGATTGAGGATGACCTGCTTCAGGCGCTGTGCGTCGCCGAGCACCCATTGGGCAACGTCGGGCTCCACATTCAGCGTCAGGCTCAGGCCCTTGGCGTGTGCGTTGGCGCGAAACAGATTGGCGGCGAAGGTGGCCACTTCGGTGGGCGAGAACGGGGAACTCACGAGCCGCAACTCGCCTGCTTCGATTTTCGAATGGTCGAGCACGTCATTGAGGATCGCCATCAACGACGCACCCGACGAAGCCGCAGTTCGCACCAGGCGGCGCTGCGTTGCGTCCAGTGCGGAGTGCCGCAGCAGGTCGAGTGCGCCGAGTACGCCGTTCATTGGCGTTCGAATTTCGTGGCTCATGGTCGCGAGAAACTGCGACTTGGCCAACGTGGCGGATTCCGCGGCTTCCTTGGCGACGATCAGCGACGCATTCGCCAGGTCTTTCTCCAGGCTGTGCCGGATGGCACTGGCCGTCGAGTCCCGGATCGACTGTCCCGCCCGAATCATCGTCCACCCCAATATCGCGGCCAAGGCTGCGACGGGTAGCGAGCGAACCTGTTCTATCCCCACGCTCGCGCCAATGAACGCGCCGATGTTCAGCACGACAAGCAGGAGGAAAGACCGGCCGGCCAGAGACATGAACAACGCCGCGGTGGCGACCGAGCCGATGGCGATTCCGACGTAGATGAGCGCCGCAGACCCCTTCAGGAGCGGGTAGATGCCGAATGAGCAAATCGCCCACAACAGCCCTGCCAATGCCGCATTGGCTTCGAGTTCGCGAGTCGCTGCCCGAATCTGCTGCTCGCCGATGTCTTCGTGTCCGGCGTAACGCCGCGAAAGCCGATAGCGCCACACGGCAACGGTAATCCCGATTGCAGCCGCGACGATTGCGACTCGGTTGGCATGCGCGGAGATTCCCAGGGCCACGATCACTACCACGGCCAGCAACAACAAGGGAATGCTGCGCTCGGAATTGAGCAGCGCCAGGCGCACCAATTCGCGTCGTACAGACGCTTCAATGCTTGCGTCGGGCTTGGTCTGGGGGGTCATCGCCGCGCGAAGCATAGCGCCGGTCTCACGCGGCACGGCCCAAACCCTCGCAATACCGAAGGGTGCAGCTCGCTCAGGCCTTCCAAGTAAACGGGAATGCGAACTGCTTCACGAAACCGCTCGGCACATAGTCGCCCTGCACGCCGTAGTGCTGCGGCCATTCGCGGGTCGATTTCACCGCGGTGCCGAACCAGTGGTCGAGAAACGCGAAGTGCGCCGCGTAGTTCTTGTCGATCGCGTCGCTATCTTGGGAATGGTGCCAGTGGTGGAAATTCGGCGTGACGATCACATGGCGCAGCGGGCCGAGCCGCACGCTGACGTTGGCATGGTTGAACACGGCCTGGAATCCGACGATGAGGATGTAGGCATCGATCACTTCCTTGGAGAATCCGAGAACGAAGATCGGCGCGAGCACCAGCGTTCGGGTGATGATGACCTCCAGGATGTGCTGGCGCGAACCGGCCAGCCAGTCCATGCTTTTCGCGCTGTGGTGCACCGCGTGGAGCCGCCACAGCACGGGAACCTCGTGGTAGGCGCGGTGCGTCCAGTACTGAACCAGGTCGGCCACGAGCACGATGAGGAACAACGCCACCGGAAACGGCAGTTCCTGCACCCAGAACCTGACGCCGTCCCTTGCCGCCCAGCCGAAAAGCTTGTGCACCAGCAGATTCACGGCAAGCAGGACGAAACCCACCATCATGTGGTTCACGATGAAATGGTGCAGGTCAGTCTGCCACTCGGCGCGAAACACGGGCTGCTCACGCCGCAAGGCGAAGAGTTTTTCGATGAAGACGAAGATCAGCGCAGAGCCGAGCAGGTCGAGAATGAACCAGTCCAGGCCGATGTAAGGCGTGTGGTCGGCGAAGTCGTTGACAGGCACCATGTGACCACCCAATGCAAGGGTCAGCCCGACGAGCACGAAAGCGCCCAGCGCCAGCCAGCGCGCGCGCCCGCGAATGATGTTGAACAGCGCCAGCGCGCCCGAAACAATGAGCGCGACGAACATCAACTTGCGCAGCAGGTCGACGTCGTAGCTCTGACGCAACTGCGGCGTTGTCAGGTATTCGGGAAAGTGAAACGCAAGCACGCCGAGAAACGAGAGGCTCGCCAGGCCCAAAGCAATGACGCCGGAGATCAAGCCGTGTCCCGGCCGCAGTTCGCCGTGCGATTCGCTCAGCCGATTCAGCCTGTCCAGCAGTTTCATTGACTTCGTCTCCTCGCCCCGCCCATTGCACGCGAACCATGACCCCCGCGCGTTGGACGGCGCAATTGCCGCGGTTCGGCGTAACCGCATACTACGGAACCTGACCCTCTCAAACAAGGAACCGTGGCACACCCCGTCGTCCGTCGTCTGCTCATCGATCTGGAAACACCACTGCCGCGCCATTGGTGTGGTGGCGATGCGTTCCTTACCGCATTCTTCAATGCGCTGTCGATGAGCTTTCCCGTAGGCGAGCAGTTCTTCATCGATGCCGTGCAGAACGGATTCAAGGGATTGCCGGCACCAGCCGGGCAACGCCTGCGCGAGCCTGTGCAGCTCTTTGTCGGCCAGGAGGCGACGCACCGACGCATCCACAGCCTGTTCAACGCCCATCTGGAACGCCAGGGGCTGCGCAATGAATGGGGTCCGTACGCGCTGGAGCGCATGAAGAGCCTGCAAGGTGTGGACCCGCGCCACGCGCTTGCCCTGACCGCCGCGAACGAGCATTTCACCGCAGTTCTCGCGCACTGGTTCCTTTCCAACCAGGATTTGTTCAACAGTACCGAGCCGCGCCTGAAGACGCTGTGGCTTTGGCACAGTGCCGAAGAGCTTGAACACAAGTCCACCGCGTTCGACCTCTACCAGGCGCTGGGCGGATCGTACGAATGGCGGGTCAAGTGGATGCGCCGCGCGACCTACCTCTTCTGGAGCCAGGCCCTGTTGCAAACCGCGAAGAACCTGCGCAGCGACGGCACGCTCTGGAAGTGGCGCACCTGGGCCAGCGCGGCGGTTCATCTGCTCGGACGGCGTGGCGTGATGCGGCGGACCTACGCGCCGTGGCGCGGCTATTTCCGCAAGGACTTCCACCCCAGCCAGACCGGCGGCGAATTGCATTTGCAGTGGCTGCGCGACAACGCCGCGGCCTTTGCCCCCGTCGGTGGATGAGTGCGCGTCAGCCGCGGGCTGACGGCTCAGTCTCTCAGCCGGCCGCGCCGCCTATGGGGCCTGGTGCACCGGACAAGGGCGACAACGGGTGCAGGCACGGGCCTTGCAGAGTAGCTGATGCACAGTCAAATGCACGAATCCGTGCATCGCTACCCAATGAGTTTCGATCTGGACATCGGCTACTTCAGCGAACGCGGCCAACGCGAGGTCAATCAAGATTTCGTCGCGACGCGTCGCCCGGCGCCGCAAGAACACGACATGGGCTTCATCTTCGCCATTGCCGATGGCGCCGATGGCGCGCCGGCGGGTGGCAGCGCGCGCATGGCGGCGCAAACCAGCGCGAAGACTCTCGTCGAAGACTATTTCGGCACGTCACCCCGCTGGGACACGCGAACCGCGCTTGAGCGCCTGATCGTCGCGCAGAACAATTGGCTCGCGGCGCACAACAAGCGTAATGCGAGCGCGGCGATGAGCACGCTGACCGCCCTGGTTCTGTGCGATCACGGCTGGACGCTCGCTCATGTGGGCGACACCCGCGCTTACCTGTTGCGCGGTGGTGAATGCCGTTTGCTGACGCAAGACCATTGTGTGGCGCAAACCGACGGTCCCCGCAGACTCACGCGCGCCTTGGGCCTGGACGACGCGGTCCGCATCGACTTCGAACAAGGCGAGTTGCGCCGCGATGACGCGTTTCTGCTGATCTCCGACGGTGTGCACGCCAGGCTTGCCCATTCGCGAATCGCCTGGCTCGCCGCACAGGGCAGCGCCGCTTTGTCGAGCCACGGCCTGGTTTCCGCGGCGTTGGCCGCCGGCAGCGACGACAACGCCAGCGCGCTTGTCATCCGCGTGCACAGCCTGGCACGTTCGCGCCTGGACGATGCGCTTCGCAACGGCCGACGGACGGATCCACGCAGCCTCGCACCATCTTGATGCTGCGCCGGGTATCATGTGCCCGTCCGTCGGGGCGGAACAGATGCCATGGTCGAATTGACGTTGTCGTCGTCAAATGAATCGCAGGATGCAGCGCGCGCGCTGGCGGCGGAACTCGGTGCCGACGGCGCGGTTGCGTTGGCCGCGGTACTGCTTCAAATGCTCGACCGTGCCGACGCAGCGATCGCCGTCAAGGATGCTTCGAGCGGCCTGTACGTTCACGCCAGTCCACGCTATGCGGCGCTGTTCGGCCACACGCCACAACTCATGCACGGCTGCAGCGACGCCGAACTGATGGCGCCGGACGAGGCCGCCGCGATGCGCGTCGGCGAACAGGCCGCGATGACCCAGACGTTGCCCACCGTCAGCGAGCAGCGGCTCGAACGCGACGGCCAGCGGCGCGAATTCACGGTCACGCGCCTCGTGATTGCACGCGGCGACCGTGGTGCGCCGCGCCACCTGTGTTCGATGTGGATCGATCAGAGCGCGGAACGCCGGCGCGTGCAGCAGTTGCGTACGGCTCTGGCGCAGCTCGAACAGCAACAGCGCGCCTACGAGGCGTTGCGCCGGGAAAGCCAGGACGCCGCGGTGCACGACCCCGTCACGGGTGTGTACCAGGCGGCGACCTTTGCCGACCAACTGCGCCGTGAAGTCGACCTGTCGGCACGTGAAAGCCGCCAGTTTTCGCTGGTGTCGATCGCGCTCGATCCGATGGCCGACAGCGTCGCGAAACATGGGACCCAGGCGCGCGACCGCATCCTCGAGGCGTTGGGCAACCTGATACGCGGCAACACCCGGGCCATGGACTCGTCATGTCGGCTCGGCGAAGACCGCTTCGCCGTGCTGTTGTCGGGCGTGGGCCTGGCGACGGCGCATTCGCGCATGGAAGGGCTGCGTCGGCAATGCGCGACGCAGATCGTCGTGCTCAATGGCCAGGAGGTCGGATTCACGGTCGCGATGGGTGTCGCGAGCTTTCCGCACACGGCAGGTTCACGCGATGAGCTCGTGCATGCCTGCGAGGCGGCGCTGTCCGATGCGCGCCGACGCGGCGGCAACTACGTGGCGCTGGCAGGAATACGCTTCGAGGCGCCTGAGCCCGCTTTCAGGGCGGCTTGATAGCGCCCCCAGGCCGACGACATACGTCGTCCGCCCCAAGGGCCACGAAGGGGCCCCTTCGTGGCCCTTGGGGATGAGCAAAGTGGCAGAGCCACATTTGCTCATGCGCCCCAGGGCCGGGCGAGCCCGGCCCGCGCCCGTGGGGAGTTCGAACAAAGCGGCAAAGCCACATTTGCTTGACGGGTTCAGCCGCCCAGGCCCTTCACAAGCATATAGCCTGCGAGCGTGAGCAGCAGGCAGGCAAACGCGCGCTTGAGCTGGCGCACGTTCATGCGGTGCGCTGCGCGCGCACCCCAGGGGGCGGCCAACATGCTCGCCGCGGCGAGCGTGAACAACGCAGGCAGGTAGAGGTAGCCCACCGCCCCCGGGGGCATGTCGTGCAGCGACCAGCCGGCGATGATGTAGCCCGCGGTACCGGCCACGGCGATGGGAAAGCCCAGCGCGGCCGATGTGGCCACGGCGTTGATGATGGGAACGTTGCGCGCGACCATGATCGGTACGGTCATGAATGCGCCGCCCGCGCCGACGAGTGTGGAGATCGCGCCGACCACGCCGCCCAGGCCGAACAGCGCGCCGCCTTGCGGCATGAGGCGCCCGGGCTTGGGTTTGCGATCAAAGAAGATCTGCATCGCCGAGAACGCAAGGAACACGGCGAACAGCATCGCCAGCGCGGCGGCTGGCAGGGCCTTGGCGATCTGCGCGCCCAGAAGCGCGCCGAGCACGATGCCGGGCGCGAGCAGCCGCACGACACTCCAGTGCACCGCGCCACGCTGGTGGTGCGCGCGCAGCGACGCCATCGACGTGAAGCAGATCGTCGCGAGTGACGTGGCCACCGCCATTTTCACGATGTGCTGGGGCGGCATGTTCTTGAACGACAGCACGATCGTCATGAAGGGAACGAGCATCGCGCCGCCGCCGATTCCCAGCAACCCGGCGAGAAAACCCGCCACGCCGCCCAGCAGCAGCAACTCGAGAACGAGTTGCCAATCGTTCGGCGAGATCAGACGTGTCCCAACAGCTTGTTCACGGCCCGCCACTCGGCGGCCGTGACCGGCGTGATCGACAGCCGGTTGCCGCGGCGCAGCACCAGCATGGTTGCCAGGGTGGGCTCTGCGCGCATCCGGTGCAGGCTGAGCAGGGGGATCTTGCGCATCAGCTTCACGTCCACATGCACCCAGCGTGGCTCGGCGCGTGTGGCCTTGATGTCGAAGTAGTTGCTCGTCCGATCGAATTGGGTCTCGTCAGGGTAGGCAGGGCTCGCGACGACGGCCAGGCCCGCGACGCCGGGTTCGGGGCAGGAGGAGTGATAGAACAATACGCCGTCGTCGACCTGCATTTGATCGCGCATGTAGTTGCGCGACTGGTAGTTGCGCACACCGATCCATGGGACGGTTTGCCGAGGTGCGTTGGCGAGGTCGTCGATCGAGCACTCGCCGGGTTCACTTTTCATCAACCAGTAGTTCATCGGGCGCGACGTGCAACGAGCGTCAGGCAGTGGAGAAAAGTGTCCGCCGCGAACCGCAGGCTGCATTCCTGAACCCAGGCAGTTCAGGTGGGCGAGGTCAGCCGGGCTTCGGGTTCATCTGACGCGAGACGATCACACCAACCAAGCGATGTTCCAAGCCCTAGCTCATACGAGCATCGGTTCAAGGAAATTAAAACCTACGCGAATGCGACGGACGAATTCATTCTACGCCGCGAAGCCTCGCCATTGCCTCAATTTGAAGGGCGCAATCACAGCAATTGACCGTCTTCGCTGAGGGCCTGGTCGAGTCTGCGAATTAGTGCAACGATGTCCGGCGTCGATGCGGGCGCCGTGCTCGTAGCCGCGGCGGATGCATTACCCTGCGCGCCAGCGTCGTACGCAAGATTGAGTGCGGCGAGCACGGCGATGCGCTCGCGAGATTTGACCTTGCCTTTCTCACGGATGGCGGACATCTCGCGATCGACTTGCGCGACCGCCGCACGCAAGCCTGCTTCGCCGCCCTCAGGGCAGGCGAGCACGTAGCTCTGCCCCATGATCGTGACGTCGAGTTGCTTCACGAGGCACGCTCGCCAGGTTCAGCGCGGTGCGTCGCCACACCGACGGTCACTTCCTTGGGCAAGCGCTCGAGCAAGGCGTCGATGCGGCCGCGCGCTGCGCTCAGGCGCGAACGCAGATTGTCGCGTTCATGGGTCAAGGCGTCCAACTGCTCGCACAGCAATGCGTTCGTGCGCTTGAGCTCGTCGTGGCGCAACAGCAGGCGCTCGACGCGGTCGGTAAGATCTTCGAGCTGAGACACGGTGTTCGGTATGAAGCAGGCAGCCAGGCGCAACGATTGTAGGGGCCGGTGCTTTGTTCTTGCAGTGATTTTGTGGGACGAAGCTATCCTGTCGGCGCTGACAACTTTCGCCCCGACAATTGCGCAAAGCCACTGGCCAGCGCCGTGCCGAGCACGATGGTGGCGCAGCCGAGCAACATCGCCGCCGTGACTTTTTCGTCGAGAAACCACGCGCCCCAGGCGACACCGAAAGCCGGAATCAGAAACGTCACCGTAATCGCCTTCGATGCGCCAAGGTGCGCGATGAGTCGGAAGTACAGGATGTAGGCTACGCCGGTGCAGGCGATGGCCAGCGCGGCGACGGCGTTCCATGAGCGCAGCGACGGCGGCACGGCAGGCCACCAGAAGAGCGCGGGCACCAGGAGGAACAGCGCCGCGAAACCCTGGCTGCCTGCGGCCACCGCGAGCGGCGGCACGCCATCGAGCCTGCGCTTCGCATAGTTCGCTGAGAAGCCGTAAAACAGCGTGGCCAGCAGGCACGCGGCGATGGCCAGGCCACTTCCGCCTGGCCTGAAGCCGACCTCGATGTTGATATTGCTCCACGCCAACCCGAGCACGCCGAGCAATCCGATCACGAGACCGACGACGCGCGATCGGTTCAGGCGCTCGTGCAACCACAGCCACGCGATGAGGGCGCCGAACAGCGGTACTGCGGCGTTGAAGATCGCGGCCAGGCCGCCCGTGATCGAAAGGGTGGCGTAACCGAACAGGATGAAAGGCAGCGCCGAGTTCGTCAGGCCCACCAGGGCGATCGGCCGCCAAGCCGTGCGCAGCGCTGCGAACTGGCCACGCAGCGCAACGATCGGCAGCAGGCACAGCGCTGCACCGGCGACACGAACGGCGGCCAGCGCCACCGGACCGAAATCCGCGATGCCCATGCGCATGAACAGGAATGACGCGCCCCACAGCGCGGCGAGCAACAGCAGCTCGACCAAGTCTGCAAGTTTCAAGCCGCGGCCCCGGTGGGCAGGCCCGCTCGAGCCGACCGAACCACGTTGCGCGGCACGCTCTCGATGTCGAGCAGCGCGACTTTGCGCGCGAGCCCGCCGGCGTAACCCGTCAGCGCGCCCCCGGCGCCGAGCACGCGATGGCACGGCACGATGATCGACACGGGATTGCGCCCGACCGCGGCGCCGACGGCGCGCGAGGCGCCGGGCACGCCGAGCTGCGCCGCGATATCGCCGTAACGGCGCGTGGCTCCGCGCTCGATGCGCAGCAACGCGTGCCATACGCTGCGCTGGAACGGCGTGCCGTGCAAGTCGAGCGGCACATCGAACGCCACGGCCTCGCCACTGAAGTAGCGCGCCAGCTGCGCCGCAGTGCGCTGCAGCAGTTCGTCCGATGCCCGGTGCGGCGCACTCCACGGCGCGGGGTGATGCTGCTGGTTGTCGAACCAGACGCCGGCCAGGCCCTGCGCAGTGCGCGCGAGCAGCAGCGGGCCGAGCGGTGAGTCGACTCTGCACTGTGCTGTGCAGGCTTGCTGGATCGAGGTGAGGGTCGACGTCATGGGGTGGTCTCCAAACTGTTCCAAAGCCGTAATACGGCGTAAGACCGCCACGGCCGCCAGGCCTGCGCGTGAGCTTCGGCGGCAGCTGGCGTGGTGGTGTCGAAAAGCTGTTGCATGGCCTTCAGGACAGCCACGTCGCGCGGCGGAAAGGCATCGGGCCAGCTCAATGCACGCATCGCGATGTAGTTCGCCGTCCACGGGCCGATGCCGGGCAGCGCGCACAGCGTGTCGATCAGCGGCTCAGGTGGCGCGCCGCTGTAAAGCAGGGCGTCAATGTTCGGCCACGCCTGCGCGAGCGCGATGATGGCCCCGGCGCGGCCGCGAATGATGCCCAGCTCGGCGATGTCTTCGATGCGCGCCGCCGCCAGTGTTTCCGGAGTTGCGAACACCCGGTCGACATCCGGCCACGGTGTAGCCAGTGCCGCGCCGAAGCGTGCGACGAGGCGCCGCGCCAACGTGCGCGCTGCGGCCACGGTGACCTGTTGGCCGAGGACGGCGCGCACGGCGAGCTCGAATCCGTCAGCGCTGCCCGGCAGGCGCAGCCCAGGTGCGCCCGGTAAGCCTGTGAGCGCGGCGTCGACGATCTGCGGCGTCGCGTCCAGGTCGAGCCAGCGCCTTGCGTGTCTCACAACCTTTGCGCTCGCCATCGCCCACTGCGGGCAAAAGCGCAAGTTGACCTTCGCCGCACGAGGCTCGAACGACGCCTCGATCCACCCGGCCTCGGCGTTCATGATGCCGGCGCGCACCGTGCGGCGCAGCGTCAACGCCTCGACGCTTTCGATTCCGGGAATGGCGCGCTGCGCGAAGAATTTCAACAACGTTGGCGCGTCATACGGCTCGCGCCAGCCGAGCGACAACGTCACGCCCTGTGCGTCGCTCGCATCCGGCGGCGCCGCGCTGCGGCGCAGGCGCCCCGGGCTCATGCGGTAGCTGTCGGCGAACGCCGCATTGAAACGGCGCAGGCTCTTGAAGCCGCTCGCCAACGCGACTTGCGTGACCGGCAACTGGGTGTCGGTCAGCAAATGTTTGGCGAGCAGGAGGCGCCGCGTCTGCAAGTGCTGCAAAGGCGTGACGCCATGTTCGGCAAGAAAGATGCGCCGCAAATGGCGTTCGCTCACGCCCAGCGCCGCGGCCAGGTCGGCGACGCGGGGCGCCTCGCCCTCGCTCACACGTTGGTCCAGGCGTTGCGCGGCCTGGCGTGCGAGCGTTCGTGAAGCGTCCATCACGCTCCACGGCAGCCCGGCACCGGGTGCAATCTCGGGCCGGCACTTCATGCACGGGCGAAACGCAGACGCTTCGGCTTGCGCCGCTGTCTCGAAAAAGCGGCAGTTCTCGCGCTTCGGTGTGCGCACGCGGCAGATCGGCCGGCAATAGACGCCCGTCGACGTGACGCCGACGAACCAACGCCCGTCAAAGCGTGCGTCGCGTGCGGTGAGCGCAAGGTAGGCGCTGTCGGAGTCGATGGGCATGAGTTCGATTATGGGCGGCGTCTTCCTCGATACTCGCCGTTTTCGGACATGTGCCCGGCGATGTCATCCCGACGCAAGTCGGGATCCACTGCGGGCAGTGCGCCTGGCCTGGCGGTGGCCCGGCTTGCGCCGGGGGACGTAGTGGTGGCGGTGGCGGCGGTTCGCCTCGCTTGGCGGTGGGCCCCGGCTTGCGCCGGGGTGACGCGGTGCGGCCGATGGGGGCAGCGCCGTGGGGGCGGTGGGCGTGACGCTGTGGGGTTGGCGCGTCGCTACGCGGAATTGAACACCCCGTGCCGGCCGGCGCCGCCGACAAAACGCGCGGCGCCGGCACTTGTTTCGCCACTGCGCAGCGTCGCTTTGCCGAATTCGAACTCCTGAGCCAGCGCGTCCTGCAGCGACAACCCGTCTTCGCGCAACACGCTCGCCCGGTCATTGCGCATGCACTGCTGCGGATGACGCGCAATCTGCTCGGCCAGCTCACGCGCCGCCGCCAACGCATTACCGCAGGCAACGAGACGATTCACGAGGCCGAAGGAAAGCGCCTCGGCCGCAGCGACAGGGCGTCCGGTGAGGATCATGTCGAGCGCCCGGCTCCGGCCGATCAGCCGCGGCAACCGGACCGTACCGCCGTCGATCAGCGGCACACCAAAGCGCCTGCAATACACGCCGAGCACGGCTGTGTCACCCGCGACGCGCAAGTCGCACCACAGCGCGAGCTCGAGCCCTCCGGCGACGGCGTGGCCTTCGATCGCCGCGATCACGGGTTTGCGCAGGCGCAACCGCGACGGGCCCATCGGCCCGTCGTCGTTCATGTCGTCGTTCAACGCCAACCCGGCCGTATTGCCCAACGCGCCGTCAACGCCGAGCGCGACGGTGCGCAAATCGGCGCCCGCGCAGAAGTCGCGACCCGTGCCGGTGAGCACGGCAGCGAGCGCCGAGCCATCGGCGTCGAATTCGCGAAACGCTGCACTCAGGCTCCGCGCAGTCGGGCCGTCAACGGCATTGCGCACTTCGGGGCGATTCAGCGTGACGGTCCAGACCGGCCCGCTTTTGTCGACGATGATCGTGGCCACGGCGTCAATCCAGTTTGATTCCGACCTTGTCGATGATCGCGCCCCATTTGCGCGCCTCGACATCGATGAAGGCCTTGAACTCTGCCGCCGACCCGCCGCCGGGAATCAGCGCTTGTTTGGCGAACGCTTCGCGCACGGCGGGCTCAACCATCACTGCGTTCACATCGGCGTTGATGCGCTGCAAGATCTCGGCGCTCACGCCGGCCGGCGCGAACAAGCCGTTCCAGGCCAGCGCCTCAAACCCGGAATAGCCCGACTCGGCAATAGTCGCCAGGTCGCTCATGCCTTCCAGGCGCCGCGCACTCGTGACGGCAAGAAACCTGACGCGCCCGCCTTGCACCAGCGGCAGCAACGCCGGAGCGACGCTGAACAACGCCTGCGTGTCGCCCGCGGCGAGCGACTGTCCGGCAGGCGGCGAACCGGCATAGGGCACGTGCACGGCCTCAATGCCCGCGACGCTCTTGAACAACTCCATCGTCAAGTGCGACGAGCTGCCGTTGCCGAGCGAGCCATAGGAGAGCTTGTCGCCCTGCTGGCGCGCCCACGCGACGAACTCGCCGACGGTCTTGGCCGGCACGGCGGTGTTGACGGCCAGCACGTTCGGCTGCGATGTCGTCAGCACGATGGGCGTCAGTTGTTTCGCCGGGTCGTAGGGCATCTTCTTGTAGAGATACGGCGCGAAGGCGATCGGGCCGTTGAAGCCGATGCCGAGCGTGTAGCCGTCGGGTGCCGCCTTGGCCACGACGTCCATGCCCAGCATGCCGCCCGCACCCGCCTTGTTCTCAACGACGATGGCCTGCTTCCAGCGATCCTTCAGCCGCTCGCCGAGCGTGCGCACGATGATGTCAAGCGAGCTGCCGGCAGGGGCCGGAACGACGACGCGCACCGGTTGCTGCGGCCAGGTCTGCGCGCTTGTGGCGTTCATCGTCAGGCTGAGCAAGAAGGCAAGGATGATTTTCATGGCGATTCGTCGCTGGGGGGTTTCCACAGGGTAGCGCGGATGCACCGCGGCCCACAATAAGGTTTACGACAACTCAGGGGACAAGTTCTTGCAGGTCTTGCAGATCATCATCGGCGGCATGGCGCAGGGCTGCATCTACGGCCTCATCGCGCTGGGCTTCGTGCTGATCTACAAAGCCACCGAGACGGTGAGCTTCGCCCAGGGCGAGTTGATGATGCTCGGCGCGTTCGGCGGCCTGGCGGCGATGACGCTGCTGGGCTTTCCGTTCTGGCTGGCGATCGTGTGTTCCATCATCGCGATGGGTGCGTTCGGCGTGTTGCTCGAGCGCGCCGTGATCAACCCGATCCTCGGCCAGCCGGCGTTTTCGATCGTGATGCTGACGATCGGAATCGGCTATGTCGCGCGCGGCCTGATCACGATGATTCCTAACATCGGCACGGAAACGCATACCCTGCCTGTGCCGTACAAGGACCAGGTCTGGAAACTCGGCACGCTCGTGCTCAACGTCGAACAGATGGTCGTGATCGCCGCCACCGCCGTGCTGTGTGCCGTGCTCTATGCGATGTTCAAGTACAGCAAGCTCGGTGTGGCGATGCAGGCGGCGTCGCAGAACCAGCTCGCCGCGTACTACATGGGTATTCCGGTGAAGCGCCTGAATGGCCTGGTGTGGGGCCTGGCGGCGATGGTCGCCGCGGTTGCCGGCTTGCTGCTCGCGCCCATCACGTTCGTGCACGCGACCATGGGCTTCATCGGCTTGAAGGCGTTTCCCGCCGCGGTCGTGGGCGGCTTTGGCAGCCTGCCCGGGGCCATCGTGGGTGGGCTGGTGATCGGCGTCGTGGAGGCGCTGTCCGGGTTCTTCCTGCCCGAGGGCTTCAAGGACATCGCCGCGTATGTCGTCGTGCTCGTGATGCTGATGGTCAAGCCGAACGGACTGTTCGGCGAGAAGTTGCGCAAGAAAGTCTGAGGTATTCGCATGCGCTTCATGTTCAAGACCGCCTATGAACAAGACATACGCCTGGCCAAGCATGGCGGCCATGTGTTCTGGTATGGCGCCTTGTTATTGCTGTTGGTCGCGATGCCCTGGCTGATGTCGGAGTATTGGCTCGCCCAGTTGACGTTCGTGCTGATCTACTCCGTCGTCGGGCTGGGACTGATGCTGCTTGCCGGTTTCACCGGCTTGTTTTCGCTGGGGCACGCCGCGTTTCTGGGCGTGGGTGCGTATACGCAGGCGGCGCTCACGCACGCCGGCGCTCCCTTTCCGATCGCGCTGGCGACTGCAGGCTTGCTGTCTGCGGCGGTAGGCATGGTCGTCGGGCTGCCGGCGTTGCGCGTCAAGGGCATCTATCTCGGTATCGCGACGCTCGCGTTCGGCTTCATCGTCGAGGAGGTGTTTGCGCGCTGGGAGTCGGTGACGGGTGGCAACGCCGGCATCCACCTCAAGGCGCCTGATCTCTTCGGCTGGAAACTCGAGTCGGCGGATTCGTTCTACGGCCTGTGTCTGGTGATCACCGTGATCACGACGCTGGGGGTGCTGAACCTGCTGCGCTCGCCGACGGGTCGCGCGTTTGTCGCGATCCGCGACTCGGAAATCTCGGCGCAGAGCATGGGCATCCATCTCGCACGCTACAAGACGATGTCGTTTGCGCTGTCGGCGGCGTTGGCGGGAATCGGTGGAGCGCTGTACGCGCACAAGCTGCGCTTCATTTCGCCCGACCAGTTCAACATCCTGCAATCGATCGACTTGCTGCTGATGGTCGTGATCGGCGGCCTCGGATCGGTGCACGGCGCGTTTCTCGGCGCCATCTTTCTCATCACGATGCCGCAGGTCATCTCGCTGGGCAAGGACTACCTGCCCGCGGCGATCGGCCAGGCGCCGGGGCTGCAGGGCGTGGTGTACGGCGCCGTGTTGATCGCCTTCGTGTTGTTTGAGCCGATGGGCCTGTATGGCCGGTGGTTGAAAGTGCGAACCTGGTTCCAGGTGTTTCCCTTCTACCGCAAGGGCATGTTCAAGCGGCAGAAGAGTTTCCAGAAGTCGGAGCGCCTGCGATGAGCGCGGTCCTGCTCTCGGCGAAAAACCTCACCGTGCGCTTCGGCGGCGTGCTCGCCGTCAATGACGTGAGTTTTGATGTGCAGCGCGGTGAAGTGTTCACGCTGATCGGGCCCAACGGCGCGGGCAAGACGACGGTGTTCAACCTCATCAGCCGGATCTACCTCCCGAACTCGGGCGAGATCGAGTTCGAGGGTCGGCCGCTACGCGGCGTCGCGCCGCACGAAATCGCCAGGATGGGCGTCGCCCGGACGTTCCAGAACATCGAACTGTTCGAACACGCGAGCGTGCTGCAAAACCTGTTGATCGGCCGGCACACGCATCGCACGACTGGTTTGCTGAGCCATTTGTTCTTCACCGGCAAGACGCGCCAGGCTGAGGTTCGGATGCGCGACAAGGTGGAGCAGGTGATCGAACTGCTGGGCTTGCAGCATCACCGCGAATCCCTCGTTGCTGGATTGCCGTATGGCGTGCGCAAGGTCGTCGAACTCGCGCGTGCGTTGTGCACTGAACCGAAGCTGTTGCTGCTCGACGAGCCTTCTTCGGGCCTGAACGTCGAGGAGACCGACGACATGGCGTTCTGGATCGACGACATCCGCGATGAACTGGGCATCACGGTGCTGATGGTCGAACACGACATGTCGCTCGTCTCCAAGGTGTCGGACCGCGTGCTGGCGATGAACCAGGGTGAAGTGCTGGCCCTGGGCACGCCGCAGGAGGTGCAGCGCCATCCTGGCGTGATCGAAGCGTATCTGGGTTCGAGTGATGACCTGGCGTCGCTGCGACGGCAAGCCGCATGAACGTTCAGATGGCGACCACCGACGCAGGGCAGGGCACCGCCACGCCCATGTTGCGCCTGCAGAACGTGGAAAGCGCCTACGGCCCGATCCGCGCGATTCGCGGCGTGAGCCTGCAAGTCGGGCAGGGGAGTATCGCCACGGTGCTCGGCTCGAATGGTGCGGGCAAATCGACGATCCTGAAGACTATCTCCGGCATCATCGATCCGCGCAAGGGGAGCATCGAATTCAGTGGCGAAGACATCACGTCGCGCGACCCGTCGCTGATCGTGCGGCGCGGGCTGAGCCATGTGCCCGAGGGTCGAGAGGTGTTTCCGTTGCTCTCAGTGCGCGACAACCTGATGATGGGTGCCTACACCCGCCACGACCGCGACGGTGTCGCGCGCGACCTCGAATCGGTGTATCGCTACTTTCCGATCCTGAAGCAACGCGAAATCCAGGACGCGGGGCTGCTGTCGGGCGGTCAGCAGCAGATGCTGTCGATCTCGCGCGCGCTGATGGCCGCGCCGCGCATGATCCTGCTCGACGAGCCGAGCCTGGGACTGTCGCCTCTGCTGACGCGGGAAATCTTCGAGATCGTCGTGCGCATCAACCGCGAGCGCGGCACGACGATCCTTCTCGTCGAACAGAACGCGAACATGGCACTGAACGTCGCCGACTTCGGCTACGTGCTCGAGAATGGCCGCATCGTCATGGAAGACACCTGCGAACGCCTGCGCGAGAAGGACGACATCAAGGAGTTCTACCTCGGCATGAAGGAAGCCGGCGCACGCGGCGAGCGGCGCTGGAAGAAGAAGAAGAATTGGCGCTGAGGCGGGAGTCTGAATGAGCAACCTTTGGAACCTGAATGAGCTGGAGTCGAGCGATGCGATCGCCGTGCCCGGCGAGACCATGACCGCCATGTTCTGGAACGCCGCCGCACAGCGCGCCGGCCAGGTATTCCTGCGGCAAAAGGAATTCGGGCTGTGGCGCGAATGGACCTGGGCGCAGACCGCACAGGCTGTGCGCGAGATCGGCGACGGCTTGCTGAACCTGGGTCTGGCGCCTGGCGAATGCGTATCGATCCTGTCGAACACCGTCGTCGAATGGGTGCTCGCCGATCTGGCCGTGCTCAGTTGTGGCGCGGTGTGCAACGGCATCTACCCCACCGATTCAAGCGAGCAGGCACAGTACCTCTGCGAAGACTCGCGCACGTGTATCCTGTTCGTCGAGGACGATGAGCAACTCGACAAGGCGCTCGAAGTGCGCAATCGCCTGCCGCTCCTGCGCAAGATCGTTGTGTTCGATCCGAAAGGGTTGCGCAACTTCTCCGACCCGCAAGTGATCGACCTGGCAGCGCTTCGTGAACTGGGGCGCATCCATGCCAAACAGCAGCCGCGTCAACTCGAAGAGCGCGCCGCGGCGTGCCGGCCGCAGGATTTGGCGATCCTGGTCTACACGTCGGGAACGACAGGCAAGCCCAAGGGGGCGATGCATTCGCACGGCGGCCTGGTGTACGCGGTGCGCGGCTACAACCGCATCGTGGTTCAGGATTCGAACGACGAGCGCATGTGCTTCCTGCCGCTGTGCCACATCGCCGAACGCGTGGGCGGCGAGTACTCATCGGTCTACACCGGCGCGGTGTTGAACTTCGTCGAGAACCCGGAGACCGTTCCCGAAAACGTTCGTGAGATTGCTCCCACGGTGTTCACGGCGGTGCCGCGCGTATGGGAGAAGTTCTACTCGGCGGTGGCGATCGCGCTGCGCGACTCGGGCAAGATTCAGCAAGCGGTTTACGCCTGGGGGCTGGGGGTGGGAACGCGCATTGCCGAGCTGGTGCTGGCGGGTCGGCCGGTCGGCGCGGCACTGAAAGTTCAGTTCATGCTCGCGCGCTGGCTGGCGCTGGACAACGTGCGGCGCCTGATCGGCATCCACCGGGCGAGATTCCTCGTCACCGGTGCCGCGCCGATCTCGCCCGACCTGGTGAAGTGGTACCTGGCGCTGGGCGTGCCGATGCTCGAGGTGTGGGGCATGACGGAGTCCTGCGGCGCATCGACCTACATGCCTGCCGCGCGCATCAAGCCCGGCATGGTGGGCCCGGCGTGCCCCTACAACGAAGTCAAGCTCGATCCGGCGACGGGCGAAATCCTGGTGCGCGGGCGCAACGTCTTCATGGGCTACCTGAACCAACCCGAGAAGACGGCGGAAACGATCGATGCCGACGGCTGGCTGCATACCGGTGACGTGGGCAGCGTCGACGCCGATGGGTACTTCCGCATCACGGATCGCATGAAGGACATCATCATCACGGCGGGTGGCAAGAACGTCACGCCGAGCGAGTTCGAGAATGACTTGAAGTTTTCACCCTACATTACGGATGCCGTCGTCGTGGGCGACAAGCGACCCTACCTCACCGTGATCGTGATGATCGACCAGGAGAACGTCGAAAAGTTTGCGCAGGACCGCGACATCGCGTTCAGCAACTACCTGAGCCTGACTCGCGCCAAGGAGGTTCAGGAGTTGATCTGGGGCGAGATCGAGCGCATCAACAGGAAGTTCGCGCGCGTCGAGCAGATCAAGAAGTTCTACCTGCTGGAGAACCAGCTCAGCGCAGAAGACGACGAACTCACGCCGACCATGAAGCTCAAACGAAAGTTTGTAGAGAAGAAGTATGCTGAACACATCGAAGCGATGTACCGCTGAGAATCCTGACATTCCACTGAATACCTACGAAGGAGAAAGACGATGAAGTTGAGAAACCTGATTGCGATGGCGACTGCGATGGCGGCGCTTGCGCCCGTGGCGCTGGCCCAGACCCAAGGTGTGACCAAGACCGAAATCACGATCGGCTCGATCCAGGACCTGTCGGGCCCGATCGCCGGGTTCGGCAAGCAGATTCGGCTGGGGATGATGCTCAAGGTCGACGAGATCAACGAGCAAGGCGGCATCAACGGACGCAAGTTGAAGCTGCTCGTCGAAGACGCGGCGTATGACCCGAAGAAGGCAGTGCTCGCGGCGCAGAAACTCGTCAACCAGGACAAGATCTTCATCATGACCGGACACATCGGCACGGCGCAGAACAACGCCGCGATGCCGGTGCAGTTCGAGAAGAACGTGATCAACTTCTTCCCGGTGACGGCGGCACGCGAGATGTACGACCCGTTCCACAAGCTCAAGTACGCTTTCGCGGCGACCTACTTCGATCAGATGCGCGGCACGCTGCCCAAGCTGGTCAAGGAAAAGGGCGCGAAAAAGGTCTGCACCATCTATCAGGACGACGAATTCGGCCTCGAAGTCGTTCGCGGCGCGGAAGCGGCGCTGAAGACGATGAACATGGATTTCGTGGAGCGGACGTCGTACAAACGCGGCGCGACCGACTTCTCTTCGCAAGTCGCGCGCATGAAGGCAGCCGAGTGTGACCTCGTCGTTCTCGGGACCATCATCCGAGAGACCATCGGCACGATTGGCGAATCGCGCAAGACCGGGTTCAGCCCGGTGTTCTTCGGCTCCAGTGCGGCCTACACCGACCTCATTCACAAACTCGGCGGCAAGGCGATGGACGGCCTGTACGCGACGATGACGGTGCAGAACCCCTACGCCGACGATCCCTCGCAGAAAATCAGTTTCTGGGCGAACAAGTACAAGACCAAGTTCAACGAAGACCCGACCGTGTTCTCGGTCTATGGTTACACCATCATCGACGCGTTCGCGACAGCGGCGGCCAAGGCCGGGGCCAACCTCAGCACCGAATCGTTCATCAAGGCGATGGACACGCTGACGATTCCGAGCGACATGTTCGGCAGTGCACCCGCGTCGTTCTCGCCGACCAAGCGACTCGGCAGCAATGCGTCGCGCCTGTCGCAAATCACCGACGGCAGGTGGAAGGTCGTCTCGGACTATGTCAAACCGGACTGACTGAGTCGCACGCCGGCCGCGCCTGGCTTGCGGCCGGGGCTCAGCGCCTGCCCGGCAGCGTGTGCATGAACTTGCAGATGATGCCCAGCATCACTTCGTCGGCACCGCCGCCGATCGAGGCCAGGCGGCCGTCGCGGTACATGCGCGACACCGGGTTGTCCCAGGTGTAGCCCATGCCACCCCAATACTGCATGCATGCGTCAGGAACGGTGCGAAGCAGTCGCCCGGCCTTGAGTTTGGCCATCGACGCCCATTCGGTGACGTCGCGTCCAGCCACATAGTGTTCGGTGGCCATGTAGGTCAAGCCGCGCAGCGCCTCGATTTCAGTCTTGAGCTCGGCCAGCCTGAAATGCACGCTCTGGTGGTCAAGAACGCCTGAGCCGAAGATCTGCCGTTCGCGTGCGTAGTCTGCCGTGAGCTGCACGCAGTTGAGCAGGCCCTGGATCGCGTTCGCCGCGGCCCACAGGCGCTCTTCCTGGAACTGCATCATCTGGTAGGTGAACCCGGCGCCTTCGTCACCGATGCGGTTCGTTTGCGGAACGCGCACGTCGTCGAAGTGGATCAGGCCCGTGTCGCTGGACATCATGCCGACCTTGCGGATCTTCTTTGCCTTCGTGACGCCGGGAGTGTTCATCGGCACGACGATCAGGCTCTTGTTCTTGTGGCCCGCGCCTTCCGAGGTGTTAGCCAGCAGGCACATCCAGTCGGCCTGCAGACTGTTCGTGATCCACATCTTCGAACCGTTGATGATGTAGTCGCCGCCCACCTTGCGCGCCGTCGTCTTGATCGCCGCGACGTCCGAGCCTGCGCCCGGTTCCGAGACACCGATGCAGGCCACATGTTCACCGCGGATCGCGGGCGCCAGGAATTCGCGGCGCAATGCGTCCGAGCCGAAACGCGCGAGGGCCGGTGTGGCCATGTCGGTCTGCACGCCGATCGCCATGGGAACACCGCCGCAGGCGATATCGCCCAGGGCTTCCGCCATCGCGACCGAGTACGAGTAGTCCAAGCCCATTCCGCCGTAGTCGGTGGGTTTGGTCAGCCCGAGCAGCCCCAGCTTGCCCAGGCCGGCAAATACCTCATGCGCGGGGAAGATCTCAGCGGCTTCCCACGCGTCGACATGCGGATTGATCTCTTCGGCGATGAACCGCTTCAGAGTGCTCTTGACCGCTTCGTGCTCATGGTTGAACTGCATGGCGCGGTCGTCGAGAGGCTTACTTGAGCGACATCAGCCACTGCACCAGTTGTTTGGCCTCGGCTTCACTCACCTGCGCGTTCGGCGGCATGGGTACCGGACCCCAGACGCCCGCGCCACCCTTGATGACCTTTTGCGCCAGCTTGTCGACGGCGTCTTTCTGGCCGGCGTACTTTGCGGCAACTTCCTTGTAGGCGGGGCCGACGAGTTTCTTGTCCACGGCATGGCAGGCCATGCAGTTCTTCTTCGTCGCCAGGTCGGCGTTGGCAAATGCCGATCCGGCACCTGTGGCGAGCAGAGCGATCGTCAAAGCGGGGAACAACTTCATGATTTCCTTTCAGTCGAGGTAGGTTGGCTCATCGGCCTTCGAGCCGGCGTCGTACATTCACAGCAACGGATTGTAAGAGCGTCAGGTTGACGCTCCACTTGCTGGGGGTTGGAAGATGTTGTTCGTTGGCGTTGGCGTTGTATTGATCTTGCTCAACCTGTTGGGGATCGGCCCGGTGGGCGCCTGGACCTGGAACCTGACAGGTGATCTGTGGAAGTTCGCGATGCCATTTGCGTTTGCGCTGGGCTGGTGGGCATGGTCCGACACGTCGGGCCGCACCAAGCGCCGGGAGATGGAGCGCATGGACGAGCGCAAGGAAAACCGGCGCTTGAAGAACATGGAAGCGCTGGGGCTGAATACTCGCTCGGGGCGCAAGCCGAAGTGAACTATTGATTCGGAACTATTTAACTTGAACTTAGCGAAGGTGCCATCATCTGAGGAGGATGGAAGCAACCGACATGAGATCGCTGTCGCGCGATGCGCGGCACGAAAGGCGCGTGCAGGTCATCCGACTGCGCAAAGCGGGCC
>JANNKM010000544.1:0-9917 GCA_031396305.1 Rhizobacter sp.
AGGCGCGTAGCTCAGCTGGTTAGAGCACCACCTTGACATGGTGGGGGTCGTTGGTTCGAGTCCAATCGCGCCTACCACGGCTTGCACCGCCGTGGAGCAGCTGTCGCGGCTACCTCCGAGGCGGGTAAACCCCTCGCGGAGCGCAGAGTCGCCCTCCTAGAATCTTTCGGCCCGCCGCTCGGCCAAACCGGAGGTTGTTGCATGGTTCAGTCTCGCCGCACTGCGAAGCCGAAGTCGGCCGCCAGCAGCGGCTCGGCGGTCGACTCGCCCAACGCCGGGCTGCGCGTTCTCAAGAAGTATCCGAATCGACGCTTGTACGACACCCAGACCAGCAGCTACATCACGCTGACGGACGTCAAGGCGATGGTGCTGGCAGTTCAGCCGTTCGTCGTTCGCGACGCGAAGACGGGTGATGACCTGACCCGCAGCATCCTGCTGCAGATCATTCTCGAAGAGGAGACCGGTGGTGTTCCGATCTTCTCAACGCAAATGCTTTCGCAGCTCATCCGTTTTTACGGCAACACCCTGCAGGGCATGATGGGTTCTTACCTTGAAAAGAACCTGCAGGCATTTACCGACATTCAGGCGCGGTTCGCCGCACAGGCTAAGGGGGTGTTCGACCCCACCACGCCGAATCCGGACCTGTGGGCAAGCTTTCTCAGCAGTCAGGCCCCAGGGGTGCAAGGCCTGATGGGCAACTACCTCGAGCAGTCACGTCAGATGTTTTTGCAGATGCAGGAGCAGTTGGGCAAGCAGGCCGAGACCTTGTTTTCGGCAGTTCCAGGCGCGATTCCGCCGACGCGTTGAGCCACTGGTCTGACGCCGTTCACCCTGGAAATGACTACGTTGGAATCAATCTCTCTCGGCCCGAAGATCGGCTTCGTTTCGCTCGGTTGTCCAAAAGCACTGACCGACTCTGAACTCATCCTCACGCAGTTGCAGGCGGAGGGCTATCGAACGTCGAAGAGCTACACCGACGCCGACCTCGTCATCGTCAACACCTGCGGTTTCATCGACGATGCGGTCAAGGAAAGCCTTGATGCGATAGGCGACGCCCTCACCGCGAACGGCAAGGTGATCGTCACCGGTTGCCTGGGTGCCAGGGCCGGGCAGGGCGGCGGAAATCTGGTGCGCGAAATGCATCCGCGTGTGCTGGAGGTGACCGGGCCGCATGCAACCCAAGAGGTCATGGACGCAGTGCACCGGCATCTACCGAAGCCCCATGATCCGTTTCTCGATCTCGTTCCGGCGCAGGGCATCAAGCTGACGCCGAAGCACTACGCCTATCTCAAGATCAGCGAGGGCTGCAATCATCGTTGCACCTTCTGCATCATTCCGAGCATGCGCGGCGACTTGGTGTCCCGGCCGATCGGGGAGGTGCTCGACGAAGCCAGGCGGCTCTTCGAATCGGGAGTCAAGGAGCTGCTCGTGATCAGCCAGGACACGAGCGCCTATGGGGTCGACGTCAAGTACCGGACCGGATTTTGGGACGGCAAGCCGGTCAAGACGCGTTTGGTCGATCTTTGCGAACGGCTGGCCGAACTCGCCAACGTTCATTCGGCCTGGGTACGGCTGCACTACGTCTATCCGTATCCGCACGTCGATGACATACTGCCGCTGATGGCACAAGGTGCCATCTTGCCGTACCTGGACGTGCCGTTTCAGCATTCCGATCCCGACGTCTTGCGTCGCATGAAGCGCCCCGCGAGCGGCGAAAAAAATCTTGAACGCCTGCAGCGCTGGCGCTCGGTGTGTCCGCAGATCGTGGTCCGCAGCACGTTCATCGCTGGATTTCCGGGCGAAACGCAGGAGGAGTTCGAACACCTGCTCGAATTCGTTCGTGAAGCACGCATTGACCGCGCGGGTTGCTTCGCCTATTCAGCGGTGGCTGGCGCTGTCGCCAATGAACTGCCGGGAATGCTGCCGACCGAACTGCGTGATGAGCGCCGGGCGCGCTTCATGGCAGTCGCCGAAGAAGTGTCCATCGCCAAGTTGCAGGAACGCGTGGGCTCGACGATGCAGGTTCTCGTCGACTCCGCGCCTGGGTTGGGCCGCAAGGGAGGCCGGGGTCGCAGCTACGCTGACGCTCCGGAGATCGATGGTGTCGTGAAGTTGCGGCCGCCTGAAAAGGCTTCGATCACGCTTAGACCGGGCGCGTTCTGCCGTGCGCACATCGTCGCCGCGCAGGGCCACGATTTGATTGGCTTGCCGATCTGATTTCGCGTACGGTGGAACCGGCGATGAGTGTGGAACGCGAAGACGAGCGAGAAGACAGGCCGGCGCAGCCGTCGAACCTCAGTACGACTCTCATCCACCATCCCTATCAGCCGCCGGAAGGATTCGCGGCGCCGCAGGTCGCGGTGCACAAGGCTTCCACGGTGATATTCCGAGACGTGGCGTCGCTACGCGCGCGCGCTTGGAAAGACAAGACGGGCTACACCTACGGCCTGCATGGCACTCCCACGACTTTCACGCTGGAAGAGCGGATCGCCACGCTGGAGGGCGGCCTTCAGACGCTCTTGGTGCCCAGTGGGCTCGCGGCGATTGCCTTGGTGAACATGGCCTTGCTGCGCTACGGCGACGAAGTCTTGATCCCCGACAACGCGTACGGCCCTGGCAAGGAGTTCGCTCGCAACGAGCTTGCCGGCTGGGGAATCACGCATCGCTTGTTCGATCCTGCGGATCCGCAGCGCCTTGCAGACATGGTGGGACCGGCGACAAGGCTGGTCTGGATTGAGCCTCCCGGCTCAGTCACGATGGAGTTTCCAGACTTGGCGGGCCTGCTTGGGGCGACAAGATCGCGTGGCGTCCTGTCCGCGATTGACAACACCTGGGGGGCTGGCGTGGCCTTCAATGCTTTCGCGGTTGATGACGGTGTGCGTCCGCTCGTCGGTGCAGACGTAGTGATGCAGGCATTGACCAAGTTCCCCTCCGGGGGCGGTGACGTCCTGATGGGTTCTGTCACAACGCGCGACCCGGCATTGCACGCCAGACTCAAGTCTACGCACATGCGGATGGGGTTGGGAATAGGGGCGAACGACGCTGAATCGGTATTGCGTTCCTTGCCCTCGCTGGAACTACGCTACGCGGCACAAGACCAGAGCGCCCGCCGAATTGCCCATTGGTTGGGTGGCCGAGCAGAAATTGCGCAGGTTTTGCATCCCGCGCTGCCCGGATCGCCCGGGCATGAGCACTGGAGTCGGGTCAGCAAGCGTGCGGCAGGTCTGTTTTCGGTGGTATTTGATTCCGGAATTGCTGCCCGACAGGTGGACGCATTCCTCGACAGCCTTCGCCTTTTCAAGCTCGGTTATTCATGGGCAGGGCCGATGAGTCTGGCCGTTCCGTATAACCTCGCCATGATCAGGAATTCACCGAAATGGCGCGGTGTGCTGGTGCGCTTTTCGATCGGCCTGGAGGCCGCTGAAGACCTGATTTCTGATCTCGAAGTGGCGTTGGGCCGAACCTTTCAGTCCGGGCGCCCCGTGAGCCAAACCTAGCTAGCTAGCTCTGCGCTTGACTCAGTGCATTGCAAGAAGGCGAGCAGACCACCTGATTCTTTCCAAGCAACTTGCGTGACTTGAGCATTGATCGTGCACGGTGCTTGCCGCAGAGAAAGCAGGACATTGTCGCGGCGCCGAAAGAACTGGCCGCTGCAAAAGGGGAGCCTGGTGTCTTGGTTCGATATCGCAAACCGCCGTCCACGATCGCAGTCTTGATCTCTGTCTTTGCCATTGAGCCGACCTCGTTGCTTGTTTCCATGCGCTTCCTTTGGATGACCAGGAAGCTGCCGATCTTTTCGCGAGATCGTATTGTCGGCGAAGACTGGTCGTTGACGGATGCCAGACGTTATGCAGTGGATTTGGAGGTCAACATTTGAGTTGACATAATATACATTGTGGTGCCTAGACTAGCGGTCCCGAACCCCGGTAAGCAACCTTCCACCGGGCTGTACAAGCTATTCTTCGCCGCGCGGACCCGACTCGTCAGACCCGCCATCCCCTTGGCCGTCTTCTCCAACCAGCGGGCCCGAGGACCTATCTAGTGGCCTCCAGATCTTGCTTCTCAGTCGATTCAATGCGGTCGACTGCTGAAGCGCCGCATGCACGGCCTCCGGGTTGAGCAAGAGCGCAAACGGATTCGCTACGATCTGTTGTTGTTCCATGGCTGTCTCACAGTTGGTTGCGACGCGATCGAATCGAATGTAGGCCTGCATCACTCTTCACATCAGTGGGCCCTCAGCCAAAGATTGCGTAAGAACTTTCCCGACACCCCCATGTGAAAACGACCACGAAAAAGCCCCGTCACGGGCGTTCATTGGCCTTCATGCATTTGGACATTCTTCAGTGTTTTCAACAATATAGAAGTATTATCTAAGAATTAACTTTAATAACCTCGCCCTCCGACGATGCCTCCGATACCCGCGAAAACAAGCGTTCAAAATTCTCGCTGGTGGCCAGCGCGATTCGCTCCAACGGAACCTGTTTCAGTTCCGCCAGCTGTTGCGCGACATGAACGACGTAAGACGGGTTATTTACTTTCCCTCGGAACGGGACAGGTGCAAGGTATGGACTGTCGGTCTCGATCAGGCAGCGCTCCAGTGGCACATAGCGAGCCACGTCACGAAGCGCAGTTGCATTCTTGAACGTCAGGATTCCGGAAAACGATATGTCGAACCCAAGATCAAGCGCACCGCGCGCAACTTCCAGACCTTCAGTGAAGCAGTGAAAAACGCCTGTCACGCGCCCCTCACCTTCGTCGCGCAGGGCTTGTAGCGTGTCCTGCGCGGCCTCGCGCGTGTGCACAACAAGTGGCAATTCGCATTCCAACGCCGCTCGGATATGAACTCGGAATCGCTCTCGCTGCCACTCCATGTCGCAGTGGCTTCGCCCATTGCGGCGAAAGTAGTCCAGCCCGGTTTCTCCGATCGCCACGACGCGCGACCTCGCGCCCAACTCGACTAGATCTTCGACGCGCGGTTCCCGTACCCCTTCGTTGTCTGGGTGCACACCGGCACTGCACCAAAAATTGTCGAAGGACAACGCCATCGCGTGCACTGCGTCGAACTCCTCGAGAGTCGTGCAAATGCACAGGGCTCGGTCCACTCGAGACACGCGCATCGCTGCCCGAATCTCCGCCAGGTTGTCCTTCAGTTCGGGAAACGTGAGATGGCAGTGCGAATCGACGAACATGAAAGCGAACTGTGCCCGCGGTCACGCAGCAGGTGCCAGATCAGATGGTCTGCGTCGGCTTGGCAGATGAGATCGACGTCCCGAGGATCTCTTCTATCTTGATTCTCAGCACGCGCGTCTTTTCGTCGGTCGGGAAACGCACACCCACACCCTGTGTGCGCCCGCCCGACGCGTTGGCTGGGGTCACCCAACCTACCTTGCCTGCGACGGGGTAGCGTTGCGGGTCGTCGGGCAGCGATAACAACAGATAGATGTCATCACCCAACCGATACTCCCGCGTCGTGGGAACAAACAGTCCACCGTCGGAAAAGAGCGGCATGTAGGCAGCGTAGAGCGCCGCTTTTTCCCGGAAGACCAGTTGGATCACGCTCGGGCGCGCTCCACCTGATGTCGCAGGGAGTCCGGGGGAAATGGTGCTCATGCAGCGAAGTGTACCGAAGCGCGACCACGTGAGTCACGTCGTTGCGCGTCGTCGTCCGGGCGGGTTGCACGCAGTGCGCTTCGCCCCTGTTCGACAAGGCTGTCGACCTTCAGGGATGCGTGCCAGGGATGCTCCGCGCGGATCGCGTGCTCTCGCAAAGCGGCCGACCACGCGATGAGTCTGGACAGGTCACTCGGAACCACGAGGCTCTGCTTCGGAAAATACCGAGGTTCTGCCCCAACGCCGACGCAAAGGGAATCATGGCAAAGTTTCTGCAGCGTTTGGACCAAGCGGGCCAAAGGCCAATCGACGAATGCCTCGGAGCGTCCTTGGAACACCTTCGCAGGCACGCTGAGCCACCGATCGATGTCAGTGCCGGTCTGCGCCCACTGCAAGGTTTCAAGGGGGCGTCCGCCCGTCGCGGCAAGCATGACCCGACCCGACTTGACCCCATGTGACTCGAGCCAGGCCAGGGCCGACTCTTGCGCGGGCAACGCAACCGGCACAGCCACGCATCGGCTGCGGACCGTTGGAAGCAGCGTGTCGGCTGCGTTGCTGCTCAATATGTACCGGGTCAGGCCAGGGGGCTCTTCGAGAGTCTTCAGCAACGCATTCGCGGCGATGACATTCATGTGCTGCGCCGGATGAATCAGCACCACCTTTCCCAGCCCGCGCGCGCTGCTTGACTGCGCGAACGCGACGACTGCCCTGACGTCGTCAACCCGGATTTCCTTGCTGGGCTTCGATTTCCCCGTGGCGGCGGCAACTCCGACGTCGTCCGCCGCCGCTGCCGCCCAGCCGAGCGACTCGCGCAGCGAATCGGGAATCAGAAGCATCAGATCAGGGTGGGTTCGGGCGGCGAACAGACGGCAACTTGCACAGCGACCACATGCCTGCGCCATGGACGTGGATTCGCGTTCCGATTCGCACAGAAAGGCCCGTGCAATCGCCAGCGCCAAACCGAATTGCCCGTTTCCGTCCGGTCCATGCAGAAGCACGGCTTTCGCAGCGCGCAGACCCAGGGCCTCCCGCAGCGGACGTTCCAGCCACGGGAGTAGCGGCCCGTCGTCGACTACCACCGCCGATCCTCCACGGCAGCGACGATGTCCCGCGCCACTGACTCGATGTCCTGCTGGGCGTCGAGGCGGACAAACCGCGATGAATGCGCCAGTGCGCGAACGCGATACCCTTCCCGGACACGCGCAAAAAAAGCTTCGTCGAGTTGCTCCAGGCGATCGGCGCTTCGGACGGCGGCACGCCGTCTTGCTGCCACCTCTGGCGCGAGGTCGAACCAGAAGGTCAAACTTGGTTGCAATCCTTCCTGCACCCATTGCTCCAATTGCTCCAGTATCGCGAGGTTGAACCCACGCCCTGCCCCTTGATACGCAAACGTGGCGTCGGTAAACCGGTCGCACAGGACTGCGCAGCCCCTCGCCAGCGCCGGCTGAATCACCTCGCGCAAGTGGTCCCGCCTGGCAGCGAATACCAACAATGCCTCGGTGAGCGCATCCATTGGCTGGCTCAGGAACAGCGCGCGCAGTTGTTCGGCAAGCGGAGTTCCCCCAGGCTCACGCGTGCAGACAACCTCAATGCCCATGCGTCGAAACCGCGCGGCCAGCGCCTCGATGTGGCTGGACTTCCCCGCCCCATCGATGCCCTCGAAGGTGATGAATCGACCGTTCACGCTTGCCTATTTGCGACGCTGGTACTTGTCCACAGCACGATTGTGCTCGGCCAGCGTTTCGCTGAATTGGCTGGAGCCGTCGCCACGGGAGACGAAATACAGGGCTTTCGTCCGCTCAGGGCGAACCGCGGCCAGCAGAGAGTCGTTGCCTGGCATCGAAATCGGCGTCGGTGGCAATCCCGTGCGGGTATAGGTGTTGTAAGGCGCATCGGTCAGGAGATCACGCTTGCGCAAGTTGCCATCGAAGCGGTTGCCTAGCCCGTAAATGACGGTTGGGTCGGTTTGCAAGGGCATGCCAATTCGCAGCCGATTGACGAAAACGCTCGCCACATACCCGCGTTCGGCGGCAGCCCCGGTTTCCTTTTCCACGATCGACGCAAGGATCAACGCATCATTGGCACTGCGCAGCGGAGTGTCGGGGTCTCGCTCGTTCCATGCGGCTTCCAAGCGGGACTGCATCGCCCGGTATGCCTGTTCCAGCACGGCGAAATCCCTGCTGCCACGGCTGTAGTTGTAGGTGTCGGGGAAGAAACGGCCTTCTGGGGCGACGCCTGCAGCACCCAGGCGATCCATGATCTCGTTGTCGGTCATCATCGCGGTCGTCGGCTTCAGTGCGTCGGCCATCGCCAGTTCCGCCCGAAACTGATGAAACGTCCACCCTTCGAGCAACCTGACGCTCGCCATGGTCTGTTCGCCGCGAACCAAAGTCGAAAGGAGCGTGATGGGCGTGAGCGACCGGTCGATCTCGTAGCTTCCAGCTCGAATCTTGCGGCCCTGCCCTGACCAGCGAAACCACTGAGACAGCAGCAGGGGTGATGACTCGACGCCTGCGTCCGACAGCGCTTGCGCGATCTCGCGCGCCGTGGCGCCAGGCTCGATGATGACCTGAACTTTGGCGGCGTTGAGTGCAACCGGTGTGTACAGCCACCACGCCGCACCGGCAACCGTACCCAGTATTGGGAGCAACAGCAGCACCGCGAATCGAACCCACTTCATTTCCGCAGCCCAGCCATGCCACGGCGTCGCTCAGCAATCCCGTTCCCACCGTCGCTCATCGGGCGCAATGATAATCGCCGCATGAACAGCTCTATTTCTCCAAACGGTATCGCGCGACTCGGATACTTTGGTTGCATACGTGTCACAGGCCCCGATGCAGGTGCATTCCTGCAGTCGCAGTTGACGAGCGATTTCGCCTCGCTGCCTGCCGGCAGCGCGCGTTTGGCAGGCTTTTGTTCGGCAAAGGGCCGCCTTCAGGCGAGCTTCTTCGGATGGAAACAGGGCGAGGACATCGTTCTGCTGTGCGCTGCCGACCTTCTGGTCGCGACGCTCAAGCGTATGTCGATGTTCGTATTGCGAATGAAGTGCAAGCTGAGCGATGCAACGCAGGAGTTGCCAGTGTTCGGACTGGCCGGGGCCGATGACGATGGCCCGTTGACAAGTCTGTCGATCTGGGAGGTGCACGCGACTGCTGACGGGACATTGATCCGACTGCCGGATGGTCAGGGGCAGGCGCTCGGGCTGTGGTTGCCCCGGCTCGGCGCCCTGGCCCTGCCAAACCTGCCGATGCTCAGCCAGGACGCATGGCGCTGGCTACAAATTTCCAGCGGAGTTCCGGTCATCGAGGCAAAAACGGTGGACATGTTTGTGCCCCAGATGATCAATTTCGAGATCCTCGGCGGCGTCGATTTTCAGAAGGGTAGTTATCCCGGCCAGGAAGTCGTAGCGCGCAGCCAGTATCGCAGCACACTGAAGCGCCGCATGTTCCTGTTCGACTGTGACATCGAGGTCAGCGCCGGCCAGGAAGTCTTCGGAACAGTGGACCCAGCGCAGCCCGCAGGCGTCGTCGCCAACGCCGCGCCTGCCCAAAACGGACCCGGGAGCCGCGCCCTTGTTGAACTGAAGATGAGCGAACTGCAGCGCGGCACGTTGCATCTGGGGCATTCCGACGGCGCAGTGCTGACCCAACGCGATCTGCCCTACACCATCGCGATTTCTTCAGCCGAGTCCGGCTGAGACCGCCTTCTGCGACATCGCTCAGCCCAGTTCGTGCGCCACAGGGCACGCGAGGCGGGAACAGTTCACGCGGCATTCTCGGATTCGAGCGCTTCGGCTGCGCTTGCGAGCGACCAGTCAACTACCATCTTGGTTGATGCTCCCTGCGGCCAGTCCAGTCTTCCACTGCGAGGTGGAATTGCGGCGAGGTGAATGCTGAATGTGCCTGCTAGCCCTTGCCCTCGACAAGAACCGCAAGTTTCCATTGGTCATCGCGGCCAATCGAGACGAGTACTTCGCTCGTCCGGCGGAGGGTTTGTCGTGGTGGACACCTGAAAGCGGCGGTCCGGCCATTCTGAGCGGGCGCGATCTGCAAAGCGGCGGAACCTGGCTGGGCCTGACGGCTCAGGGTCGCCTGGGTCTTTTGACCAATGTCCGGGATGCTCGGCTCACTTTCGAAGGTGCTCCATCGCGAGGCGACATCGTGCCGAACTGGCTGTCGGCTCGCGACACGGTCGACAAATTCTGGATGCGCACGGCGATCGCCGGCCACAGCGGCTTTAACCTCATCGCCGCGGATTTCCGTATTGGTGAATGCTTCTGGCTGTCCAACACCGGGACCTATCCACGC
>JANNKM010000549.1:0-15062 GCA_031396305.1 Rhizobacter sp.
GTGCTGCTGCCCTACGACAACGCGAATCGTTTCGTGCAGGAACTTCCTGAGTATCGCGGCCGCCTGGCAAGCTGGACGGCCTGGGTGGCGCCAAAAACCTTGAAGCCTGCAGAGGCCGCGCGCCAGGTCGGCATGGAGGAAGCCCAACTGCGCGAACTGAACCGCATTCCGCCGAACATGCTGATCCAGGTCGGCTCCACGCTCCTGGTGCCGCGCAATGGAACGCACGGCGAAGACGTCTCGGAACATCTGGCCGACAACGGAAGCATCATGCTCGCGCCCGATGGTACGCAGGTGCGCCGTGTCGTGTTGCGTGCCGGTCGGCGCGACAGCGTGGCCAGCGTGGCAAGGCGCTACCGCGTGAGCCAGGAAAGCGTGGCGCAGTGGAACGTCGTCGACGTCGGCTCGTCATTCCGCCCGGGCCAGAGAGTCACCGTATTCGTTCCTGCCAAGAGCGTGCGCGGCAAGTCCGCCCCGGCGGTGAAGTCGCCACTGCGCAAAGTGGCGCCCAAGACGCCACGATCAGGTCCCCGAACGGCGCCGCATCCGGCGCACCGCTGAACTGTACCGGCGCGGCCGCGCCTGGCTGCGCCGGGACGCGCCGAACACGCTCAGCGGCGGTCGACAAACGCGTGGGCAATCGTGCCCAGGTCCACGTACTCCAGTTCGCTGCCGATCGGCACGCCCCGGGCGAGGCGCGTCACGCGCAAGCCGCGCGCCGTCAGTGCCTGCGTCAGCACATGCGCGGTGGCCTCGCCCTCGGCGGTGAAGTTGGTCGCGATGATGACCTCCTGCACCACTCCGTCGGCGGCGCGCTCCAGCAGTTGCAAGGCGCCGATGTCTCCCGCGCCCACACCGTCCAGCGGGCTGATGCGCCCCATCAGCACGAAATAGTGGCCACGGTAGCTGCCGCTGCGCTCCAGCGCCGCCTGGTCGGCGGGCGTCTCGACAACGCAAAGTTGATGCGAGTCGCGTCCCGTGTCGGCACACAGGGCACACAGCGCGGTTTCAGTCAGCGTTCGACAACGCTCGCAATGGCGCACATTGTTCAGCGCTGCGTCCAGCGCCGAGGCGATGCGGCGTGCGCCGTCGCGATCATGCTGCAGCAGGTGAAACGCCATGCGCTGCGCCGACTTCACGCCGACACCGGGGAGTCGTTTCAACGCGTCGATCAAGCCTTCAAGCGAAGTTTCCCGCACGGCCGCAACGAGTGGGCCGCGCGTTCAGAACGGGAATTTCATGCCCGGAGGCATCGGCATTCCCGCCGTGAGCTTGCCCATCTTCTCCTGGCTCACCTCTTCGGCGCGGCGCACGCCGTCGTTGAAGGCGGCGGCAACGAGGTCTTCGAGCATGTCTTTGTCGTCAGCGAGCAGGCTGGGGTCGATGGCGATGCGCTTCACATCGTGCTTGCACGTCATCGTCACCTTCACCAGCCCGGCGCCGGACTGGCCCTCGACCTCGATCGTCGCAAGCTCGTCTTGCGCGCGCTTGAGGTTTTCCTGCATCGACTGGGCCTGCTTCATCAGCCCGGCGAGTTGACCCTTCATCATGTTCCTGCTCCTTTGGTCTGGCGAACTTTCACTGTGGTTTGATCGATCCGGGAACGATGCGCGCCCCCTTGTACTGGCTCAACAGCGAGCGCACGACGGGATCATTCTGGATGAGTTGCTCGGCTTCGGTTTGCAACCGGTCGCGCTCGGCCTGCTCGCGGCGTGCCGGCGAGTCCGCCGCGATGCCGGGTTGCGCGTCGATGCGCACGTCGTTGTTGAGGCACTCGCCAAGCGCCGCTTGCAGCTTCTCGATCTGCGGCGCGGCGCGCAGGTTCTCGCGATCAACGCGCAGGCGAAAGATCGCCGGCTGCGCGGATTCATCGCTGAAGACGCATTGCGCCTGCATCGCCAGTTCCCGCACCAGGGCGCCGATTGCCCCGCTATCGACCAGTTTGCGCACCAGCGCGTTCCAGCGATCGCCGTGCTCGGCCGGCACGGCAGCAGCTTCAACCGCCACCACCGGGCTTGTCGTTTCCTCTCGCGCGGGACATGGCGCAGGGCCCTGGGAACGAGCGGGAACGCGCAATGTCGCCGACGCAGTGCCGCCCGTTGCGAGGGCGGCTTCGCGCGCCGCGCCAGCCGCTGCAGGCGCGGTCGCGGCGATGGACCCCGCGCCGCTTTGCGATGCCGGCGAACGCCTCGGGATCATCTCGCCCGCAGGCGCGAACGCGAGCATCCTGAGCAGCACCATCACCAGGCCGCTGTACTCGTCAGGGGACACGGCGAGGTCGTCGCGTCCATGCAAGACGATGCTGTAGAACAGTTGGGTTTCATCGGCGGGCAACAACGTGGCCAGGCGCAGCACGTCAGCGGCGCCTGGCTCGTCCGGGTCCTGCGCATCGGGAACCGCCTGCGCCACCGCCATGCGTTGCAGCAGTTCGCACAGCTCGTCCAGCGTTCCGCTTCCCGAGAGCCCCAGGCCGCGCAGCGTGTCGACGGTGTGAACCACCGCCGCGCCGTCACGCGCGGCGATGGCCTCGACGATCCGCACGGCGTGGCCGCGATCGACCGCGCCGAGCATGCGCCGAACATCTTCTTCACCCAGTCGCCCAGCGCCATAGGCGATGGCCTGGTCGGTGAGCGAAAGCGCGTCGCGCATCGAGCCGCGCGCCGCGCGCGCCACCAGCCGCAGCGCGCCCGGCTCGGATTCAATGTGCTCCTGTGCCAGCACATGGTTCAGGTGTTCCAGGATCGTCTGCGGCGCCATCGGCCGCAGGTTGAACTGCAGACAGCGCGACAACACAGTCGCCGGCACTTTCTGCGGATCGGTCGTCGCCAGCACGAACTTCAAATACTCCGGCGGCTCCTCAAGCGTTTTCAGCATCGCGTTGAACGCGGTGTTCGACAGCATGTGCACTTCGTCGATCATGTAGACCTTGAAGCGCCCGAACACGGGTTTGTACACGGCCTGTGCGAGCAACTGGCCGATTTCATCGACGCCGCGGTTCGACGCCGCGTCGAGTTCGACGTAGTCGACGAAGCGGCCGGCATCGATGTCGGTGCACGCCGTGCAGACCCCGCAGGGCTTTGCAGTCACGTCGCCGCGACCGTCGGCACCGATGCAATTGAGGGATTTGGCGAGGATGCGCGACACCGAGGTCTTGCCCACACCTCGAGTCCCGGTGAAAAGGTAGGCGTGGTGCAGACGGCGCTGCTTGAGCGCGTTGGACAACGCCTGAACAACATGCTCCTGGCCGACCAGTGCCTCGAAATCGGGTGAGCGGTACTTGCGTGCGAGCACGGGTGAGGACATGGCGGCATTCTACGAGTGAGGGTGCAAAAGTCATGCTGGGACAGGGCGCTGCCGGATAATCAGCGCGCCCGATCGCCCTTTGCCTCTTGCCTGCCCTTCATGCCCAGACCTGCCGATTCACCAGCCCACCGCCCCAGCCCGCCAGACAGGCTCAGCTACGAACACTCGGGGGTTCGCTACGACCAGATTGACCCACTCAAGGTGGCGGCGCAGCGCGCCGCGGCAAGCACGGCAGGGCATCTGGTGGCGCATGGGTTCAGCGAGATCGCCGCGTCGCGCGGTGAATCCGCATACGTTGTCGACGTGGGACCGTTTTGCATTGCCAGCATCGTCGAGTGCCTCGGCTCGAAGGCTCTGGTGGCCGACGAAATGCACGCGTTGACGGGCAAGAACTACTACGCGGGCATCGCGCAAGACACGATCGCGATGGCGATCAACGACTTGATCACCGTCGGTGCCACGCCGCTGATCGTCCAGGCCTATTGGGCCGCGGGCGGGTCGGCATGGTTTGACGATGCCCAGCGCAGCGCAGCGCTTGTGGAAGGTTGGAAACGCGCCTGTGACGTCTGCGGCGTCTCTTGGGGCGGCGGAGAAACACCGGCGTTGGCCGGAATCGTGGAGGCCGGGCGCATCGACCTTGCGGCGTCATGCACGGGCATCGTGAATCCGAAGGAGCGTTTGTCGCTCGGTGACAGACTTGCCCCCGGGGACGCGATCGTCCTGCTCGGCTCGAGCGGCATCCACGCGAATGGCTTGAGCCTGGCGCGCAAGCTTGTTGAGCGATTGCCGCAGGGTTACCTCACGCCGTTGCCATCGGGCCAGAGCTATGGCGATGCCCTGCTCGCGCCGACCCTGCTGTATTCGCCCGTCACCGAAGCGCTGTTCGGCGCCGGAATCACGCCGCACTATTGCGCCAACATCACGGGCCACGGCTGGAGAAAGCTGCTGCGCCATCCTGCCGCAATGGGATACCGGATTCACACCGTGCCGCCGGTTCCGGAAGTGCTGCAATTCATCCAACACCGCGCCGGCCACGACGCGCGCGAGGCGTACAGCACGTTCAACATGGGGGCGGGATTCGCCTTGTTCGTTGCCGCCGACGTTGCGCAGCGCACGCTTGCTGTGGCAAAGGCACAAGGCGTGGATGCGTGGCTCGCCGGTGAAGTGGTCACCGGGGCAAAGCGCCTGGTCATCGAACCGCTCGGAATCGAGTTCGGCGCTGACGCGCTGCAGTTGCGCTGAGCCCCTCCCCTACAATGCGCCTCGACGGGCCTCCCCGCATGGAAGCGCGGCCAACCGGGTCAGGTCGGGAACGAAGCAGCCCTAACCGTTGTGACCAGTGCCGGGGTCAGGCTCGTCACCTCAGCTTGACTGGCGAAACGCCATGACAGCCTGGTTGCGCAGCGTCCGCAGCTGCGCCAGTTCGGACTCCGAGAGTTCTATGGCTCCGGCCTGCGCCTTGTCGGCGTAGATGAGACCAAAAGCCTTGCCCTTGAGGTGCATCGGCAGCAGCAGAAAAGCGGGTGCGTTGATTCCCGAGCGGTACCAGTCAGGCAGGCGCTGCGCGATGTTTGCGACGGTGGCGTCGCTGATGAGTGTGTCCACCCCCTTGTTGCACACCACGCTGAACATGTCCGTCGTTGAGCTCAGCGACACCTTGAAGCTCGCAGCGCAGGCCTGAGCGTCAACACCCACGCCCAACCGGCCGGCCAGTGCCTCGCCCTTCACGTCGCGCAAGCACAGCAGCACACGGCGAAAGCCCATCGCGCTGTGCATGATCTGCAGGATCTTGCGCAGCATGTCGTTGAGCTGAAATGTCTCGATCAGCGAATTCGCCACGGCCTGGATGCCAGCGGCCATCACCGCGGCAGCTGGCACGGCAGCTGCAGTCGACGACGGCAGAGCCAATTCCCGGACTACGCTCGCAGCGAGCTGGCCCGGAAGATCGTCGTCGATCACCTTCGCATTCGGTGGCACGGCACCAAAGAGCAGGCGGCGCGCCGGCGAATCGGTGTCGAGGTGAAGGTTCATGGCCCGTGCCATCTCGGTCACCCGCGAGCGTGCGCCCAGCACCGCTGCTTCGAATTCGTCGGCCTCACGCCCCAGTGCACGCCGGTATCGCTTGGCGATGCCTGCCAGTCGCGTTCTGCCGACCTCGAGGTCTGGTTCAAGCAGGGCGTCCGTCATTTCGCTTGCGGCAAGGGTCAGGCAGCGCACGCGATCTTCGCCCTTTTCAACCAACTTCGACGGCGGCTCGCCCACGGACCGCTGCATGCACCGCACGAGCGTCGCTGGCAAGCCCCAGGCCCGGGCAACTCCCAGTCCGAGGTCTTCGTAGCTCAGTCTCAGCACGTGCCGCGAAGCGGCGTCTTCGGCCCGGGCATCGAAGCCGGTTGACGCGCGCGGCGCGGCGTCGAGCATGTCGCGGATCGACTGCGCGTCTTCGGGCAGGTAGTACTGCGTCAGCAAGCGCCCCAGATTGAAGAACATGGCGCCGATGAAGGCCTCTTCGCCGTCACGCCCCGTGCTGCTGAGTTCTTCGGCCAGGGCTCCGGCCGTCAGCGCACGCAGGAACTCTGCCTGGATCTGCTTTGCATGCCCCTTGTCCTGCATGTGTTCGAGCAACACCAGGCTCATCGCCATGTTGCGAATTCCGGCGAACCCCACGAGGGCGGCGGCGCGCGACACCGTGCCGACCGTGCCTGCCCCAGCGTGCGAGTAGTGAGCCGAATTGACGATTCGCAGCAGCTTGTTCGTCAGTGCGACGTCTTGGAGAATCTCGTCGGAAAGGGCTGCGAGGCTGACACTGTCGGAATTGGCGACGCGCTGAATTCGAACCAGGGAATCGGACAACGCCGGAAAGTCGCTCTTCTCGCGCATCCGGCTCAGCAGATGCTCAAGAACCTCGTCGGCGTTGGCCGATGGCGCTTCGGAATCGATGACCGATGCGCTCACGTCATGGCCCCGTGGCTGCCGGCGTCGTCGAGTTGGGCGTCTTCTTGGCTGCGATTCGTTACCGCTATCGAGCCGCCTGACTGCACTGCCCAGCTCGCATTTTGCAGGGTCTCGCGCAGGTCTCGCACGCTGACATTGAGCACGCGCGAATAGCGAGCGGCGAGGTGCGACAAAGCCGCTGCACGACGCTGAGGCGGCTCGAGTCGGCCCGCCGCCGCCAATTCGTTCGCCGCGCTGGCCGTTGTGCGCAAGACGTCAGCGTCGCTGCCTGGTGTGCGCACCCCCTTGTCGACGGGCAGCGGCCGGATCATGTGGACGACCTCTTCACCAAGACCCCACTGGCGAACGATGGCGCAGCGCAACGCGTCGAAGTCCACACCGAGCACGGCGTACGCCGCAGCCTCTTCTGTCAGCCCGGGCAACTCCGCGGGAGCCGCGTCGCCTATGGCGGGCCCGAGCGTCGGCTGCATCAGCTGCTCGATCTGCTCGGCTTCGTCAGGAAAGTGGTATTGCACCAGCAAGCGCCCGAGGTTCTGCAACACCACGACCAGGAAAACGACTTCGGGGTCGTAACCGGCGGGCCGCAATGCCTGACCTGCGTAACCGGCGAGGCGAACTCTGTCGAGCAGTTCCTGCATCACACTGGCATGCGCTGCCTGCAACGGCCCGGGCCACAGGCGCAGCGAATTCGCGGCGCGGCGCACACCGTCCGCGCCCAGCAAGGCGATGCTGCGGCGTATCGCGAGCACGGGCCCGTCTCCGGACACCATGGACCCGCGGACCTGCATCAAGTTCGACGCGCGCACCAGCTCAAGGCTCAGAGCAATGTCTTGCAGCACCTGCTCCGCCATCTCTTCGGCGTGCTGCCCCTCGATGCCAGTGATGCCGGCGACTCTGGCGGCCAATCCGGGCTGAGCCGGCAGATGGCCGACTCTTTGCAGCCGGTCCATCAACAAGGCCAGCGGGCCACCGGACTCGAGGGCCTGCGCCTGACGCCAACCTTCGAGCGCGCGCAGCAGGGTGCGGGCACTGCGATAGCGTTGCCGTTGCTGGTTTGCGGTGCAGCGGTTTACGATGGCGCGCAGCGCGTCAGGGATGGGTTGCGGCGTGCTGTAGGGCAGGCGCAGAATTTCATGTCCCGCCGGAGCGAGCCGGGCCATCGCCAGGTTGAAGTCGGGCTCGTCGAGCGCCGGCACACCTGACAGCCAACGGTGCATCAACAGGCCGAAACCGAGCAGATCTCGTTCTGCCTGGAGGCGCTGCCGGTGCACCTGCTGCAAAGCTTCCGGGGCGCCGCGCGGGCCCGCTTGTTCAGTGCTGCTCTGCATCGATTGCGCTGCACCTTCCACGCCGGCGGCCAGTGCCATCCAGCGCACTTCACCCTGTTCGGTGACGAGCAGGTTGTGCATTTGCACGTCAAGATGGGCCATGCCCGCGTCGTGGGTGTATGCCAAGCCCTGCAGGGCCTGAATCGCAACGTCCACCATCTCGGCTGGAGTGCCTGCCGGGTGCGCTGTCAGCCATTCGGCCAAGGTCATGCCGAAACGGCGCTCGATAACGATGAAGGGCCATCGATCCTGAACGCCCATGTCTGTCACCGGAGCCAGATTCGGGTGATCCAGGCGCGCCGCGCGTTTCACGCCGTCCAGCCAAACGTCCAAGGCTCGGGGGGTGCCGGGTTGTTTGCGCGGCAGTACGAGCATCACTTCACGCGCCGAGCCCGGGTCGAACGCCAGCCAGACCGTCGTGGCCACGCTCGTGCCCAGGAGCCGGCGCAGTTCGTAGCGGCCGAATTTGCGCGCGACCGGGGTCTTGTTGCTTGACGAGGCGGAAGAGTCCATGGCCCAGAATGGTGAACCACCTGATTGGACGACGACGACCTGGCTTCGTAAGGATCGATCAGAACTGGGTTTTGGACCCTTATCCGCGCCAAGGCGGGCCGGGTGTGCGCTGACCTGCAGAGGATCACGCGAGTTCGATCAGTTCGCCTTCGCCTGTCACGAATGCGCAGCGGACCTGGGCCGTGGGTTCCAGCCGCGCCACGGCGTCGCGATAGCGAAGCAACTGCTGGCGGTACGTCGACAGTTGATCCGGACGATGGGCGAGCTTGTAGTCGAGCACCCACCACTGCCCGCCATGCGCTGGTTCGAATTGAACCAGGCGGTCGATGCGCAGCACCTCGCCGGCATCACTCACGGGCACTTCGTTTCCGGACCACCGCAGCACGCGTGAATCGAAAAAGCGCGCGCATGACTCGCTTGCGAGGATTGCCGATCCCAGCTTCAGCACCGCCTCGCCGGCTGCGCCGAATTCATCCGCAGCTTCCCGGGCGAGCTGCGGCAATGAAGTGCCCGCCTCACTGCGCCGCGCCGACGTGGCCCATTCGAGGAACCGGTGCATGGCACTGCCCAGGCGCCGCTGCATCGACTGGACATCGTCACCCCCGCGGGGCGCGTCGCCAGGGTCAGCCATCGCGCGGTCACGCTGCAGTGAGGGCAGCACGAGCAGCCGGGCCGGCTCGCGGGCACCCATGCCAGGCGGACCGGGAAGCTCGCTGAATGCCCACGGCGCAGCATGCGGTTCGACCCGTTGCCACCACGACAAGGCCGATGAGTTGCGCATGGGCTGCGTGGCACTGACGATCAAGCGCTCCTTTGCGCGTGTCATCGCCACATAAAGGCCGTTCAATTCTTCCCGCTCACGTGCTGCGGTTTCGGTCTGGAGCAAGGCGCGCAGCGATTCAGGGCACCTGGCTTCTGAGTACAGGAAGGCACAGCAGGCTGGGGCCTGCAACTCGACGGGCCAATCGACGAGCAAACCGGGCGGGCGCGACACTGCCGCTTCGGGCTGAGCATCCATGATCAATACGATCCGCGCCTCGAGCCCTTTCGCGCCGTGCACTGTGAGAAGCTGCACGGCGTCGGCCCGAGCCGGCGCGGCCACCCGAACGCTGCGCCGCATCAAGGCGCGCACGAAGTTGTAGGGGGTAGCGTATCGGGCGCCATCCAGCGTCAGCGCTTGTTCCAGCAGGGCGTCGATCGCCTCGAGCGCGCCCGCGCACTGTTCGATAGGCACCACGGACGCGACTCGCTCGCGGTATTCCCCTTGATGGATGATTCGGTCGAGCAGATCGTGCGGCGGCAGACCCGCGGCGTCACGCCGCCAGCGCTGCAGCGATTCGCCCGCGCGTTGCAGGCTCGGGCTGTCGTGAGGACCCTGCACGAGCGTCGGCCACCAGGCGCCGCCCGGGCCGGCGCGCTGGGCCAGGGCCATCAGATCGTCGTCACTCGCCTCAAACAGCGGGCTGCGCAACGCCTGCGCCAGCGACAGGTTGTGGCGCGGCGACGCCAGAACGTCCAGCACGGCAACCAGGTCGCGCACTTCGGGGGCGTCGAGCAGGGTGTGGTCTTCCGCCGCGACGAAGGGAATGTGAAATTCGCGCAGTGCCTGCGCCGCAAGGTGCAGCGACTGGCGCTTGCGACAAAGCACCATGATTTCGCCGGGCTGGACGCCGTGGCGCCGCACCAGATCGTCGACGGCTCGGCCCACGTGCCGTGCCTCCTCTTCACGCAGCACTTCCTCGGCGCTGTGGCGCGCAGTGCGCAGGCTGTCACGCCAGAGTGCCGCGTTGGACGTGGTGTGCCGCGCAACCGCGCCGCCCACAAGCCCGCGCACCACGGCGGGCAAGGCGTAGATGCCGGCGCGCGGCAACGGCGGCACCTCGGTGCTGTGGCGCCGATACGCGCCGAATTCGCCAAGCTCGGCGGCCTGGCTGAACACGGCGTTCAGCGATGCCACGATTTCAGGTGCGTTGCGCCGCGTGTGGTCGCATTCGAGAACCACGCCATCGAGCGCGTCACGCACGAACTCACGCACTGCGTCGAACACCCTGGGCTCGGCGCGACGGAAGCGGTAGATGCTTTGCTTCGGGTCGCCGACGATGAACACCGAAGGCGGGCGCTGCCCGCTCGAGCCGCCACCGGCACCGACGTAACCCGCAAGCCAGGCGTGCAGCGCATGCCATTGCACCGGGCTCGTGTCCTGGAACTCGTCGATCAGCACGTGCCGATAGCGCGCGTCGAGTCGCTCCTGAATCCAGCCGGACAGCGCACTGTCGCGCAGCAGGCTCGACGCACACGCCTCCAGGTCGGACATGTCGGCCAGCCCCTGATCACGCTTGTACGCAGCGTACTCGGCAAGCAGCAGGCGTGAAAGCCGCACCATCGCCAAGTGTTCCTGCTGTGCTTCATGCTGTCGCACTTGATCGGCGATGCGTTCGAGGCGCGCTTGAACTGCATCCAGGCCATCGATCGGCCCCAGGCTCCTGGGCCTGACCGGGTTGGCGGTGAACAAGGCGCTGCGGGCCGCATCGTATAGGTCCGGGCCATCGACGGAGTCCAGCGCTGATTCGAGGCCTTGCGCGGCGGTGCTCGCACGGCGATTTCCTGCGGCGAGCCGACTCGCCAGCGAGCGCAGGATGGTGCGCCAGGCGGGCGAGTCAAGCTGCCGCGCGGGGTGCTGGCCGGGCTCAAGCTCCACCCACACCGATGACGCAGCGACGACGCTGGTTTCCAGCGTGCCCGCACGCTCGGCACGCTCGATCTCGACGCGTCGCTGCAGCGCCTCCTCCAGCCAGTCACGCAGCCGCGTGCGGCCGCGGCGCGCGCAAAGCGCTTCGAAGTCCTGCAGGCACGCGGCGTCACGCCGCACCGCTGCATGAAAACGCTGCCATACCGCGCCACTGTGATCGTCGAGCCGCTCGATCAACTCCATGTCGCGCTGCAGGCCGATTGGGTCAAGCATTTCGCTGGGCGACGAGCGCAGCAACTGGGCAAACCAGGCGTGGAAGGTCTGAATTTGCACCGCACGCACTTCGTTGAGCAGCTTGGCATGCAGCTGCGCGAGTTGCGGCGCGAGCTTCGTGGCGTCCGGCGCGCTCGCGCCGCGTGCCATCAGCTCATCGACTCTGCGCTGCTGCGGAAGGTTCGGGTCGGCGAACTCTCGCAGCCATTCAGACAGGCGCTCCTGCATTTCGCCCGCAGCCTTGCGTGTGAATGTGATCGCCAAGATCTCATGCGGCCGCGCGCCGTCGAGCAAGGCACGCAGGATGCGCGACACCAGCATCCAGGTCTTTCCGGCGCCCGCGCACGCCTCGACCACCGCGCTGCGGCCCGGATCGCAGGCGTGGCGGTAGAACTCTTCGCGGGTCACCGGCCGGCCATCGGCGCGATAAGCGGGCTGGTTCATGGTGACGGTTGGAGCGGGTTCGCCCAATGGTCGCGTCGGCACAGACCTCGCGCCTCGCAGTACTCGCAAGTGTTGCCTTCACCCAGGGGCAACAGACGCTCACCGCTGCGCAGGCGATCCAGTTCCGACGCCATGCCTTCGAGCAACGCGCGGGCCGAAGCCTCGACGTCGCGATGTTCCACTTCCTCGATGCGTTTCGGGCTGTCAAGTGCCAGATACATGGCGCGCAGCGGCTGCCGCGATTGCCGGAAGCTTTCGGGCAGCAGCGCGGCGTAGAAGGCCAGCTGCGTGTCTTCGAACGGCTCGCTCACCTTGCGTTTCAGGGCGTCGGCGTTTCCGGTCTTGTAGTCGATCAACACGCTCTGGCCCGGTGCGGCGCCGCCGATCACGTCGATGCGATCGATTTGGCCTTCGAGGTCAATCCCGTCGAGTTCGCCGAGTCGGCGCTGCACCGCGTATTCACCGTGCTGCCAGCGCTGACCGTGGGCGTCTCGCTGATGCACCCATTTGACATAGCGCGGCGCCAAAGACTTGAACGTTGCCGCAAACGGCAGGAACTCCGCGTCATCGAGGCCGAATTCGCGCTGGCACTGCGAAGCCAGCACCATCAGGGCCTGCACCTCGACGGCCGGCGGAGCGGCTTGGGTTCGGGCGGCATGAAAGCGGTGCAACACCGCATGCAGCCAGTTTCCGTAGTCGCGTTTCTCGACATCACGATCGAGTTCGTCTTGCTCGCGCAGCCGCAGCACCACTTTGGCGAAGAATCGGTAGGGGCATTCGCGCAACGCTTCGTACCCGCTCGCGGACAGCCGCTGCGGCAACATCGCGGCAACTGCCGGGCCGGTGCGTTCGACCGGCCTGCGCGCCACGGCGCGCTTGACGCGTGGATCGACCCACGCACAAAGGCTGCGCCCTTGCGATTGCAGCGTCGCCGCGAGTTGCTCGACCAAGGGGCTGTTCGATAAACGCTGGTCGATGTCCTGACGGCGCCGAAGAAACGTCACCCGCGGCTGGCTCAACAAGTGCGCCAGTGCCAGCCTTTCATCCTCGCGGCGCTTCTCGAGCCCGCCCAATCCCCATTCGACTCCTTGGGTGTCGCTCCAAAGAGGATGCTGTTGGCCGGCGGCGCCCAGCCTGGTATTGTCAGCTCCCGGGAAGACAACGGCGCCGAAGGGCCGGGCAATCGTCTGCGCCAAAGGCGCGATCACGACGTCTGCCTGCTCAGCACGGGCGGCCTGTGGCGTCGGTTGCGGCAGGAAATTTGCCACTTCCAGCGCAGCGTCGACCCAACGCGTGAACTCATGTTGCGTCAGGACGACTTGCGCGCTTGCCCCCAGGGCACCACTGAGTGCCATGTCATTGCCGGCCAACCCGAGAGTCGAGATGACTTGCCGGCCGGCGTCATCGTCCATCAGGCCTGGCATCGCGCCGCAGTCATGCAGGGCTGCGCCGAGCGCATTGCACCAATGCCGCAGCTGCTTCGCACCACCCGTGGCAACGCGGTCAAGGCACGCCATGGCGCAACGCATCAAGGTTCGCACTTGAGCGCCCATCTCGGCGCCCGCCAGGCGCGAAATTCGCGCAATCTGCAGCTTGCGGCACGACGCCTCGAGCGAGGACGCGGCTTCGTCGGTTTCGCCTGTCTCGAGCCAGCGTGTTCCCGACTTGAGCCAGTCGAGCAAGGCATCGGTTGAAGCGCCGGGCTGTGCTGCGAGCAGCAACGCCATCACGCGTCCGGCGGCACGCGTGGTGGCGAGTTTCCAACCGGTTTCGTCGCGAATGGACACCGATTCGCGCTCCAGCAAGGCGCGCACTCGCCGCACCAGAACGCGGTCCTGGGCGATCAATGCGACCGGTGCACGCTGCTGCTGCAGCTCGTGCAGCACCTGGGCTGCGGCACACTGCGCCTCATCTTCGAAGTCTTCACACAACGCGAGCGTGGGTGCGGGCGCACCGGCGGGAATGCGCAGCGCACACGCCGAGTCAACGTCGTCCAGGTTGATGATGACGCAGGGAATTTGTGCCGCGGCTGCTTCAAGCAGGCTCAGCGTCAACGGGTCGCTCCCACCGGCGCTGACGGCGAACAGCGCCGCAGGCTGAAGTGAGAACAGCCGATCCGTCGCCGGTGGGTCGGCCAGCACCGCCCATTCAAGGGCAATTCTGGCCATCGCCCGTTCGCGCGCACCGAGGCCATCGCCCAAGCCCAGCGCTTCTCGTACTCGCACCCAATACGCAGCGCGCGCCTGCGGTCGCATCGCATGTGCGGTTCTAGCGAATGCCTGGGCTGCATGGGCCACATGGGCAGCGGCTGTTGCGACGCCGCGCGGATCGCGTTCCGCCCAGGCGCGGCCCCAGGCCTGCCGGCCCAGCATGGACCCGGCATTGAGCGCATCGACAGCTGGATCGAATGTCAACTCGCCAGGGCCGGCCGCAGGCCGGGGGCCCAGGGACGCCGCCAGAGTAGCAGTCGTTTCGACACGAGGCACCCAGCCGCCGCGCTGTGCGAATGCCCGCTGCATCAAGGGCAGCAGTTGGGCAAACGGGACCAGTACGATGCAATCGCGCAGCCCGACACCGCGTTCCGCCGCAGCACCGGCGATGGTTGCCGCGATGTCGGGCCACGCCTGGGCAGGGCAAGCGCCTCGGTCCAATACGATCCAGGCTACCTCGGCCATAAGAGATACGAAGTGTGAGGCACGCGACGCGCCCGCAATGCTGTGTCAAAATGATTGTGCCCTGGAGCCCCCAAGCGAGGATTCGCGAGGTTCAAGGCTTTCGACAGCCAGAGGATCCCAAATGAGCAGCGAATTGATCAAGCATGTTTCGGACGCTTCGTTCGATACCGACGTCCTCAAATCCGACAAGCCGGTCCTGGTGGACTACTGGGCGGAATGGTGCGGGCCGTGCAAGATGATCGCGCCGATCCTGGACGAGGTGTCGAAAGACTATGACGGGCGTTTGCAGGTCACGAAAATGAATGTGGACGAGAACCACGACGTTCCCGCCAAGTTCGGCATCCGCGGCATTCCGACCTTGATGCTCTTCAAGGGCGGGCAACTCGCGGCCACCAAGGTCGGGGCCCTGTCAAAGTCCCAGTTGACGGCTTTCATCGACGGGCACCTATAATTCGCGGCAATCTGCGGCTATAGTTGGCGGCCCGTCGCATCAAGCCGGGCCCGAACTCCCCGAGAAAGAAATTCACCGACAGCACGGCGCCCCAGTGCGTTTGGCCTGGGAAGCTGGAGTTGCCTGTCGACAGACGTCCCACGCAGGCCCACTTCGCGGCTCAGCGCATACGGCCATGATGGTCACCTGAGCGCTTTCCGTCGGGATTCCCGCCGCAGCTGGTTCGCTGCTGTCGAGTCACATCCCTCATCGCGCCCCACCCCCATGCATCTGTCAGAACTCAAAGCCCTTCACGTCTCAGAGCTCATCAAGATGGGTGAGGCGCTGTAGATCGAAAACGTCGCCCGCATGCGCAAGCAGGTGTTGTTGTTCGCGATCATGAAGAAGCGCGCCAAGGGTGGCGAGCAAGTCTTCGGCGATGGCGTACTCGA
>JANNKM010000164.1:0-2671 GCA_031396305.1 Rhizobacter sp.
TGCCGCTCAGGGCAGCGGGATCACTATCTTGAAAACAGTATTGCCGGGCTCGCTTTCGCATTCCACGCTTCCCAGATGCTGCGCAACAAAAGTCTGCGCCAAGGTCAAACCGAGGCCGGACCCACCGTCGCGCCCGGTGACCAGCGGATAGAAGATCCTTTCGCGCAGCGCGGCCGGCACGCCCGGCCCGTTGTCCTTCACACGCAATTCCAGTGCCAGGCGGTAGCGCTGCTTGCCCAGCGTCACCTGGCGGGCAATGCGCGAGATCAAGGTGATGCGCGCCGTGCCGGCCGCAATCTGCTGGGCGAGGGCCTGGGCAGCATTCTGCGCAATGTTCAACAGCGCCTGGATGAGCTGCTCCCGGTCGCCGCGAAACTCCGGAATTGACACGTCGTAGTCGCGCCGGACCTCCAGGCCGCGCGGGAACTCGGCCAGGACGAGGGCGCGAACCCGTTCGCAGACTTCGTGGATATTGACGTCGCCCACCACGTGCGGCAACCGGTGCGGCGCGAGCAGCCGGTCCACCAGCGCCTGGAGGCGGTCGGCCTCGGCGATGATGACGCGTGTGTAGTCGGTCAGGCTCTTCGTCGGCAGCTCCATCTCGAGCAGTTGCGCCGCGCCCCGAATGCCGCCGAGCGGATTCTTGATCTCATGCGCCAGGTTGCGAATCAACTCCTTGTTCTCCTGCACCTGCCCGAGGACCCGCTCTTCGCGCTCCAGGCGCGTCTGCTGCTCGATCAGGACCAGCTCGATCACGAGGTGCAGCGTCAACTCGATGGGGCTGACGATCACATGCACCGGCCAGGCCTCGCTTGGCCCGTGGCCGGGGCGCTGCAACTGGGCTTCGAGCCGGCTCGCCGAAAACTGATTCTCGGAGACCGCGGCCACGGTGTCGCGTATCGGCCGGGCGTCGACAAACCAGTCGAATACGCTGGAGCCTTGCACATTGCGCCGCGCCAGACCAATCGTGTGCTCAAACGCGGCGTTGGCGAAAATGCAATTGCCCTGGACCCCAATCACGGCGACCATGCTCGCCAAGTGATCGAAGGCAGCATAGCGGGCTGCCGTCTCCAATGGCGCCGCGGCGCGGTCGGGCGCGACGCTCACTGCGGCAACTTGGCCAGTTCGCGCTTCAATGCCGCAATGTCACCTTCCTTGCGTGCGATGCCGGCCTTCAACTCCGCCACGCGATCCTGGTACTTCTGATAGTTGCGCTCGTCGCCGCGCCGCTCAGGTTCGCCGCTGTTGTATTCCTTTTGCAGCGCTTCCAGGCGCTCGGTCTCGGCGCGCAGTTCGGCCTCAAGGATACGGCGCGCGTCGGAATCGCGCGAGCGCTGCGCACCCGCGTCGATGCGGGCATCGGCCCGCCCTTCCGAATTGCGCGCTGCCGACGCGCCCTGCGCTGCCGGCTTGCCTTCAACGCGAGGCTTGATGCTCTGGATCACGGTGATCGGCACGCCTTCGAGGGTCCGACAGTCCCGCTCCTTGGCCTCTTTGGCGCTGATCGTGTCGGTGTAAATGTTGCCCGGGCAGCGATACACCGTATTGCCTTGCGCGTGAACCCATCCTGCACTGCAAAGCACAGCGAGAAGTGCAAGGCGCGACCCAGAGGCAAAAATCATGACTTTCCCGTCCTTTGCCTTGCAACGCTCTGGATGGCCCAGGCGCCGACCGGCTGGCGCCGATTGTCACGCGGAATGCCGGAGACTTGGCAAGAAAAAGGGACGGCAGACCCGTCCCTTTTGCGCCGCCGAAGCGCACCGGCGCAGGCGCTGCCTTTACAGGCTGTAGTACATGTCAAACTCGACTGGGTGGGTCGTCATCCGGAAGCGCGTCACCTCCTGCATTTTCAGCTCGATATAGGCGTCGATGAAGCCGTCAGTGAATACACCGCCCTTGGTCAGGAAGGCGCGGCCTTTGTCGAGGTAGTCCAGCGCCTGATCCAGGCTGTGACACACCGTCGGGATCTTCGCGTCTTCTTCGGGTGGCAAGTGGTACAGATCCTTGGTCGCGGCGTCGCCGGGGTGGATCTTGTTTTCCACACCGTCCAGGCCGGCCATCAACAGCGCGGCGAACGCCAGGTACGGGTTCGCCTGGGGATCCGGGAAGCGTGCCTCGATGCGCCGGCCCTTCGGGTTGGCCACATACGGGATGCGAATCGACGCCGACCGGTTGCGCGAGCTGTACGCCAGCTTGACCGGAGCCTCGAAGCCGGGAACAAGCCGCTTGTACGAGTTCGTTCCAGGATTGGTGATGGCGTTGAGCGCACGCGCGTGCTTGATGATGCCGCCGATGTAGTACAGCGCGAATTCCGACAACCCGGCGTATCCGTCGCCGGCAAACAGGTTCTTGCCGTCTTTCCACAAGGACATGTGAACGTGCATGCCGGAGCCGTTGTCGCCGACGATGGGCTCCGGCATGAAGGTCGCGGTTTTGCCGTAGGCGTGCGAGACGTTGTGCACAATGTACTTCAGCATCTGCGTCCAGTCGGCGCGCTTGGTCAGCGTGCTGAACTGGGTGCCAATTTCGCACTGGCCGGCGGTTGCCACTTCGTGGTGGAACACTTCGACCGGAATGCCGGCTTCTTCCAGCGCGAGCACCATCGCGGCGCGAATGTCTTGCAACGAATCAACCGGGGGCACCGGGAAATAGCCGCCCTTCACGCCCGGAC
>JANNKM010000067.1:0-5390 GCA_031396305.1 Rhizobacter sp.
CATTGATGAGGAGACCCGCATGAAGCACGTGATCCTGGGTGCCGGGCCGGCTGGCGTGATTGCGGCCGAGACGATACGCAAGAATGCACCGCATGACGACATCGTGATCGTCGGCGACGAGGCCGAGGTGCCGTATTCGCGCATGGCGATACCCTATTTGTTGATGGGTGACGTCGGCGAATCGGGAACGCATTTGCGACATGACTCGGCGCATTTCTCGCGACAGCGCATCGCCATTCGACAGGCGCGTTGCACGGGCGTAGACACGGCGCGGCGCAGCGTCACGCTGAGCGACGGCGGCGTCTTGCTGTTCGACACGCTGCTCATCGCCACTGGTTCGACGCCGATGAGCCCGCCGATTCCCGGCATCGACACACCTGACGTCCACCCCTGCTGGACCCTCGCCGACGCGCGCGCCATCATCAGCAAGGCCAAGCGCGGTCAGCGTGTCGTGCAGATGGGCGCGGGTTTCATCGGCTGTATCATCATGGAGGCGCTTGCATCGCGCGGCGTTGAACTCACCGTGGTCGAAATGGGCGACCGCATGGTGCCGCGCATGATGGGTCCCACGGCGGGCGGCATGATCAGGGCCTGGTGCGAGAAAAAGGGCGTGACGGTGCACACCGGAGCGCGCGTCGAGAGCATCTCCGCGGCACCGGCGCCGGGCGCGGCTGCGCAGCGCGGCCTGCTCGGAAAGATCGTCGACCTCGTCGCCGGCGGATCGGCTGACGACGCGGATACCGACGCCGGGCGCGGCGGCTGGCGCGTCAAGCTGTCCACCGGCAAGACGCTCGGCGCAGATCTCATCATCAGCGCCACCGGCGTCAAGCCGAACATCGGCTTTCTGGAAGGCACGGGCGTCAAGTGCCTGCTCGGCGTGCTGACCGACGAGCACATGCAGACGTCGGTGCCGGGCATCTATGCCGCAGGCGACTGCGCCGAGGCCTTCGACAAGGTGAGCGGCAAGACGATCGTCAGCGCGATCCAGCCGAACGCCGCCGACCAGGCTTATGTGGCGGCGATGAACATGGCCGGGCGCAAGGCGGTGCTCAAAGGCGTGACGCAGATCAACGTGCTTGATACGCTGGGCCTGGTGTCCACCAGCTTCGGCGATTGGCAAGGCGTTCCCGGCGGCGAACACGTGGAACTCACCGACCGCGAGGCCGGGCGGCACCTGAGCCTGCAGTTCAAAGGCGACGTTTTGGTGGGGTGCAATTCACTCGGCTGGAGCGACCATGTCGGCGTGATGCGCGGCCTGGTCGAAGGGCAGATCCACCTCGGGCAATGGAAAGACACGTTGATGAAGGACCCGACACAATTGATGCCGGCCTATCTGGCGTGCGCCCAAGCTCAAGACCAGCGTGCTTGGCTCAAGGTGGCCTGAGAGGCATGAAAGTCACGTTCAAGCTCTATGCCGGCCTGACCGACTACCTGCCTCTGGCGGAGCGGGCGAGCAACCGGATGGAGTTGGACCTGCCGGCAGGCACGCCGATTTCGAAGGTGATCGAACCGTTCGGCCTGCCGCAAAAGATGGTGCACCTGGTGCTCGTCAACGGCACTTACGTCGCCCCCGAGCAGCGCATGTCGCACGTGCTGCAAGAGGGCGACGTGCTCGCCATCTGGCCGCCGATCGCCGGTGGCTGAGCGCAACATTGCATGCAGGCATGGTATCCGGCGGCTTTCAAGCGCGAGATGGGCTGCACTGCACCCGAATTTCGCGCGCAGTTGCCTGGGGCGTGCGCCGGCCGCCCGATCGAACTGGGCGCCGATCATGCCCGCATCGTGGTCGGGCAGGGCACGCTGCGAATTGAGTGGCGTACCCTCGCACCGCGCCGCATCGCGTTGTTGAACATTCCTCGCTTGGCGGTGTCGTTTCGATTCGAGCAGGTCGACGAAGCGACGCGCCAGCAGGCAATGCGCTTTTTCGACCTTTTTACACAGCGCGGCGGGGGTTGACTCTGCGCACAGCGGTCGGCGGGTCGTGGCCAGGCGCCACAATGCGACGCCCCAAGACAAGGATTGATGGATTCGATGGCTGTTCGCTTGACCCTGGCCGCCAAGGCTTTGCCTTGGGCATTGCTTTGCCTGGGCGTGTGCGGGGCCGCCGAGGCCATGCGGTACATGGCGCGGCCTGCCGCGGCGCAGGGCAAGGTCTCGGTGGCATCGCCTGACGCGCAGGGCACGCCCGTCGCGTCGCCCGAATTTGCGCTGCGCTCAGCATCGCGAATTCCGATGCCCGAAGGCGTGCCGTCTGCCCATGCAAGCGCATTGGCCGCGCTCGCCGACGGCGAAGTGCTTGCTTTCTGGTGGGCCGGCGCCCGCGAAAGCGGCTCCGATGTGGCGATCTATCTGGCGCGCTGGAAGGAAGGCCACTGGAGCGATGCACAGCGCGTTGTCGAGCGCGGCGCATTGGGCAGGCAACTCGGGTTCGGCGTGCGGCGTCTGGGCAACCCGTCGGTCTGGGTCGCGCGCGACGGCCGGGTTCACCTGTACGCCGTGGCCACTGGCCTGGGCGGCTGGGCGGCCTCGCGTGTCGTGCATCTGGTATCGAGCGACCGCGGCCACACATTCACCGCACAGCGTGTGTTGCCGCTGTCGCCCCTGTTCAACACCAGTGTCCTGGTTCGCAGCAATCCGCTCGGATTGGCCGACGGCGGCTGGCTGTTGCCGACGTACTTCGAGTTGGGCCACAAGTATCCGATGCTGATGGCGATGGATGCGCAGGGCGAGCCGCGTTGGAGTCGCCGCATCAGCACCTCGACGACATCGCTCCAGCCGGCACTGCTGCCGGTTTCCGCGACGCGGATTCACGCCCTGATGCGTGACCGCAGTTCGCAGCGCCGAATTCAGCAGGCGAGCAGCACCGATGGAGGCTTGAGCTGGCAGGACCAGCCGCCGAGCCGCCTGACCAACATCGACAGTGCGGTCGCCGCGATCCGCCTGGCCGATGGGGGGTTCGTCATGGCACACAACGACCAACTGCCCAACCCCGGCACGGCGCGCCAGTGGTTGCGCCTGTCAACGTCAAGCGATGCATCGCGCTGGGTCGAGGGGCGCAACGTCCGGCGCGGTGAGCCAGGCGAGGAGTTCTCGTATCCCAGCCTGCTGCAGATCGGCCGGGAATTGCACGTGACCTTCACCGAATTGCGCGGCGCGATCGGCCATCACGTCTACGACATCGTGTCGGACGTACTCATTCCCTAGGCCTTGCATTGAATCTGCCCGACCTCGAGTGGCAATGGCTCTACTCGCGCCTGGCCTGGGGCATGGTCGTCGCGGCCCTGCTCGTTCGCGCCTGGCCGGGTTCGGCGCGGCGGCTGCCTCGTGCGGCGTTGCTGGCGGCTGGCCTCGCGGTCGCGTCGATGTGGCTGCCCCACACAGCGTCTCCCGCATACTGGTTGGGTCTGATGTTCCAGTACCCGAGTGTGATGCTCGTCGCCTGGCTGGTCGTTCCGCTGGCGAGCCGGCATTCGTTTCCCCGTGGCGCGCCGATACCCGAAGCGCGCTTCGCGCTGGTCCTCGCGCTCGGTGGCGCGTGGCTCTATGCCGACAGCTCGGGCTGGCTCAACGCGAGTTTGTATTCTCAAGGTTTCGATCACCGGTGGGCACCTGCCGCGGTGCTGCTTGCCGGCGCCTGGGCGGTCTGGGCGGTGCGCAGTGCTGCGACTCGCGCGAGCGGGCTCGTCGTGCTTGCGTGCGTCATGGTGTTCTCGTTGACGCGGCTGCCCAGCGGCAATGCCTACGACGCGTTTCTCGACCCCTTCATGTGGGTTTGGGCAGTCGGCGTGACGCTGGTCGCGGCGGTCCGGTGGGCATGGCGCTGGCGGCGCGCCGGGGCAGTGACGGTGCCGCAGGCGCCGGCAGTTTGACCTGCCGCTGTTGACTTGCCGCAGTCGCCAGATCGCGATTCGTGATGCGAACGCTGAGTGCTCACCTGCGCCTGGCGCTTGCGCTCGCCGCGCTGCTGCTGGTTGCCGGCAGCCTGGCACGTGCCGCCTTTGCGCTTGGCTTCCAGCCAGCTGGTTCGGGGCTGCGGACATCAGGCGCAGCTGAAGCACTGTTGCTGGGCCTGCGCTTTGACGCGCGGGTGGCCTTGGTCAGCGTCGCTCTGGCGTGGCTGCTGGCGAGCCTGCCGCGCGTTGGCTTGCGGCTGCGCCCGCCCGCCGCGCGGCGGCTGTGGCACGGCTACTGGATGCTCGCCGGCGCGCTGTGGGGCGTCGCCGCAGTCTTGGACGCTGGACACTACGCCTACCTGACGCAGCGCCTGTCGTCGGTGCTGCTCACGCTGGCGCGCGACGCGGGCGAGGCTGCGGGCATGGTATGGCAAACCTATCCGGTGCCGTGGATAAGCGCCGGCCTCGCGCTGTGGCTGGTCGTTTGGCATGCTGCATTCGGCCTGGTGTGGCGCTGGGCGACGCAAGCGAACCCGCAAGCGCGCCCCAAGCTCGCCTGGCTCGCCGAGGCCGGCGTGCTGCTGCTCGCCGCCGGTGTGGTGCACGGCAAGGTGTCGCAATACCCCTTGCGCTGGAGCGACGCCGCCGAGCTGCCCTCGGCGTTTTCGCAAGCCCTGGCGCTGAACCCGCTGCATAACCTGTACGACACCTGGTCGTTTCGCGACTCAGGCATCGACGAGCTTCGGCTGCGGCCGGCCGCGAACCGCATGCGCGCATTTGTCGGCCTGGCGCCGCTGCAGTCTGGCGAGCCGATCTCGCTGCTGCGCAGCGTCGCAGCAAAGCCGGGTACCCCAGGCGACAAGCCGCCGAACGTCGTGCTCGTCCTGCTCGAATCGTTCGCCGGCCACAAGGTGGGCGCACTGGGCAGCCCGCTCGGCGCGACGCCGAGCTTCGACGCGCTGGCGCAGGACGGGCTCCTGTTCACGCGCATGATGAGCGCGCACGGCCACACCGCGCGCGGCGTGTTCGCCGCGCTGACCGGCATGCCCGATGTATCGCGCCAGTCCACCGCGTCGCGCAACCCGGCGGCGGCGGATCAGTTCAGCATCGTCAGCGAATTCAGGGAGCACAAGAAGTTCTATTTCATCGGCGGCAGCACGTCGTGGGCGAACGTGCGCGGCCTGCTCGCGGCGAACATTGCGGGCATCGATATCGTCGAACAGAACCGCTTGAAGTCGCCCGTCGTCGACGTCTGGGGCGTGTCGGACAAGAACCTGCTGCTCGAGGCCGGCGAGTGGCTGAGCGCGCAGCGCGAGCCGTTCTTCGCTGTAATTCAAACCAGCGGCAATCACCGGCCCTACACGATTCCTGAAGAGGACAGGAAGGTCTTCGATCCGAAGATTCCCCCCGCGCAGGCATTGCAGCAGCACGGTTTCATTTCACCCGAGGAGTACCGGGCCTTCGCCTACCTCGACTGGTGCGTCGGCCAGTTCATGC
>JANNKM010000068.1:0-2767 GCA_031396305.1 Rhizobacter sp.
GTCGCCGCGCGCGTCGGCCGCGGCCTCGCGCGCGACGAGGCGGCGCATCTGCGCGAGCTGCGCGGGGTTGAGCTTGCCGCCCAGGCGCCGCGCGACTTCGCATTCGATGACGCGGCGCGTGTCGAACACATGCGCCGCCGATTCCCGCGTGGGCTGCACGACCCGCGCGCCGCGGTTGTGCTGCAGTTCCACCACCTGGCCCTGCGCGAGCCGTTGCAGGGCCTGGCGCACCACCGTGCGCGAGACCTCGAAACCTGTCGCGAGGTCGACTTCGCGAAGGCGCTGGCCTGGCTGCAGACGGCGTTCGAGCACGGCGGTGCAGATCGCGTCATACACGCGATCGGTCGCTGTGGCCACGGCGTTCGCGCGGGTGGTTGCGGTCGGTGTGGTCAGGCGGCGCAGGGTCATGGCTGGGTCGGGACAGGCAAGGCGCGTGCCGCGCGCAACACCGGGCGCGGCGCTTGCATGAATGTACCGCCGCGCTGCGTGCTGTCCTGTTTTGTATGCAAAATGCACTCGAACAGGCAGCTCGGAATGTCATCCCGGCGCACGCCGGGATCCACCCTTTGCCGCGCTGCATCGTCCTGGATCCCGGCTTTCGCCGGGATGACATACAAGGGGAGAGAATCCGGCTCAGGCTTGCTCAGGACTTGACGATGAAACTGCTGCTCTTGAACCCCAACACCTCGGCCGCGATGACGCAAGGCATGGCCGACTCGGCGCGCCAGGTGGCCGCTGCCGCGACCGTGGTCGTGGCGCGCCAGCCGAGCTTCGGCCCGGCATCGATCGAGAGCCATTTCGACGACGTGTTCGGCGCCGCGGGCGTGGCCGAGCAGGTGCGGCTCGCGCAAGATGACGCGTTCGACGCGATCGTCATCGCGTGTTTCGGCGATCCGGGGCTGGACGCGGCGCGCGAACTCACCACCGCGCCAGTGCTGGGCATCGCCGAAGCCGCGTTTCACGCCGCGTCATTCGTCGCCACCGGATTCTCAATCGTCACGACGCTGACGCGCACCTGCGTCATTGCCGAACGCCTGGTGCAGCGCTACGGTTTCGAGCGCACCTGCCGCGGCATCCACGGCACCGACATCCCGGTGCTCGCGCTCGAGTCTTGCGGCGAAGACACGGTGGCGCAGATCGAAGCCGCGGCGCGCGACGCACTGAGCCGCGACCGCAGTGGCGCCATCGTGCTGGGCTGCGGCGGCATGGCGGCGCTGTGCGCCACGTTGCAGCAGCGCCTGGGCGTGCCGGTGATCGACGGCGTGTCGGCGGCGGTCAAGTTCGCCGAGGCGCTGGTGGCGCTCGGCCTTAAGACGGAAAAGCGCGGCGACTATGCACCGCCTTTGCCGAAGCGTTGGATGGGATGGGCGGCGCCGCTGGGTTGATGTCGGCTTGCGTTGAAGCAGATCAGGGCGGTAGTCCGTCAGCGGCCGGTTCCGAAAGATGCGAGTTTCCTGGGGTGCTCCCTGGGTGGTGCGCCACCGTACAGGAGTTGCGCGATGGCGCGCTGGAGCCGAGCCTGCGCGGCCTGACCCTTGCGGCGTTCGAGCCGGCACCACCGCAAACGCGGCGCCCGGGCCGTGTCGGCGCCGCCGCGGCAGCCGCTCGAAGCGCCGCGCTGGTCAGCGAGGGCGTCGCCAAGGGGTCAACTGCTTGACAATACACACCGATATACACACACTGCCAGGGTGCGCTACAGCTTCGACCCCGCCAAGCGAGCGAGCAACCTGAAGAAGCACGGGTTTGACTTGGGCGATGCACAACAAGTGATCGAGTCAGGACAGACCGTGACCTTCGAGGACCGGCGCTTCGCCTACGGCGACGAACGATTCGTGACGCTGGGGCCGCTGGGCGACACGCTGGTCGTGATCGCGACGGCGGAGACCGAGAACCACATCCGCATCATTTCGATGCGCAAGGCAGACCGACATGAGCAAAGCATCTACCGTGAAAACTTCAACTGACGCGCGGGGTGACGCGCCTTTGCGACGTGTCGATATCGCCGCGGGCAAATTGGTTCTGCGCAAGCGTGGCGCCACCGGCGCGGTGCTGCCGAACAAGCAGCGCGTCAACATCTTCCTCGACGCGGCGGTGATCGAGCACTTCAAGGCCAGAGCCGGCGAGCGCGGCTACCAGACCTTGATCAATGAAGCGCTGAAGCAGACGATTCAGGCCGATAGCCTTGAGGGTGTGGTCCGCAGGACGATTCGCGAGGAGTTGAGGCGCGCTTGATGCCGCAGCGCACGCGCACGACGCAAGCCGAAGGCACACGCGCCGGAAGGTCACCGGCCGCCGGCGGCCTCGCCGGCGCCGCTGCACGGGGTGACTCTTCGTTCGTCGCCAGTAGCCGCTGTCCCCAGCGACTTGCGCCGATCGCGACACATGCCCCTACCCCAAGCGCGCCCGCCGCTCAATGGCCCGACTCCGGCGCAGGAATCGCAGGCTTCGCGTCCGGCTCGTGGTGTCGCCGGCGGAACAGCTTCTGGAATCGCTGCACCACGTCGTCCACGTAGGTGAACAGCACCGGGATCACGAGCAGGCTCAGAAACGTGCTCGTGATCAGCCCGCCGATCACGACGATCGCCATCGGCGCGCGGAAGCTCGGGTCGGTGCCGAAGCCGACCGCGATCGGCAGCATGCCGGCGCCCATCGCGATGGTGGTCATCACGATCGGGCGGGCGCGCTTGTGGCAGGCGTCGAGCAGCGCGTCCCAGCGGTTCATGCCGTGTTCGCGCCGCGCCATGATCGCGTACTCGACCAGCAGGAT
>JANNKM010000080.1:0-15773 GCA_031396305.1 Rhizobacter sp.
CATGCGATGCTGGGGCGGGCGGGGGTGGTGGGGTGATGGCGATTCGAGCTTGTTGAAGGATCAACCGCAGGCGGCGTGTATCCGTCGCGATCGCGGTACCTGAATTTCGATTGAGCGTGCCAGCGTCCCCAGGCCTGCGCGGATCAAAGCCCCAGAAATCGCCCCCTGCGGGTACCGCCTGCCGCGCTGCCACGGTTGGCTGGACTTGCGTTTCATCGGCGGTCGGGGCTCGGCCATCGGCTGTTGATCGCGCCGAGCTGGTCGACAGCATGCGACCCATAGCGGTCTGATGCCATTTCACCCAAGCCGACATTCAAGGCTCGTGAGTGCGCGCCGTGGCCTCTCATGTCGTCGGTGGTGTCCTGTGAGCTGGTGATGCGGCCAGGCTGCCCTCAGTGCGGATGTGCGTGATGGGCATCGGGCAGATGGTCATGCACGTGCCGCAGCAGCCGATGTTGATGCCGATGGCTGTGTTCGCCGGCGGGCATCGGGGTCGTGAGCATGGTCGTGGTGGCTATCGTCGTGTCGATGCGCGTGCTCATACTCCAGCGCTTCATGGGCATGTTCATGGCCAGGTGACTCGGCCAAATGCAACACCACACCGGCCAACATCAGCGCGCCGCCCAGTGCCGTCGTTCAGCTGGCTGACCGGTCTCCGAGCGAGACAGCAAAGACAGCGCCGATGAAGGGTGCGAAGGCAAAAACGGAACCCGTGCGCGCGGCACCGAAGGCACGCTGGGCCAGCAGGTAGAAGCGCAGGCTCAGGCTGTAGCCGTTGGCGCCAATGGCGAACAGCGCCAACGCGGCCGCCATTGAGGGCAGCAGCTCGCCCAGCACCAGAGCTAGCACGGTGGTCGCCGTGGCACCGAGCAGGCCACCAACAAGGCGAGCAAGCCACCTCGGATCGCGGGACCGTGTCAGGCTGCCTTCATCATCCTATTGTCCGGTGTGGTTCGCGGCGATGAAGTTGCCCGGCAGCGTGTAGAAGAGGTACAGCGTGTCCTTGGTCCTGTCTGCCGCGGCAGGATTCTTGAAGCTCAACTTCCACTCCTTGCTGCGCTTGCCGTCGATCTGTTCCAGCTTGTCGACCTTGGAGACGGCTTGCCAGGACTTCTCCAGCTTGCCGCCTTCGACGAGCTTGTCCTTGTACCGGGTGGCGCATTGGATGACGGTGGCTTCTGCAGCCGGCTTGCTGCCGTGGAAGTGGCAACTGGCATCGGCACCCGCGTAGGCGCCGATCGAAGCGAACAGGGAGGCAGCGAAGGCCGAGGCGATGAAGGTCGATTTCATGTGAGAACTCCGGTAGAAAGGGCGGGTGGGAAAGGAACATCAGAGCTTGTTGCGGGACGAGTCCACCGACTTCTCGACATCCATGTCTTCATGGATGTGACGGTGTTCCTCCGCCGGGAAGCGGAAGCCGTTCGGGTCGGTGTCGTGCAGGTAGCCGTGCAGTTGCATCAGCATGAGCAGCGCGCCTGCCACGATCAGCGCCAGGTTGGCGGCGTGGCTGATTCGGCGGAACGAGTGGGTGTGGCGCCACCAGGCCAGCACGGCGACCATGCCGGCCAGGGCGGCGATCTGACCCAGCTCCACGCCGACGTTGAAGCTGAGGATGCGAAGCAGCATCCCCATCGAGTCGTCTCCCAGGGGCAGTTGCTGAAGGCGCGTGGACAGTCCGAAGCCGTGGAGCAGGCCGAAACCGAACACCGCACCCAGCAGGCTGGGGGACTTCTCCATCTCGAAGATCCGCTGGAAGCCTCCGATGTTGTCGAAGCCCTTGTAGATCACGCTCACGGCGATCACCGCATCGATGAGGAAGTAGTTCCACGTGATGCCATAGAAGGTCGCGAAGATCAGCGTGATGCAGTGGCCGAACGTGAAGACGGTGACGAACTTGGCCACGTCCCTGAAGGTCGTCAGGAAGAAGATCACCCCGAACAGGAACAGCAAGTGGTCGTACCCGGTGAGCATGTGGGTGGCACCCAGCCCGATGTATTGCAGGTTCCCGCCATCCAGCATGCGCTGGCGGTCTTCGGGTGAGATGCCGTGCGCCCATAGCAGAGACGGCGCGAGCATGAGCACGGCCACCCACAGGCCGCGCAGCGAGAGCAATTTGGTCATGGAACTCCGTGTGTGAGTTCGCCCGTGCCTGTGACGGCCTGGCAGCGAAGGAACCCGGATAGGCGCTCTTCAGGCGCAGACGGGCACAGGCAGGCGACTGGATGCAGGATGGGCTGCGACGTATTCAGGTCGCAGCCGGTACATCACACGGTAGACCGGGGCGGGCGCAACGGCCCTTCGAGATGAGGATCCGGCAGTCGGCCACCAAGGAATGTCACGAGCGCAGAGGGTTCCCCCGATGGCACGCGCAGGTCCAAGAAGCTGAGCGGCAGCGCTGAGTGGTGTCCCGCGTCATGATGGGCGTGCGGCAGTGCAGCGCCGTCTTCATCGAGCTGAAAGGCCAGCGTGTTGTCGTGATGATGACCCTCGCCCGACTGGTGCACCAAGGCGTGTTCGATCTCCAGCGTCAAGCTGCCGACTTGTCCAGGCACGAGGGCAAGCGCCGGCTGCAATTGCAGCACAAGCAGAACCAGGGCAAACCAACGACGGAACATGTCGAAATTCTAGCGAAGACGCACGCCGCGTCGGATTGGATGGGTGTCTGTGATGTTCAGGTCGGAGAACCGATACCACTTCGCCCAGAGCCGACGCTCGTTGTCCGCTCATGGCAGCGAACGAAGCGAGTTCTGCGACGGGGCCGCAAGACCGAGCATCGCAAGGGAGTCGGAGCGAAGCAGAGGCCGCTCCAGCGAAGCGCTGCGGCCTGCCTGGATGTGCTTTGCCGCGCCAACCGTCGCATTCAAAGCATGCATCCAGCCAACAGGCGTTCACAATCGGCATGGGTCGAGTGCCGAAGAAGGCAGATTTGGTCGAGGGCGAGACCTACCTCGCAACACCCACCTCGGTCTACGCTTTGGCAATCAAGACGGGCTGGTTACGTCAGGCGCGGGGGGTTTTTTGTTTCAGCGTTTCGATCGCGCGTTCGAGAATCACCCGATCGAGCCTGTCCTTGTCGCGCGATGTCTGTTTGGTCTTGAGCAGGCCTTCGAGGTCCAGGGTTCGCACTTCAACGCCGTCGAAAGCAATGCTCACGATGTGCGGCCGCAAAGACTCGACGGATTCGCCGCACGCGCTGAACATCAGATCCACGACGAAGGCGTCGGCCACCCGGATCGTTTCGCCTTCGTCAAACCATGCCGGGTCCAACTCGCTCGCCACCTGGTCGGGCAGGCGCAACAGCGCGCGTCGGGTGCGCTCGCCTTGCTCACGTGTCGGTCGCAGCAGCAGGTCGATGTCGGTGGTGCCGCGTTCGTAGCCGAGGGCGTACAACGCGTAGCCGCCGATCAGCACATAGTCGACGCCTTCTTCCTGGAGCGCACCCAGCAGCATCTTCAGGTCGTCAACGCTGGCCGGTCGAGCGACTTTACGCTCACCGTCGCTCGGCTGGCTCATCGCTTGCCGATGGCCAGCGCCGCGTTCAACGCCATCACGCGGGCCCGCCCCTCATCGACCTGGGCGTCTGCGTCTTCTTGCGATTTGAACCGGTACACGCCTTGTGCGATGCCGGTGCTGGAAATGCGTGTCAGCGCGCGTCCTGCGCTTTGGTGCAGTGCGGCGCGGCGTAGTGCCTCGGCGTGCGGGAGGCGCGTCAACTCAGGCAGCGCTCGACCTATGGTTCGCATGCGACGACTGTAGCGCAGTCGTCGCATGGTGGGCGTCGAAGGCAGCGCAGTGAGTTCTTGCGACGGTCGCGCGCACCGCACCGGCCCACCGCGATTCGGTTGATCAAAACCGTCCTTCATGCTAATTTTCGCAAGGTTCAGAAGCAATTCAGCAGGGGGGCAAGCATGAATCCATCTCCGTCGCCAGCGGACGCGCGCCACTGCGCGCTGCCCGATCGGCGCGATGTCCTTCAGTGGGCTGTCTGTCTGGGCGCGGCCTGCCTGAGCGGGCCGGTGACTCTGGCGCGGGGGCAAACGCCGCCGGCGTTGCGTGAATACAGCCGGACCCTGTTGACCGACAAGACGGGGCGGCCCTTCAAGAGTGCGCAGTTGCCTGCCGGCGAGCCCTACATCTTCAACTATCCCTTCGAGGCCACGCCGGTGTTCCTGATGGCCTTGCCGCGCGCTGCAGCGCCGGTGGGCTTGAGCGACGCCAAGCAGCAGCGCTATGAATCGCTGGCGGGCAGCGGCCCGCAGCACAACATCGTCGCGTATTCGGCGATCTGTGCGCACAAGCTGATGTACCCGACGCCGGAGATCAGCTTCATCAACATCCGCAAAGGGCAGGCGAATGAGCCCGCGCATGTGGTGCATTGCTGCGGCGACAACTCGCGCTACGACCCCACGCAGGGCGGCAAGGTCATCAGCGGCCCGGCGCCGCAGCCGCTGGCGATGATCGTGCTGGAGTGGAATGCGGCGCGCGACGAGCTGCATGCGGTGGGCACGCTGGGCGCGGAGATGTTCCAGACTTTCTTCGAAAAATACGAGTCGCGCCTGTTGCTGGAGCGCGGCGCGAACGCGAAGAGCAAGAGCCCGCGCAGCGCGGTGGTGCAAACCGCGGCGACCTACAGCAAACAGTTGCAGGGCTGCAAGGCCTGAGCAACTGTCATCCCGGCGAAGGCCGGGATCCGGGGTAGTGAGTTGAGGGTGGATCCCGGCGTGCGCCGGGATGACATACAAAAAGCTGAGCGGGAGTCGAGACATGCTTTGCGTGCTCGACGCGCTGCGCATCGACCGCGCGCACATCGTGGGCTGCTCGATGGGCGCGTTCGCGACGCTGCACTTCGGCATGGCGCACTGCGTGCCGAAGACCGGCCACGCCGTGAACCTGGAAGAGCCGCGGGCGTTCAACCAGCTGCTCGACGACTTCCTGCACCAGGTGGCGCAGGGTCACTGGGGCGCGCGCGACGCGCGGGCCATGCCCGAGTCGAGCTGGGGGCCGGGTGGCAAACCCGCGCTGACCTGATGCGCGATCTCGGGCACCGCGGCGACGCGGCGCGGGTCCTGCCGATGACTGCAAGACGGGGCAACGCGAGAGGCGATCACTTGATGCGCAGCGCCATCTCCACGGCGAGCAACAGCGCGGCGCGTGTGGCGCCAAGATTGGCAATGCCCTGGCCGGCGATTTCGTAGGCCGTGCCGTGCGCCGGGGTGCAGATCGGGAAGGGAAAGCCGCCCAGCAGCGTGACGCCACGGTCGAACCCCATCAGCTTCATCGCGATTTGGCCCTGGTCGTGGTACATCGTCAGCACCGCGTCGAACGCGCCGCTGCGCGCGCGCACGAACACGGTGTCGGCCGGGTAGGGGCCTTCGGCGGGAATGCCGCGAGCGCGCGCCTTTTCGACCGCGGGGCCGATCACGTCGAGCTCTTCGCGGCCGAAGTTGCCGCCGTCGCCGGCGTGCGGGTTCAGGCCCGCAACGGCGATGCGCGGTGGGTTGAAGCCCGCGGCGCGCAGCGATTTGTCGGTCAGCTCCAGCGCGTTGACGACCGCATCGATGGTGAGCAGTGAGGCCACTTGCGACAGCGGCACATGCGACGTGACGCGCGCGTTCCAGAGCCGATCGAGGATGTTGAACTCTGTCGCCGCGGTCGTGATGCTCAGCGTCTGCGCGGTGAAGCCGATTTCGTCGTCATAGCTCGACAGCGCGAGCCGCATCGCCTGCTTGTTGAACGGCGTGAAGCACACCGCTTGCGCCTGGCCCGCCGCGACGCGCTTCAGCGCATGGCCGTAGTTGGCGAGCGCGAATTCCCCGCCGGCTCTGGAGGCGACGCCGCGTTGGATGGCCGCCGGGTCGAGGTGCTTCAGGTCAATGAACACCGGGCGCTGCCACGCGGCGGGGATCACATCGCGCGCGCCGATGACGTCGACGTCGGACGCGACCTTGGCGACCGCCGCGCCTGCATCAAAGACGCGCTTGTCGCCGATCACGAGGATGCGCGCCGCGGTGCGAGCTTCGTCAAGTGCGACAATTTTTGCGGTCAGTTCCGGGCTGATGCCGGCGGGGTCGCCCATCGCCAGGGCGATGATCGGGCGCTTGGGTTGGGCGGTGGCGTTCAAGGCAATCTCCTCGCGAAATGGGTCGTCAACAGGCGCGGTGTCACGGCCCCAGCGCGAGGCGGGGGATCCAGGTCGTCAATGCAGGCACGTAAGTGATCAGCAGCAACGTGACGATCAGCGGCACGTAGTAGGGCAGCATTTCCCTGAGCACGTCTTTCATCGTCACTTTCGCAATGTCGGCGACAAGGAACAGCGCCAGGCCCATCGGCGGCGTCAGCAAGCCGACCATCAGGTTGAACACGACGACCATGCCCAGATGCACCGGGTCCACGCCCGCGGCGACCAGCGGCTTGGCGATGATCGGTGCGATCACCAGAATCGCCGTCGTGCTGTCGAGGAACATGCCCACGAGCAGCAGCAACAGGTTCACGATGAGCAGCAGCGTGTACGGGTTGCTCGAGATCGACAGCATCAGGCTGGTCAGGCGTTGCGGTACCTGCTCGACCGAGAGAATCCAGCCGAACAGCGCCGCAACCGCGACGATGAGCAAGATTCCCGCAGAGGCGCGAATCGTCTCGAACGCCGCGCTGACGACGCCGGCCCACGTGAGTTCGCGGTAGAACAGGCTGCTGATGAGGATTGCGTAAAGCACCGTCACCGCGGCGATCTCGGTGGGCGTGAAAAACCCCGCGAGCATTCCGGCAATCAGGATCACGGGCGCCATGATGGCGGGAAACGCGGGTTTGAAGTCGCGCCACAGTTCGGCGCGCGTTGGCCCACGCGGCGCGCGCGGGTAGTTGCGGCGCGTCGCGAGCCAGCCCGTCGTCAGCATCAACATCACCACGCACAGCAGCGCGGGCACGATGCCGCCCAGCAGCAACTGGATCACCGATACGCCGGTCACGGTGCCGTAGATGATGAGTGGTATCGACGGCGGAAAAATCGGCCCGACGATCGCCGAGGCGCTCGTCACCGCGGCGGCGAACGCGGGCTTGAAGCCCTTGTCGCGCATCGCGTCGATCTCGATGCGACCCAGGCCCCCGATGTCGGCCAGCGCCGAGCCCGACATGCCGGCGAAGATCAGGCTGCCGAAGATGTTCACCTGCGCCAGGCCGCCGGGCAGGCGGCCCGTCGCCGTGTCGGCGAACTGGTAGATGTAGCGCGAAATGCCGGCGCTGTTCATCAAGCTGCCGACGAACAGAAACACCGGCACGGCCACCAGCGGAAACGAATCGAGCGCGTACAGCGTGCGCTGCGCCACCAGCTCCATCGGCAACCCATGCGCAAACATGTAGACGATGCACGGGATGCCGATCGCGAGCACCACGGGAAAGCCCAGCACGAACAGCGCCAGGAATGCGAGGACGACAAACAAGCCTTGCACCGCGAACCCCCTGCGATCCTTTCAGCTCAGAACCGTCTGTTTGTCTTCGGGGCGGCGGCGCTTGAGCGTGTGCACGAACATCGCCACGGTTTCCACGACCAACAGCAATGAGCCCAGCGCCAACGGGCCCATGAACAGCCAGAACGGCATCTCGAGCGTCGCGGTCTGGTTGCTCAGGTTGTTCGCGATCGTGATGACCGCCGCAACGAGCAGCACCACGAACATCGCCACGCCGGCGAGTTCGATCGCCAATTGCAGCAACCACCGCAGTCGCGGCGCCAACAGGCTCTGGAATTCTTCCATGCGGATCTGCCCGCCTTGTTCGGTCACGTACGCCGCGGCAATGAAGGTGAGGCTGATCAGGAAGTAACGCGCCAACTCCTCCGCGCCGGCCATTGGCACGTTGAACACGCCGCGCATCACCACTTGCGCGAGCGGCGTGAGCACGAGCAGGGCCAGCAGCACGAAGCTGACCCAGCGCACGCCCGTGCGCACACTCGCCAGCAGCTTCGTCATTTCACCGCGCGGATCTGCTCGATGTAGCCTGTCCAGTCGGGGAAGTCTTTAGCCACTTGCGAGAGCACGGCCTTGCGGAAGCCTTCGACGTCCAGACCGTCCTTTTCTTCGATGAACACCATGCCCTTCGCTTCGAGGTCCTTGCGGTACTTGGCGGCAGTCTCGCGGTCCCAGTCGAGCGTCTTCTTGCCGACTTCGGCCATCGTGTCTTCCAGGATCTTGCGGTCACCCGCGGGAATCGCTGCCCACGCCTTTTCATTGACGAACACGGCCAGTACCGACTGCATGTGGTTCGTCATCATCACGTACTTCTGTACTTCGTAAAGCTTGAGGTTGAAGATGTTCGGCAGCGGGTTTTCCTGGCCGACGACCAGGCCGGTGGCGAGTGCCGTGGCGAGCTCCGACACCTCGACCGGCGTAGCCACCGCGCCCATGCCGGTGATCATCGACGACCACAACTTCACGGGCACGCCGCGGTACTTCTTGCCCTGCATGTCCTTGATCGACAGAACCTTTTCCTTGGACGTCAATTCGCGCGTGCCCTGGAAAAAGCTGCCGACGATGCGCATGTTGCCTTTCTCGACGAGCTGCTGGTTGATCTCGCGCAGCGCGGGCGAGATGCGCGCGTCGGTGGCGCGCAGGCTGTGCTCCGGATCGCGGTAGACGAACGGCGTGTTGAACACGGCGGTCGTCGACAGGATCTTGCCGAGCGACGCAAAGTCGTGATGCCCCATCGTGATGGCACCCGACTTGACGCCGTCGACCATCTCGCCGACACCGCCGAGCTGCGAATTCGCGAACACCGTGATCTCGATCCTGCCGCCGGTGCGCTCCTTCACCAGCTTGGCCACTTCATCGGCGTACAGCGTCTGCGGCGCGTTGGCCACACCGACGTGGGCGTAGCGGATCTTGACTTGCGCCATCACGGCGCTGGATGCCAGCAGCAGCGCGGCAATCGCGGTTGCGGGCGGATAAGCGGAGTACGAAAACGTCATGGCAGTGCGTCCTTCGGATGATGGGCCGCGGGCCCGTGGTGATTGACTCGTTCGGAGCCGGTTGACTGCGCGCCGCGTTCGTAGAGCTTGAACACTGCCGAAGTATCGAGTTCGGAATGGCCGAGATGCACGAGCATACGGTAGAGCGACAACGCATTGCCGCTCATCGGCAGAGGGGCCTTCATGCCCGCGGCGAACTCGTTGAGCATCTCCAGGTCCTTCAGCAACTGACGCGCGTAGCCTTGCGGCGCGAAGTCGCGCGCGGCCATGCGCGGGTAGAGCTTTTGCAACAGCGTGCCGTCGGCGTGGCCTCCGGCCAGGCATTCAGGTAAACGCGCGGCGTCGATGCCGGCGGCCTCGGCCAGGACCAGCGCTTCGGCAAGCACGGCGTGCGTGCAGCCGACGATCAACTGGTTGACCATCTTTGCCGCGAGGCCACTGCCGCTCGGCCCCATGTGTGTGCAGCGCGCCGCCACGTCGGCCATCAAGGGTGCGAGGCGTGCGATGTCCGCCGCGTCGCCGCCGGCCATCACGGTCAACGTTCCGGCGGCGGATGCGGGCGGGCCGCCGGAGACCGGCGCGTCGACCCAGCCGCAGCCGGTGCTCTCGCGCAACTTCTGTGCGAATGCGCGGCCCCTGTCGACTTTGATGGTCGAGAAGTCTACGAGCAGTTGCGGTGGTTGCAGCGCGCTGGCGATACCGCGTGGGCCGAACACCGCGGCATCCACCGATTCGGTGGTAGGCAGATTGAGCAGCACGACATCGGCGCCGAGCACCGTGTCGGCGGGGCTGGCCGCGAGCTGTGCGCCCGCCGCGCGCGCGGCGTCATTTTGCCGTGCCAACACGTCGTACGCCGTGACGGGGTAACCCAGGCGGACCAGGCGAGTCAGCATCGGCAGACCCATCAGGCCGACACCGACATAACCGATGCGAAAGGGTGTCACCGCGTCACTCCATGGCGTAGATGCGGATCGCGTTGTCGCGAAACAGGCCGCGCTGTTCGTCTGCCGACATGTCGCACACGATGCTGCGAAAGCCATCGAAGATCGTCGCGAAACTCGCGCACAGGCTGTCCACCGGGAAGTTGCTCGCGAACATGCAACGCGCCGGACTGAACAGGTCGATCACGCGGCGCACGATGTCGGCGTTGGCGGCAACGCTCCAAGCCTGGCCGGCCTGGCCGAGGCCGGAAATCTTGACGGCGACGTTGGGGCAGGTGGCCAACGTCGCCAACGCACGCTTCCAGCCGGCCAGACCCTCGGGGCTACGATCGGCGGGCAAGCCGGTGTGGTTGAGGATGATCAGCGTGTGCGGGAAATCCGTCGCGAGGCGCACCGCCTCGTGCAGGTGCCACCACGGTGTCTGCAAATCGAAGCGCAGATGGCTGCGCGCAAGATGGGCAAAACCAGCGCGCCAGCGCGCATCGTTCATGCCGCCCGGCGCAGCGTCGAGCGGCGCGCGGTTTGCACGCGGCTTGTGCCGAATGCTGCGCACGAAGGAAAATGCGGCCTGCTCTTCCAGCACGGTGCTCGCATCGGGGGCATCGAGCCAGGCCTGAGCGACCGCGACGGTCGGCAAACCATGTTCGCGGCGCATGCTGTCGATGTAGCGCATCTCGCCCACCGGGTCGGCCGGGTTCCACTCGGCCTCGACGTAGACCGACTTTTCGGCGTGATACGGCACGGCGTCGGCGCGGTAGTCGGGCGGCAGGTAGCGGCGCCGGATCGGCCGATAGTCACCGTAGCGAAAGGGAACCAGCGGTTCGTCGCACAGCCATGGATAGTAGTTCAGTGCCGGGTCCCAGAAATGCTGGTGCGCGTCGACGATCGCCCACGATGCGCCCACTCCCGGCGCGTGGCTGGCGGGTGGCGCATTTCGGATCGTTTTTCCTTCCAAGTGCTGCTCCGGTGTGGGCGGACTGACCTGCATCGGGTGATGGGCCGCACGGCGCGCCGAATGAAGCGCCTACCGTAGCGGTACTCTAGCCGGCAGGTCGCGGCGGTCGTCTCGTGGATACCCTCGGGATGCGTCCTGACTGCCTGCACGACTGCGTCGAGCCGCCGACACGAAGCCGCGTCCGAGCTGCCGCAGCGCAGCCGCGCTACCCTCGCGCGGCTGCGGCGCCTTCGCGGCTGGCACCGCGCGATTCGCGCCGCGCCACCCAGAGCGTCGCGGCGCAGATCAGCGTGCCGCCGATCAGCGTGGTCTGGCTCGGCACATCTGTGAACAGCAGGAAGCCCATCAGCGCCGACCAGATCAGATCGAGAAACTTCGCCGACTGCGTGGCTGAGATGTCGGCGGCGGCAAACGAGCGTGTCAGGCAATAGTGGCCGGCGCTGCCCAGCAGCCCGGAGAGCGCAAAACCGGCCCACTGCCAGGCGTCGATCGCCTGCCAGTTCAGCAGCGCGAGCGGCAGGCTCAGCAGCGACACCGTGATCGCTTGCCACACGAGAATGACGCCGGCCGTCTCATGCCGGGTCAGCGCCTTGGTGAGCAGGAACGAACCGGCGAACATCGGTGCCGAGGCGAGCATCACGAGGTGGTAGGCGCCGCCGCTGCCCGAGAGCTGCGGGCCCACGACGATCAACACGCCGGCAAAACCCATCGCGGTCGCGAGCCAGCGCTCCCAGCGCATCGCCTCGCGAAAGAACACATAGGCGCCGATCATGATGAAGATCGGTGTCGTGAAGCCGATCGCCGTCATGTCGGCCAGCGGGATCTTCGGCAGCGCGATGAACCACAGGCACAGCCCCACCGTGTGCAGCGCGCCGCGCGCGAACTGGCCGCCCACCTGGCGCGGCCGGTAGGCGGCGATACCCCGGTGCAGCACGATCGGCAGCAGCACGACCAGGCCGAAGAAGTAGCGCAGGAACTGCGACTGGAACGGATCGACCTTCAGCGCCAGCAGCCGCATCAATGCATTGAGCAGGCTGAACAGGAAGCCCGCGGCGCAGACCCAGAGCAGGCCGCGCGTGGTGGGACTCCAGTGCGCGGCGCGCCGCGCCAATGAATGCCGGGTGAAATGAGAGAGCACGGCCCAATGATGCCCGGATCTTGCCCGCGTCTTGCCAGGACAGGGCGGCGCACGTTGCGCCGCGCCGTTCACCGATACTGCGCCAACAAGCAACTTGACTCCACACCATGAACATCACCACCGGCCGTCCTGTGACGATGGCGCCTTCGGGCATGGTCACCTGCCCGCATTCGCTCGCCTCGGCGGCAGGCGTCGACGTACTGCGTGCGGGAGGCTCGGCGGTGGACGCCGCGATCGCCGCGAGCAGCACGCTCGCCGTGCTCTACCCGCACATGACGGGCCTAGGCGGCGATGCGTTCTGGCTGATCTACGACACCAAGACGAACGCCGTGCGCTACCTCGACGGCGGCGGGCGCGCCGCGGCGAGCGCCGATGCGGCGTGGTTTCGCGAGCGCGGCCACAGCGAAGTGCCGTTTCGCGGCGTCTTGCCCGCGACGCTGACGACGCCAGGCGCGGTGTCGAGCTGGATCGAAGCGCACCGCGAATTCGGCCGCCTGCCGCTGGCGCGCAACCTCGAAGCCGCGACAAGCTATGCACGCGACGGCTTTCCGGTGACGGAGCGCCTGGCGGGCTGGATCGAAGCGACGGCCGCCGAGCTTGCACCGCACCCCGAGTCGGCGGCAATCTTCCTGCCGCAGGGCAAGGCACCACGCGCGGGTGCCGTGCTGCGCAATCCCGACCTGGCGCGCACCCTGGGCGCATTGGCGCAGGGTGGGCACGCCGGTTTTTACGGGTGCGATGTGGGCCGTGAACTCGCGCGCTTTTCCAACGAGCGCGGTGGCTTCTTCACCGCCGGCGACCTGAAGGCACAAAGCGCTCGCTGGGGCGAGCCGTTGCACGGCACGTACCGCGGCGTGACGATCTATGAAACACCGGCGCCGACGCAAGGTTTCACGGTGCTGGAAATGCTGAACCTGCTCGAGCCCTTCGAGCTGCACAAGCGCGCCTACCTCGGCGCCGACCATGTGCACCTGATGGTGCAGGCCAAGCAAATCGCCTATCACGACCGCGACCAGCACCTCGCCGACCCGAAGTTCGCCGACGTGCCGATGCAGCGCCTGATCTCGAAGGACTACGCCGACGCGCGGCGCGCCCTCATGGACCCGCAGCGCGCGCTGCCGTGGGACAAGATTCCTTCCGGCGGCAGCCTGAAGGGCGACACCGTGTTCATCGCCGCGGTCGACGCCCAAGGCAATGCGGCCGCGCTCATCAACAGCTTGTACGGCGTGTTCGGCTCGTGTGTCGTCGCCGGCAACACCGGCGTGGTGCTGCAAAACCGCAGTGCCTATTTTTCGCTCGATCCGCAGCACCCGAACTGCCTGGCTCCGGGAAAGACGCCGCTGCACACGCTGATTGCGTCACTCGCGTTTCGTCAAGACAATCTCGGCGACGCCAGACTGTGGGGTGTGGTCGGCTGCATGGGCGCCGACGGCCAGCCGCAGATTCACGCGCAGACCTACGTCAACATGATCGACTTCGGGCTCAACATCCAGGAAGCGGTGGAAGCGCCGCGCTGGTTGTCGGGGCGCTTCGCGCTCGGCGAAGCGCGCGACACCTTGCACATCGAAGCGCGTTTTCCGGCGCAGACGATCGATGAACTCGCGCGCCGCTGCCACCCGCTGGACCGCTGGGGCGACTGGCATGAACTCGCCGGCCACGCGCATGGCATCACGATCGATGCTGAAAGCGGCCTGCGCTATGGTGGGTCGGATCCGCGCAGCGATGGGGCGGCGATCGGGTATTGAGGCAACGCTGAACAAGTCCCTCGCGGCGCGACGGCGGCGCCGGCCAGTCGCGGGGTTGCTCGGGTGCGCCGTCGGGCTGGTTTACGCCCTCGGCTGCGAACCCTTTTCCCTGATCCGCGAGAGCAGGGCGCTCCACGATTTCGCGAACGCCTCGACGCCTTCGGTTTGCAGGCGCGCGGCGAGTGCTGCGGTGTCGACACCTTCGCGTCTGAACTCCTCCAACACGGCCTCGGCGTTGCCACCGTCGGCGGGCAGAGTGGCGCCGACCTTGCCGTGGTCGGCAAAGGCGAGCAGGGTCTTGTCCGGAATCGTGTTGATCGTGTCGGGAGCCGCGAGTGCCTCGACATAGAGCGTGTCCGGTGCCGCGGGATCCTTGTTGCCGGTGCTGGCCCAGAGCAGGCGCTGCGGCCGGGCGCCCGCGCCAGCAAGCCTGAGCCAGCGATCCGAGGCGAGCAGATCGCGATACGCCTTGTACGTGCGCTTCGCCACGGCGATGCCGAGCTGATTTTCGAGCGCTGCGGGCACCTTCCCGACGACCGCCGCGTCCCAGCGGCTCACGAACAGCGAAGCCACGGAGGCCACGTCGGGCCGCAGCCCCGCGTCCACGCGGCGCTCGATGCCGCGCACGAACGCCTCCGCCGCGGCGAGGGAGTGCTCGCGCGAGAAGAGCAACGTCACGTTGACGGGGACGCCCGCGAAGATCGCCTCCTCGATCGCGGGCACGCCCTGCGCGGTCCCCGGGATCTTGATGAACAGGTTCGGCCGCGCCGCGCGCTCGAACAGCCGTTTGGCCTCCGCGATCGTGCTCTCGGTGTCGTTCGCGAGCAGCGGGGACACCTCGAGCGAGACCCAGCCGTCGACGCCGTTCGTGCGCTCGTAGATCGGGCGGAACAGATCGGCCGCGCGCGTGAGGTCTTCGAGGGCGAGCTCGAAGAAGACCTGCTCTCCGCGCTTGCCGCTCTCGTGATGGATGCGGATCGCGGCGTCGTAGGCGGAGCTCTTCGCGATCGCGTGGTCGAAGATCGTGGGGTTGGAGGTGAGGCCCGTGACGGAGAGCTCGGCGATGTAGCGCCCGAGCGTACCGCGATCGAGCATTTCTCGCGTGATGTTGTCCAGCCAGAGGCTCTGCCCGAGGTCGTGGAGCTTCTGTGTCGCCCTCACGGGTCACCCCTTCGTAGCGCCTCGTTCACGATTTCCCGCGCCTCGTGCACGATCGCGTCGAGGTGCGTGGGATCGATGAAGCTCTCGGCGTAGATCTTGTAGATGTTCTCGGTACCCGACGGCCGCGCCGCGAACCAGCCGCTGCGCGCGGTCACTTTGAGGCCGCCGATTGGCGCTCCGTTGCCGGGCGCCGCGGTGAGCTTGGCCGTGATCGGCTCGCCCGCGAGCTCCGACGCGGCGACGTCGCCGGGCGACAGCGCCGCGAGCCGCGCCTTCTGCTCGGGCGTGGCGGGTGCGTCGATGCGCACGTAGTGCGGCGCGCCGAACCGCTCGGCCAGCTCGCGGTAATGCTCGCCGGGGTCGCGGCCTGTGCGCGCCGTGATTTCGGCCGCCAGCAGGTTCATGATCAAGCCGTCCTTGTCGGTGGTCCAGACGCTTCCGTCGCGGCGCAGGAAGCTCGCGCCGGCGCTCTCCTCGCCGCCGAAGCAGCACGACCCGTCGAACAGGCCCGCGACGAACCACTTGAATCCCACCGGCACCTCGACGACGCGCCGTCCGACCTTCGCGCCCACGCGGTCGATCAGGCTGCTGCTCACCGCGGTCTTGCCGATGCCTGCATCGCCGCGCCAGCCGCTGCGATGCGCGAAGAGATACGCAATGGCGACGGACAGGTAGTGATTCGGGTTCAGGAGCCCCGTGCTGCGAGCGACGACTCCATGGCGATCGTGATCGGGGTCGCACGCCCACGCCACGTCGAAGCGGTCGCGCAGGCCGATGAGGCGCTGCATGGCATAAGGTGACGAGCAGTCCATGCGGATGCGACCGTCCCAATCGAGGCTCATGAATCGGAACGTCGGATCCACTTCGTCACTCACGA
>JANNKM010000091.1:0-13702 GCA_031396305.1 Rhizobacter sp.
CCGATCCGCGCCACGAGGCTCTTCACGCGGGCCGAAATGAGTGCCACACTGGGCGCGCACGCACGAGTCAAAGCGTGAGTGCGATGAACCCAATTCAGCAACCCACCCGGAGACAAGCATGAGCGAAAACACGCCGACCACGCAAGTGGCCGACTGGCTGGCCGCACTCGATTCGGCATTGACGCGTGGCGACGCCGCGGCGGCCGCAACGCTGTTCAACGACGAGAGTTACTGGCGCGATATGGTGTCGTTCACGTGGAACATCGCCACCGCCGAAGGCCAGCCGAAGGTGCGCGAAATGATCGGGCGCGCCGTCTTGCCGGCCAAGCCGAGCCACTGGCAGATTGACGGCGAAGCCACCGAAGCCGGCGGCGTGACGGAAGCGTGGATCCGCTTCGAGACCGAAGTCGCGCGCGGCTACGGCCATCTGCGCCTGATGGGCGGCAAATGCTGGACGCTGCTGACAACCATGACGGAACTGAAGGGCTTCGAAGAGGCCAAGGGCGCAGCGCGCGAGAGGGGCGTGGTCCACGGCGCCAACCCGAGCCGCAAGACCTGGCTCGAACGCCGCGCGCAGGAAGAGGCCGAACTGGGCTTCAAGACCCAGCCGTACTGCGTCATCATCGGCGGCGGGCAAGGCGGCATCGGCCTGGGCGCGCGCATGCGGCGCCTGGGAATCCCAACGATCATCGTCGAGAAGAACCCACGGCCCGGCGACTCGTGGCGCAACCGCTACAAGAGCCTGTGCCTGCACGACCCCGTCTGGTACGACCACCTGCCCTACCTGCCGTTCCCCGACCATTGGCCGGTGTTCGCGCCGAAAGACAAGATCGGCGACTGGCTCGAGATGTACACGAAGGTGATGGAGCTGAACTACTGGAGTTCCACCACCGCGAAGAACGCGCGTTACGACGAGGCTAGCGCGGAGTGGAGCGTCGAGGTCGAGCGTGGCGGCACGACGATCACGCTGCGGCCCAAGCATCTGGTGCTGGCCACCGGCATGTCTGCCGTTCCCAACGTGCCGCAGATCCCCGGCGCCGACAAGTTCCAGGGCGACCTGCACCACTCGAGCAAACACCCGGGCGCCGAAGGCTACCGCGGCAAGAAATGCGTCGTGATCGGCTCGAACAATTCGGCGCACGACATCTGCGCCGCGCTGTGGGAAAACGGCGCCGACGTGACGATGGTGCAGCGCTCGTCCACGCACGTCGCCAGGTCGGACTCGCTGATGGACCTGGCGCTCGGCGGCTTGTATTCCGACGCCGCAGTGAAAGCCGGCGTCACGACCGACAAGGCCGATCTGATCTTCGCGTCGCTGCCGTACAAGATCCTGCACACGCTGCAGATTCCGGTGTACGAAGAGATGGCCAGGCGCGACGCCGACTTCTACGAGCGGCTCAGACGCGCCGGCTTCATGCACGACTTCGGCGAAGACGGCTCGGGCCTGTTCATGAAATACCTGCGGCGCGGCTCGGGCTACTACATCGACGTCGGCGCGAGCGAGCTGGTGGCCGACGGCAAGATTAAGCTCAAGACGGGAGTGGGCGTGGAGCGCATCAAGGAGCGTTCGATCCAGTTCAGCGACGGCAGCGAACTGCCCGCCGACCTGATCGTGCTCGCCACCGGTTACGGCTCGATGAACGGCTGGGCGGCGCAGCTCATCAGCAAGGACGTCGCAGACAGGGTCGGCAAGTGCTGGGGCCTGGGCTCGGACACGAAGAAGGACCCCGGGCCGTGGGAAGGCGAGTTGCGCAACATGTGGAAGCCCACGCACCAGGAGGCGCTGTGGTTCCACGGCGGCAACCTGCACCAGTCACGCCACTACTCGCAGTTCCTGTCTTTGCAACTGAAGGCGCGCATGGAGGGCATACCGACGCCGGTGTATGGCATGGGGGAGGTACATCACGTGGCGTGAGCGGTTCGAACGACGGAACGGGCAAGGCCGGCGCTCGGGCGGCCGGCCCCGTTCCGGGAATTCTTAGTCACTGCGCCGGATGCGGTCCCCAGCCTGCGCCGAATCGGGTTTTTGTACGACCCGAGGAATCCAGGCAAGGACAAAGAGCTGGCCCAAGTGCGCGAGGCTGCCGGCAAGCTGGGCATGACCGTTGCCACGTCGACCGTCAGCGCGGCTGAAGGATTCCGTGCGGCGATCGGCGCGTTGCAGCGCGACCGAGCCGAGGCAATCGTCACGTCCGAAGACCCGTTCACCTATGCGCACCGTGCGCTGATCGTCGCTCTCGCGGCGGAACATCAGATGCCCGACATTGCGGCAGGTCGAGAGTTCCCTGCCGCTGGGGGCCTGCTGTCGTATGGCTCGAGCAACATCGACGGTTTTCGGCAGTTTGGGCGCTACGCAGCGCGCATTCTGCGTGGAACGAAGCCGGCGGACCTGCCGGTCTGGCAACCCATGCGCTTCGAATTCGTCGTGAACCTCAAGGCCGCGCGAGCGCTGGGTATCACGATTCCGAAGGTGGTGCTGATGCGAGCCGACGATGTGATCGAGTGACTGCGAGCCACCCTGGCAGTTGCTGCGCTAGGACTATCGCAACACCTTTCGCACCACCAGCTTCAGCCCCGACCAGGTGGCACTCACCGCGCACACCTTCACATCGACCCAGCCCATCGGCAACACGACTTCGCGGATCACGTCTTCCGTGATGTCGGTGGCCACCTTGGCGACCTTCTTCGGCCAGGAAATCCACAGCACGGCGTCGGGTTTGAGCAATTCGCGCAAGCGCTGCGACTCCTTGGCGAGCAGGGCGCGCTCGACGACGAACAGGTGCACCAGGTCCGTGTTTGCGTCGGCGCGCGCGGCCAGGCTCGCTTGCTCGGGCCAGGGCGCGACGAACGCCCGATAGTCCGACGGCGCGTTCAGTGCAACGACGCGCATTCCGGGTACGAGGCCGAGCTTCTTCGGCAGCGGCGTTCCGGAGTATCCAACGTCGGGCATGAGCGAGACTGTAGCAAGCGTCGCCCCTCTTCTGCGCTGCGCGTACGATTGCCTGGCCAGTTCCCGCTCAACAAAATTGAATCAACGAGGATCACATGCTCTTCCCCACCACCATCGTCGGCAGCTTCCCGCAACCCGACTGGCTGATCGACCGCGAAAAGCTCTCCGGCCGCTTCCCGCCGCGAGTGCGCGCCAAGGAACTTTGGCGCGTCGCCGAGCCGCACTTGCAGCAGGCCTGGGAAGATGCGACGCGGCTCGCGATTCGCGCGCAGGAAGACGCGGGCCTGGACATCGTCAGCGACGGCGAGATCCGCCGCGAGAGCTATTCGAACCGCTTCGCCACGGCGCTGGACGGCGTGGACCTCGACAACCCCGGCACGGCGCTGGACCGCTCCGGCCACCCCAACCCGGTGCCGCGCATCGTCGGCAAAATCGTGCGCCGCCATGCGGTGGAAGTCGAGGACCTGCGGTTCCTGAAACAGCACACGCAACGCCAGGTGAAGATCACCGTGCCGGGTCCGTTCACGATGTTCCAGCAGGCGCAGAACGATTTTTACGCGAGCGAGGAAGAAGGTGCGCTGGACTACGCAGCCGCCGTCAACGCCGAAATCCGCGACCTCTTCGCCGCCGGCGCTGACGTCGTGCAGATCGACGAACCGTACATGCAGGCGCGGCCCGAGAAGGCGCGTCAGTATGGGCTGAAGGCGCTGAACCGCGCGCTGGAAGGCATCACGGGTACCACCGCCGTGCACATCTGTTTCGGCTACGCAGCGATCATCCACACGCGGCCGAGCGGTTACTCGTTCCTGCCCGAGTTGCGCGGCTGCGCTTGCCGCCAGGTGTCGATCGAAACCGCGCAATCGAAGCTCGACTGCTCCGTGCTCGCGGAACTTCCCGACAAACAGATCATGGTCGGCTGCATCGATCTGTCGGACATGGCGATCGAGACGCCTGAAGTGGTGGCGGCGCGCATCCGCCGTGCGCTGCCGTATGTCGCCAAGGAGCGCATCATCCTCGCCCCGGACTGCGGCATGAAATACCTGCCGCGCGAAGTGGCGAGCGCGAAGCTGCGCGCGATGGTTCAGGCAGCGCAAATCCTGCGCAGCGAACACGGCGCCGGGTGAAGGTTGAGGCGCCGCAGACTGCACCACGACTGACGCGATAGGATCGCCCATGGCAATCGGCTGGCTCACCGTACTCAAGAGCGTCCCGTGGGGCGAGGTCATCAGCAACGCACCCAAGGTTGCTGACGGTGCGAAGAAGCTCTGGAACAGCGTCGGCAAGAAGGCGCCGGTTGCCGAATCCGCAGCGGGCGCGGCCACACCCTCGACGCACGATCCCGAAGCAGCGTCAGCGCTTCAGACCAGGCTCGCCGCAGTGGAATCCGCCGCGGCCGACCTGCATGGCCAGATGCTCGCCTCGTCGGAACTGATCAAGTCATTGGCCGAGCAGAACGCGCAGCTGATCCGCGGCATCGAAGCGAACCGGATTCGCCTGCGCTGGCTGACCGGCGCAGTCATCGCGATCGGCTGCGTCGTCACGGCCGGCCTGGTGTGGCTGCTCGGTCGCTGAGCAGCGGGTCGCGCTTCACGCTTCGTTCAAGTCTCGCCGAGGGTTTGTTCCGGGCGCGACTGCACTTTCGTGCTCGGCGCTAGCGGCCACATCGCGGGTGTCATCAACCCGCCGGCCAAGGGCAAGCGCAGCCACTGGAAAGGCAAATTGCAGGCCGAGCCGCAACTCTGGCTGGAGGGCGCGCAGTCGGTACCGGGCAGCTGGTGGCCGGCCTGGATGGGCTGGCTGGCCGGACATGGCGGAACCATGGTGGCGGCACCCAAGCGGCCGGGTAACCGCCGATATCGTGTCATCGAGCCGGCCCCAGGCCGCTACGTGAAAGAGAAGGCGCAATGAAGAGAAGGCACAGCGTCCACAGCCGGTAGCCGCCCCGTAAATTCCCGTCCCCCGACGCGGTGCTGACCGTCGGCTCAGCGATCGCTACGATGGCCCCATGCGCTGGCCACCGAAACTCCGTCTCCTGCCGCTCGCAGCGGCCCTGTGCTTGTCGACGCCGTTCGCCGCAGCCGAGAAGCAGACGGTGGTGTCGCCCGACGGCCGGACCGTGGTCGCTTTCAAAGCACCCGATGCGTCGACCTTGGGTATGCGGCAGTTTCGCTTCGAGTCGCCTGAGCCGACCGACATCAAGTCGCTGAAGGCCGCGTATCCGCAGGGGACCTACCGGTTCTCCGGCAAGACGATCACGGGCGCGACGCTCACCGGCGAGGCGAAGCTGAGTCATGAGCTGCCGGCAACCACGACCGTGCTGGCGCCGGCCCCGAATGCGAGCAACGTCGCAGCCAGGGATCTGAAGATCTCATGGCGCGCCGTCAAGGGCGTGGCATCGTACCTCGTCGGCATCAAGCAGCCCGAGTCGAACGCGAACTTCACGGCGCAGGTGCCGGCCTCGGCGAGATCGTTCGCCGTGCCGGCGGGCTTCCTCGCGCCGGGCAAGAAGTACAAGGTATCGGTCGGCACCGTCACGGCCGAGGGCAACACCTCGTTCGTCGAGATGACGTTCACGACGGCGAAGTGACTTCGGCGCATCCGGCGAACCCATCACCAACGCGACAAGGCCTGGATCAGTTCCGCCTTGACGCCCGCGTTGGCGGAGCTCGCGTCGATCGACTTGCGCGCCAGCGCGCGCAGCTCGTCGTCCGACCAGCCGAAGGCCTGGCTGCACAGCGCGCACTCACCCTCCAGGCTGGCGCCCAACGCAAGTGCCGGACCTCGCGGAATTGACCCTGCTGCTGCTGAACTTCGTGACAGGCGCGCGCCTTCCGACGTGGCAACATCGCGGGATGAGCCAAGGCTTCGGAGGCGAGTCACCGCGTGCGCATACCCAGACTTCGCATCGAAAGCCTGCGCGTTACCTCGTCGTGATCGACTCCGGGGGGTTTGCAATTGCGCGCCTCTTCCTCGACACGCGTGAGCAGGTCGCCGAGTTCGATGCCGGGACCGAGGAAGCCGCTCAGATGACGGCAGGACTTGTGCCAAGCAGGGGCGCCGATGGCCCCGAATGGGATCGTCCACTCGAAGGCCACAGTGCTGCTGAACGCAGCGCCGCCGACGTCTACACACTCGACGTCTGACCTCGCGCCTGAAGCGCCCGACATTCGCCCGCTGCCACACCGGCGAAACGTTGCCCGTGCCGCGATACGGGGGCCGGTATCCACTCATTCCCGGGCCGTGCGCTCGGTGAATGTCCATGGTGTTTACCCAGTGGATCCCGGCGTGCGCCGGGATGACAGGCATATGTGCAATGCCCGTCGCTCAGCGCCTCCTCACAGGTTTTCTCCTCGGTGTTGTGTGAACATGAGCTTCCGATTCCGCTGAAGCTGCAAGCAGCGCATCAGTCCCGCGAATACGACCGCGGCGCGCGCGGCAGCGGCACGGGGCTGCCGCTGGCAAACGTCATCCAGCCGGGCGAAGTCTGTTTGCCGACACCCGGCTGGCTCCAGTCGCACACACCGGCGGGGAACACGGCAGCCAGGCGCGCGCGCTGTGCCGCATCGAGCGTCGCGTACTCAGGGTCGCTGAAATTCAACGGCTTCATCGCGCACTTGAAGATGTCTTCCGTGATCGGCCCGCCCGCCACCTGGCGCGGCGACGCCTGGTACTTGACGGGGCAGGCGTCGGTGCCCAGGCCGATGAACTCACTCAGCTGGGCGTCGGTGGCGCCATTCGTGGAGAGGCACCAGTCGCGCGCCGCCGCGGGCCGGTTTGCGACGATCTTGTCGGCACGGCTGCGGCGCCTGGAGTTGTCGGCTTCGACACCAGCGAGCCATTCGTCCATCGTCAGGAACGATTGCCGCGCCAGCGCCGTACCGGGCACAAGGCCGGGCGTGAACGCCCAGATGACCTGGTTGTCGTGGTGGCCGTTCGCCGCATTGAGCCGCTCGCGCATCGCCCAGCTGCGCCAGTTGGCGTGGATGTCGCCGTTCGGGTTCTGGTTGCCGCGCAAGTCGATGATCGCCACCTCTTCGAGGAAACGCGCGTCGCCTGACACGCCGGTGTAGTACAGATTCGCCACCACCGAAGACGAAGCGCCGATTCGCGCCGCAACCCCGCCTGCCGCCACACCCGTACCGCTCCACCCCAGGTCGGACGAATAACTTCCCACGCCTTCGTTGAGCCTGACGAACTCCTCGGCGGTGATCGCGCCGGAGCGCAACGCCTTCAGCCCGTACTGCACGCCGGTGTTGTCGAACGTGTTGTTCGCCTTGCGCACGCCGTCGGTGTCGATGAAAGTGCCCAGGCGGTTCGCCTCGTGGTCGGCTATCGTGCAGCGCACTCCGCCGGGGCGCAGCAGCGGGTCATACGTCAGCGCCGCCGGAAAGCCGGGCCCGCAGTTCGCGGAGCGCTTCGGGTCGTAGGCCGGCACGAAGGAGGGCACCCACACGTTGCAGAAGCCCGGGTTCAGCTGGCCGCCGATGGCGGCACGCTTCGCGTCCGACAGTGCCGCGCCGGGGCCGGCGAAGTAGTTGCCCGACAGCAGCCCGCAGTCCTTGATCTCCATCTCGATGTTGATCTGGTCCTGGTACGAGCAATTCGGCTGGATGCCGTCGAGCAGACCGGGGTAGGTTGAGGCGATCGTCTGCTGCTGGATCGAGCCCCCCGAGCAGCCGTTGCCGATGGTGTAGCGGATGCGGCCGTATTGTTCGGCGATGTGCTCCTTGACCATCATCACCGACTCGGCAGCGAGCACATGGTTGGCGTTCGTGCCGTTGTTGTTCAGCGATGCCGAGGCCACCATATAGCCTGCGCGCAACGCCGCGTCGTTGAAGATCGTGTTCAGCGTCGTCGGCGCTTGCAGCTTGTGCGCAGCCGCGCTGGCGCCGAACATCCACAACAGTTTGCCGTTCCAGCCGGCCTGCGCCGACGGCGCGGGGGCCGGGGCGTTGCGGCGATGGTCGTGGCGATCACCATCATCATCATCATCATCGTCGTCGTTGCGAGCGTTGCGCTCCCAGCCCACCGGCAGCGCGCCGGCGACGGCATTGGTTGCGTCGTAGAAGCTGACGATCTCGTAGATGCCGCGGTTCATCGTGCCGCGCTCGACGCGAACGATGCTCTTCACCGTCACGCCGCGGTCGTTGGTGAAATCGGCGATGTCGGCGCTGGCCGGCGGCGCGGCCGGGTTCACCGCGACAAAGCAGGGGTTGAGCGGCGCGGTCACCGTTCCGGGGTTGATCGTGAACGTGCAGTCGGTGCCTTGCTTCGCCTTGGGCTGGTAGTAGAACGTGAACTTGCTCGGCGCATTGCACTTAGCGTCGGTCGCTTCGGCGTCCAGGCCGCTGATGCGTGTGACCACGGGCGAGGTCAGGCTCGTGCCGGGAAGCGTGACGTTGACGGTCGCGCCCGCCACCGTGGCGCAAATCCATGGCTGCATCTGCGGCCCGGAAAAGATGGGCCCGCCGCGCGAATGGTTCGTGATCGTCAGGCTGGAAAGCAGCCGCTCGTTGCCGCGGCCGTGGTCGTCGCGATCATCGTCATCACTGCCCTTGCGGCCGTCGCCCTTGCGCGCATGCGCCGTCAACTTGTTGCTGCCTTCCACCAGGCCCTTCAGCACGCCGAGCAGGCGGCGCGCATCGCGCTGGTAGGTGAACTGGCTCGTGACGTCGGCGCCATTCAGGCGCAGCACGATGTCGCCCGCGCGCCGGTCTTCGCCCAGGCGCACTTCCACCAGCGCGTCGCCGCTGCTCACCAGGTCGGCGCGATTGGACAGGGTCTGGATGCGAACGCCATCGGAATCGGCGAGCGCAGCGCCCGATGCGGTAAGCGAAAGGGCTACCGCGATCGCGGGCAATGAAAAACGTGTCATCTTGTCTCCTCGCTATCGGTGTTATGCAACGAGCGATTCACTCGCATGCCGGCCCGGCCGTTCCTTCGCAGTCGCCTGCTCCGGCCAGGTGGTTTCGGCCCCTGCGCAGGGTATTCGGTTCCGGGCCGATTCGAAGGCGCAAGGCCGTGCCGATTCGAGTGCCGCATCAAATAATGTCAATTTGACGAAAGGAGCAGCGATAAATCGCAAGTGCACCGGTCCAGGGAACGGGCGCACGGTTCGCGCCAAGGGGCCGGCAGTCCCATTTCGCGGACGCCAATGGCAGGCCGGGCCACCCCCCGTTGCAGGCGATTGACTCGCGCGCGGCCGAAGCGTAGCCTGATTCGGAGCACCCGTGATGCAGCGCGCGGCGACATCGACGGGGCCCGCAGTGATGGGGTGTCAAAGGGGAAGTCATGGGAGGCAAGCGTGCATGGGTCGGAATATGCGTCTTGTTCATGCTGGCATCGCTTGCTGGTTGCGGGGGCGGAGGGGGCAGCGGGGGCGCCGGCACGGGAAGCCCTGGTGCAGGCGGGGCTTCACCCGTTGCGCCGGGAGGCGACCAATTCGGCTCCGGGCCGGACCCGGTCGCTGAACCGACCGGCAACCCCACCAGCGACGAACTGATCGACGCGGCGCTCGCCGCCGGCCAGGTCACCACCGAAGAGGCGCTGACCTACAAGATGTTCGCCGAGTTCGGCGACCCGAGACTTCCGGCGCAGTACGCAGGCGACGACGCAGGATTCATCGAAGGCCATGCGCAGCATCAGGTGATCGCGCATGTCGCCAGCGTCGGCATCGGCAACGTCTCGGTCGCGGCGCTTGACACGCTGCGGCCGTTCTTCGTGCCGCCTTATTACGAAGGCAGCTGGTGGCACAAGCGCAATCCCGGCGCGACGACCGCCGCTGCCTCGCGCAAGACGGCTGCCGCAGCAGGACCCGATGCGCGCGTTGCCGCGGCAGGCAACCCCAACTGCCGCGCCTGGGAAACCGGATGCTCGCTCCTGGCCGACTGGAAAAACGTCGGCGGCACGAACGTCGTGGTCTGGTACCTCGACGCCAACGCGGCGGCCGACGCGCCGAAAGCGGCAATGCTCGTGCAGGAATTCGACAACACGATCTGGCCCAAGCTCACCACCTTGATGGGGCGCACCCCGATCAGCGACGTGGGCACAGGGCTGCTGGTGGCCGAGACCGACGGGCGGCTCGACGTGATCCTCGTCGACATGCCGGGCAACAAGGAAGGCTCGACGTATCCCTCCACGATCGGCGGCTGCAAGGCGGTGCCGACCCACATCTATCTCAACCGAAATCTCCCGAATCGCGGGCTGATCGCGCAGGCCGCGCATGAATTCATGCACTCGATCCAGCTCTCGATCGGGGTCGCTGCACCCTGCCTGGAGAACTACTACACGACGCAGGAGGCCACCGCGGTGTGGGCGACCAACCATGTCTATCCGGCGAACGACTGGGAGAAGACCTACGCGAAGCACTACCTCAAGGGCACCTGGGTCTCCGAACCGTACGACCACCGCCCTCCCAGGCCGAGCCTGTTTCGCTATGGCGCCTACGTCTTTCCCCTGTTCCTCGAGACGCGCTTCGGCGCCTCGATCGTGAAGAGCATCTGGGACAAGACGACGGCATTCAATCAGGAATTGTTCGCCATCGACAGCGCGATCGCAGACGCGGGCTCGTCGTTCCACCGAGAGTGGCCGAAGTTCATCGCCGCCAACTGGAACCGCGAAACCATCCAGACCTATGTCAAGGCCGACTCGCTGTCCGAAAAGGTTGACCTGAACGGCGACGAAGCGCTGGCGATGGATGCCAGCGGAACCGTCTGGCTGCGGCACGACCTGCAGCTCAAACATGCCTCTGCGGCGTACTTCCGTGTCGTGCTCGGCGACAGCGCGTCGCGCAGCATCACGATCGTGAACGGCTGGAAATTCCTTGCGGATTCGGTGGACCTGACGGGTTGGGGCGAGAACCTCGCGTTCACCGGTCTCAGCACGCTGGACCGCCAGGGCGCGAGCCTGCAGGTCTTCCTGAAGGTCAACGGTGCGTGGCTCAGCGAGCCCTCCAATCTGAGCAACGTGCCGTGGTTCACCGTCTGCCGCGACGACCCCGCAGGCAAGATCGAAGAAATGATCTTCATGTATGGGAATTCCGAGTTCAGCACGGGCGCTCCGAACTACACGCAGCTGGTGGCGCGCAAAGACAACCCAGGGCTGCTCGCGACCAACATCGGTTGTCGCGACTGGACCGGGAGCCTGACGCTGACCAAACCGCTGCCCGGTGGCACGGAGAGACTCGCGATTACCGGCATCAGGCTGCAAAACGCCTTGCCCACAGCCGCGCCGCAGCCGGGCGAGGGACCTCCGAGCTACCCCTTTGCCGCGGGGCAGCAGATCGCACCGGGGTTTGGTTGGGTGTACAAGATCACCGCGGGCAGCGCGACGTGGACGTACAACGACAACGGCGACGGGTGCACGCGCGGCGGCAACCAGACATTTGCCATCAGCGGCCCGAATCCCGTGATCATGAACACGGGGTTCACGCCACCCGGCGCCGCAAGTCGCGGCACGACGATTCCGGGCCTGCTGGCCAACGCGATCCCCACTGTCGTGGGTCTTTCCTACGATTGGCGATGCGTGGCGACGGACGGGACAGTCACCAGTGGAACCACGCCTGTGGGAACCGACCTCGATATCCATGTGGTGCTCGACGACCCCGTCGCGCGCATCTCGGGCTCCGGCCTGTCGGTCTTTGGCACGGGGGCTCAGTCGGGCGCTGCGCCCGATGCCACCGGGAACTGGTCGCTGCAAGGCGCGACGAACTGAGGTGCTCGTACGCTGAGAGCGCCCCCAGGGCCGGGCTGCGCCCAGCCCGCCCCCTATTCCTTGTACCGCTCAACCCGACTCGCGCGCAGCGAGTAGCCGACGTCCACGTCGGCCGAGCCATCGACGAGGTGCAAGGACCTCTTCGCCGCACTCGCCGTCATGCGGCCGGTGATCCACACCGCGTCGAACGCACCCGTCATCTCGAAGGGCTTGTCCGCTTTTACGTGGACGATCTGGTTCGGTGGCGGCGGCGGCGTATGGATGCACGCGCCGACCCAGGGAACGAGCAGGAACTCGGTGACGAGCTTGCCGCTGGATTCCAGCGGTAGCAGGTAACCCGGCAAACGCACCAATATGCCGTCGAGTTCGGGGTTCGTCGCCCTGGCCAGCGCCTGTTGCTTGACGGCGAGCTCGTGACGCCGGCCGAGCAGGTCGTCGACGTTGATGCCCGCCTTGTGCAGCTTGGCGGTGGCGGTGCGCTCGGTCGCGACGTCAGTCGCCGAGACCGTGACGCCGCGTGCCTTGCGGTCGCGCAGCGCCGCGACATCGACCAGCGCTTCGAGCTGTTCCGCTGACAACCTGGCGAACGGGTTCTCCGCGGCCGAGAGTTTGAGCGCCAGGTTCTCCCAGCCGATCTGGCGCGGCTCGTCGGCGGCGAACGCGGCGACGGCCAGCGCGCAACCGAACACGACGAGGCCTCGATGGAGCAGGGTGTTCATTGCAGCAGTGATGCGTTCACGACCGCGCCCACGCGGCCCTCCCTGCGGTCACTCGGCTCCACGCCCAACCGGGTTCTAACGGCACTGCGAATGGTGCCGGTCGCGGTGGCGATTGTTCTTGTTGGCCCAGCGCTTGTCTTTAGGGTCGAAGACCTGCGGCGCGAGGTAGTCGTTCGGGTCAATCTGGGTGCGGATTTCCGGCCACTGGTCTTGCGGGAAGCCCATGTTGTACGCCGTCTCGCGGAAATTGATCGAGTGATACAGCGCCGAACCCTGTTGCGCCACGTCAGTCACATGGCCTGGGTAGTAGACCTTGGGCTTGAGATGTTGAATGACGTTGATGATGTCGCGCTGCTGGTTGTTGGCCGCGCCGAGGCTGACGATGGAACCGAAGAACACGTCGGTTTCGGGCAGTCTGTCGATGAGGTCGAACAGGCTGTTGCCGATCTTCCCTGCCAGCGCGATCTTCGCTTCGTCGCGCGGTGGGACTGAAGAGGCCGTGGCGGTGTATTCGGCCAGCGTCACCAGCCCGGGATCGCTGCCGATGCCCTCTTTGGCCGGGCCTGCCGAATTCACCCACGCGAAGCTGAAGTCGTTGCCTTCTTCGCCGCGCAGCACGAACTGGTAGAAGACGACGATCGCTCCACCTTTTGCGACTCCATCGGTCCCGACGCCACCCGTATTCGTATTGATCTGGCCGGGCACCCGGTTGGCAACGTTGTTCGGCGGAATGTAGGGCGTGCCGGGCGGAAACATCGCCGGATACGTGATTGTCGGGGATGCGGGTGGGGTCGGAGTCGGCACGATCGCGAACTCTCGTCCGTTGTAGCGCGGGTCGCCGAGGTTGAACAGCGGTGTGTGCGGAAACGTCGTGTCGACCGGCGCGGTCCCGGAGTGGATGAATTTGAAGGCCAGCACGCAGACATCCCGGCCCAGCGCGTTCAACCGCGTCGGCTGCGACGGCGGAAACCGCGACTCGTCATAGCCGCCCGGCCGCGAGCCGACCGGGGTGACCGCGACGCAGTTGACCGGGTTCGGATCCGGCACGATTTTCGCCCCGCCGTTGTGCGCATTGGGATCGTTGAACATCCTGATCACGTCCTGCTGCATCACGTCGCAGACTTCCGCCGACCCGTAGATCGTCGCGCCCGTCATCTTGGCGATATACGCGCCGTGGTGCGCATGGTCGCCGTGGCCGTGGCCGAGGAAAATCGCTTCGGGTTTCGCGGCGACAAAATCCTGCGGCAGGAACTTCACGCGACGCCGGTCGATGGGAGTGGTGGGCAACTGCGGCGTGTTGATGTAGCTGTCGAGCAGGATC
>JANNKM010000178.1:0-13076 GCA_031396305.1 Rhizobacter sp.
GATGGAATAGGCCATGGTGCAAACGGCGCGCGTTCTGGGACAGCGATTCTCTCGCGAACCCAGGGCCCGGCCTCGAGTTCACCGCCAGCAGGCTCCTGCGCGGCGCACCCTGCGTGACTGCATTCCTGCACTGCGGGAAACAGTTCTTCGGGCATGAGCAGAATGGCGAGCGCCAAGTCCAGCGGCACGCCGGACTTGCGCATCTGCCGCGCAACGTGGCCGTAGTCGCCTTGAGCATCGGCGAGGCGTCGACGCCACTTGCCGCGGAAGAATTCGCCGATGACCCGATCGACACGCACTGCCACGATGAGCGCGGCGTCGGTGTGCGAGGGGTCGGGTTCTGGCGGAGGCACGCGCGGCGGATCGGCGCTGAACCATTCACGCGGATCGCCACTGTCGATCCAGGCTTCCCAATCGTCGAAGTTCGCGGGCGGCGCCTGCCCGCGACAAATCTCGCGACGAACTTCAGCCAGTTCAGTCATGGTCAACTACTTGCCGAGCCTCCGGTGGCGGGACCGTTGATGACGCGGCGCGAGTATATGCAGCCTCGATTGCCGCCGGACCTCACCCTCCCCCCTGAAAAGGGGGTTGACAGACAATGCCGTCTCGCGGCCGCCGGCGTGGAGGCGCCGGCGCCGCAACGACTCAAAGGAGGGTGTTTGTCCAACGACCTCGTTTCGCCACCCGTCGTCGAGCTGTTTCGCGACGACGCACGCTTGACCGAATGCGTGGCCCGGGTTCGCGCTGTCGACGAGCGCGGCGTGCAGCTCGATCGAACCGTGTTCTACCCGCAAGGCGGAGGGCAGGCCGGCGACGCCGGCGAACTGCTGCGCGCCGACGGCACGCGCATCGCCGTCGCCGACACCCGCAAGGGCGAAGCACCCGGAGAGATCGTGCATGTGCCGGCCGCGGCGCAGCACACCGCGCTGGGCCGGTTGCGGCCGGGCGACGAAGTGATCGCCCGGATCGATTGGGAACGGCGTCACCGGCACATGCGTTTCCACACGGCGACGCACCTGCTGTGCGCGTTGGTACCGCATCCGGTGGACGGCTGCTCGATTACCGTTGGTTACGCTCGGCTCGACTTTCACATGAGCGAACCGCTGGACAAGGCAGCGCTCACGGCCGGAATTGCCAGGCTCGTCGCGCAGGCGTACCCGGTGCGGCAGCGCTGGATTGCCGACGCCGAGCTCGACGCCGACCCGACGCTGGTGCGCAGCATGAGCGTGCAACCGCCTCGCGGCACTGGCCGCGTGCGACTCCTGGAGATCGAAGGCGTTGACTTGCAGCCGTGCGGCGGCACCCACGTCGCGAATACTTCCGAGGTGGGCAACGTGGTCGTCACGAAGATCGAGAAGAAGTCCGCGATGACCCGGCGTGTTGTTCTGGGGTTCGCTGACTAGCGACGCGCAGGAACCAGCCAAACAATCAAGCAGTTCTTCGATGGCTCGTGGCTGCCGAGCCCTTCGCGCGACGTTGACACAATGTTGGCTAAGAGCCTTGACACGCTCCACGCCAGTGGATATCTTCAACATATCCAATCTCGGGAGTCTATGTGATGGCCGCCCGCAGCTCCGCCGACCAGATCGCGTTCCGCTACCGCCCCGCAGACAGCACGACCGGCGTGACGCGCGACACCGCCAAGCGTCTCGCGGAACGTCTCGGTGTCGATGAGACCCAGGCCATTCATCTCGCGCTGCACGACATGGCGGTCAGGCTGCTGCCTCAATACGAGGCCGACGCGGGCCCGCTGACAGCAGCCCAAATTCGACAGATCAAACAGCGCGCCCCCCAAGGCAAGAAGCGTTCGGTTCGCTCCAGCCTCTTTGAGGCCCCTTGACTTGGCATTGGTGGGCCGAGCCCACTGCGGGCGAGATTGTCTGGTGCCACTTTCCCGACGACATCAACCCTCACCCGAAGCCACGGCCGGCATTGGTGCTGGCCGTGTTCGATGACGACGCGCCGCAGTTCACAGTGCGCGCCGCCTACGGCACCAGCCGGCGCAGCACAACCCTGTACCGAGGCGAGTTCTCGATCCTGCGGGATCGCAACCCTGCCGCGTTTGAGGCTGCCGGCCTCAGCTTCGACACGAAGTTCGACCTGAAGCAAGCCCTCGATCTTCCGTACACGACGGAGTGGTTTTCTGTGCCGCCGGCCGCGCCGCATGGGCAGACGCCGAAACTGGGCACCTTGCACCCTTCGCTGGTGCGTGCCGTTCAGGCGGCCTTCCGCGCGACGACGGCATGAACCGGGCGGGTGTGTCGCATTGCTCGGGCCTCTGACCATGCCAATCTGGTCAGCATGACCAGAAAATCACCGAAGCCGCTGGCGCGCAATTTACGTGTGCAGCTTGCGCCACGCGGCGATCAGCGCGCGTGCCTCGTCATCGGGCCGTGCCGCGAGGTTGCGGTACTCGCTGCAATCGCTCTTGCGCGACATCAGCCGGTGGTTGATGAGTTCGCGGCGCAGCGTGACGTGGTCGCCGAAGTGATTCGCCTGCTTCAGCACGGCGTTGACTTGCCGCTCGGTGTAGACGCGCTTCGCGTCGAAGCGGGTCCACAGCGTCCACAGCACCAGGCGCTGCACCGAAAACTTCACCGGCCAGCGCAGCAGCCGGCCGTGATCGTCGAACTGGGCCAGCGCCTTGCGTGCGTTGGCGCTCAACGGTGTTTCGTTCGCGGCGCGCGGCCGCGGCGCCGCGGCAACGGCGGCTGCGGGCGCCGTGCGCAGCGCCTGAATGTTGCGCTGACCCGCGGCACGCGCGAGCAGGTTCAGCAGCTCGACGTGGCTCGGCGGCGCGGGCTTGCGCGCGTGGCGCTCGGCGAGCGACCGGCCCAATGCGCGCGCGAACGCGCTCACGTCGGGAACGGAAAGTGCAAAGGCTTCTCGGGGCATGGTGGTCTCCAGTACGGCAGTGTGCTGCCGGGCATCGTCCAAGCACGCGCGTGAAGACCCTGAAGCTTCAGGGCGCCGGTGGTTGCCGTCTTCCGGCCTGGCGCATGCGGGGTGTGACGCAGGGGAGGCCTGATCTTGCGATGGCAGGTTTAGCACGTGGCTCGAGCCACGCGGCAACGCCTGGGTGAACTGCCGACCGGAATCGATTATGCCGTGGGGCGTGCGCCGGCCGACACCGACCGTTTGCAGGCCGTCAGGTCGTGCGGCTCGATGGCACTACACCAAGCTCTGTAGCAACTCCAAAGTCGCGTCATCCGCCGCAAACAGCGTTTCGATCGCCAGCTCCTGCAGCGTCACGTCCACCGGCGTGCCGAAAATCGTCGTCGTGCTGATGAAATTCATCACGCCCAATGACGTTTTCAGCCGCAATGGAACGACCACGCCGGTCAGCTCGCCGGCCAACTGCAGGTCACTGCCACCGGGCAGCACCGGGTAGGCGAGCAACTCGTCGTACAGCGCGGCCAGGCCGGCGTCGCCGCTGGCACGCACCTGCTGGCGCAGGCGGTCGAACAGGTGGGCACGCCACTGCCCCAGGTTCAGGATGCGCGGCGCCAGACCGTTCGGGTGCAGGCTCAGGCGCAGCACATTGATCGGCGGCCGCAACTGCGCTGCGTCTATGTCCCCCAGCAGCCGCGGCACGACGCGGTTGTGCGCGACCATGTTCCAGTGCCGGTCCACCGCAAGCGCCGGCGAAGGCTCGTGACTCGCGAGCACCAGATCGATGGCCTGGCGCGCCGCCGCCAGCGCGGGGTCGTCGAGCGCGCGTTCGCGGTACATCGGGGCGTAGCCGGCGGCCATCAGCATGGTGTTTCGCTCGCGCAGCGGAATCTCGAGCCGGTCCGACAGGCGCAGCACGACTTCGCGGCTGGGCAGCGAGCGGCCGGTCTCGACGAAGCTGAGGTGCCGCGCGGAGATGTCGGCCTGCGCCGAGAGTTCGAGCTGGCTGAGGCGGCGGTGCTGGCGCCAGTGGCGCAGGTGTTCGCCGAAGTGAGTTCGCCTCGCGGGTGCATCGCTCGTCTGGACTGTGTGCATCGCTATCCTGAAGTCCGGGAATCAAGCCAGCGCAGACCGGCCATTCCCCCAACTGTGCCTCAAGCCTTGAACGGATTCACCGTGACGAACCACAGCGCGATGCCGGTCGCGATGATGAAGGCGCCGTCGGCCACACCCACCAGCATGAAGAACTTGGTCTGGAGTTGCGCAATCATCTCCGGTTGGCGCGCTGCCGACTCCATGAATTTCGAGCCGATGATGCCGATGCCGATGCACGAGCCCATCGCCCCCAGGCCGATCAACAGCGCCGCGGCGAGCGGCAGGATGTCGGTGGCGGTCATCGCGCCACCTCAGTGACCAGCTGCTGCGTGACGGCGAGTTGCAGCACGCCGACGCCGGCACTGCCCACGGCATCGAGCCACAGGGCGCGTTTCAACAAGACAGACGATGTGATGGTGTGCATGGCGATGGTTCTCCGAAGCTTGGACCGAGGGTGTATGTAGCGATGCGCCCAATGTCGCCGCGGCGTTGAACGGTGTCGATTACCTCGCAGGTAACAGTCAGTCGCCGGCGCGCGCAGGCGGGCCATCGCTCGGTGCGATCGTCGATGGAGGCGCGGCGTAAGATGCGCCCGTCCATGCGCGCACTCCGTCCCTTCGCTGCAGTCAATCAAGGCCTGGTCTGGCTGGCGTTGCTGTTGCTGCTCGCGCACTCTGCCGCGATCTTGCATGGCTACTCGCACTTCGCACCCGAGGCGGCCAGCTACGAAGACGACCAAGGTGCGCCTATTGCCGCGCATTGCGGTCTGTGCCTCACTGCCGCCAGCGTGAGTGGCGGCGCTTTGCCTGCGGACTCACTCGGCGTGTCGCTATCGGCGGCGCGCCACGCGGCGCCCCCTGCGCAGCCGCGCGGCAGCTGGCTCGCGCCGTTTGCGCTGGCGTATCTGAGCCGCGCTCCCCCTCTCGCTCATCGCTGATCGTTGATCGCTGCACCCGACCCGCGTTGACCGTGGGCGGGTGTCTTCCATCGTCATCGTCCTGGTCTGGAGCAAGAACCCATGCACAAGTCATTTCTTGCGAGCCTCGCGCTCGCCCTGGCCGCGCCGTTGAGTGCGCCGGCCCAAACCACCACCGACGTCAAGCCGACAGCGCCAGCCGCAGCGGCGGGCGCGAACGCGTTCAACCCGGCGCTGTCGCTGATCCTCTCGGGCCTGTACACCCGCACCTCGCGGGACCCGGCGAGTTATGCCATGAGCGGTTTTCAGCTGCCGCAGGGGGGCGAGGCCGGCCCCGGCACCCGCGGCTTCAGTTTGGCCGAGTCTGAACTCGGCTTTGCCGCAAGCGTCGACCCCTGGTGGCGCGGTGCAGCGCACATCGCATTGCACCCTGATGACAGCGTCTCTGTCGAAGAGGCCTACGTGCAGACCACGTCGCTCGGCGACGGCGTGTCGCTGAAAGCGGGCCGCTTCTTCTCGGGCGTGGGCTACTTGAACGCGCAGCACGCCCATGCCTGGGATTTCGTCGACAACCCGCTCGCCTATCAGGCCTTGCTCGGCACCCAATACGGCGACGACGGTGTGCAGCTCACGTGGCTCGCGCCGGCCGACCTGTTCATTGAACTGGGCGTCGAGGCCGGCCGGGGACGCGGCTTCCCCGGCGCCGACAACGCGCGCAATGGGACCGGCATGGCGGCACTGATGGCGCATGCGGGCGGCGACATCGGCGCGAGCAGCAGCTGGCGCGCGGGCGTGTCAGTTCTGCATGCCAAGGCCGACAACCAGAGGCTGCAGGGCCAGGACGCAGCCGGCGGCCCGGTCGCGAACGCGTTCAGCGGCACGACACGCGTGTGGGTTGCCGACGCGATCTGGAAGTGGGCGCCGCAGGGCAACGCCACGCGCACCAGCTTCAAGCTGCAGGGCGAATTTCTGCGCAGCACGCGCCGCGGCCAACTGATCTACGACGTGGGCAACACCGGCAGCGCTGGCGCCTACCGGGCTGTGCAATCGGGGTGGTATTTGCAGGGGGTTTACCAGTTCATGCCGCAGTGGCGGTTGGGCGTGCGCACCGAACGGCTCAATGCCGGCATGCCCGACTACGGGGCGAACACGGGGCTTCTCGCGACCAGCAGCCACGCGCCGCGCAAGAACACGCTGATGCTCGACTTCAACGCCAGCGAGTTCTCGCGCGTGCGCCTGCAACTGGCGCAGGACCGCTCGCGCGAAGGTGCGGCGGACAGGCAAGTCTTCCTCCAGTACCAGATGAGCCTGGGTGCGCACGGCGCCCACCGCTACTGACCTCCTCTGGAGTGCACGCGATGAACGAGAAGAGTCTTTCGATCGTGCTGGCCGCGGCGCTCGCGCTGCTGGCCTTGCCCGCGCACGCGGCGCTGCGCGTGTTCGCTTGCGAGCCCGAGTGGGGTGCGCTCGCGCAAGAGCTCGGCGGCAACCTCGTCGAGGTGTCGGTCGCGACGAGCGCGTTGCAGGACCCGCACCAGATCCAGGCCAAGCCGAGCCTGATAGCGCGCGCCCGCAACGCTGACCTTGTGGTGTGCACGGGGGCCGAACTGGAGATCGGCTGGTTGCCGGTGTTGCTTCAGCAGTCGGGCAACGCCAAGGTTCAAGCGGGCCAGGCGGGCAACTTCGCGGCGGCCGATTTCGTGCCCAAGCTCGATGTGCCCGTGCGGCTCGATCGCGCGCAGGGCGATGTGCACGCTGCCGGCAACCCGCACATCCAGACCGACCCGCGCAACATCGCGCAGGTCGCGGTGGCGCTCGCAGCACGCTTGCAGCAGGCGGACCCGGCACACGCTGGCGACTACGCCAAGCGCCTGGCCGATTTCACGCAGCGCTGGCAACAGGCCATGAGCCGCTGGAGCGCGCTGGCAGCGCCACTGAAGGGAGTGAGCGTCGCCTCGCAGCACAAGGCGTTCGCGTGCCTGTACGACTGGCTCGGGCTGAAGGAAGTGGCCGTGCTCGAGCCCAAGCCCGGCGTCGAGCCCAGTGCGTCGCACCTGCAGACCGTCCTGTCCACACTCAAGTCCACGCCGGCGCGCATGGTCTTGTACGCGGCGTACCAGGACTCGCGGCCGTCGGAGTGGTTGAGCCGCAACGCCGCGATCCCCGCAGTGAAGATCCCCTTCACCGTGGGCGGAAGCGACGGCGCGAAGGACTTGTTCGGCCTGTTCGACGACACGCTGGCGCGCCTGCTCGCCGCAGGAGCCGTGCGATGAACTGGAGCGCGCTCGACTCGGGCATTCTCGGCCCGGCGCTGATGGCCGGGCTGCTGGTGCTGGCCACACACGTTCCGCTGGGCACGAAGGTGCTGGACCGGGGCATCGTGTTCATCGACCTGGCGATCGCTCAGATCGCGGGCCTGGGCGTGATCGCGGCCGGTGCGCTGGGCTTGCCCGAGGGCGGCATCGCGGTGCAGGTGGCGGCGGTGACCGCAGCGCTGCTGGGGGCCTTGCTGCTCACTTGGACCGAGCGCAAGGCGCCGCAGCAGCAAGAGGCGCTGATCGGCGTGATGTTCGTTCTCGCGGCGTGTGCCGGCATCCTGCTGCTTGCGAGCAACCCGCATGGCGGCGAGCACCTCAAGGAACTGCTCGTCGGGCAGATTCTCTGGGTCAGCACGACGCAGTTGCTCTGGCTCGCCGGCGTGTCCGCCGTGTTGCTCGCCGCGCTGTGGTTTGGCGGGGTCGAACGGCTGGGCCGCGCCGGCTTTTACGGCGCCTTTGCGCTCGCGGTGACCGCGTCGGTGCAGCTCGTGGGTGTCTACCTCGTGTTCTCGAGCCTCATCATCCCGGCGCTGGCGACACGAGCGTATCGCGGCGCGCTTCGGCACGTGCTGGGTTATGGGCTGGGGGTTCTCGGCTATGCCCTGGGCCTGGCGCTGTCGGCCCTGTTCGATCTGCCCTCGGGTGCGGTGATCGTGTTGACGCTGGCGGCGTGCGGACTCGCCTTTGCGGCGACAACCCGGGTTTTGCCAATCCCCGCGGGATAGTCAGATCGCATCCATGGGGTAAATCGGGCGCCTGACGTTTTTGAAGGCGAGCGACGCGTAGTCCGACGTGCACACGCCGGTTCCGGCACATTCCACGACCGCGTGCGCCAGCGCCTTCAAACCGGCGCGCCAGTGGATGCGGCTTTTCAGCATGACGAAGCGCTTTGTTTCCGGCGCGATGCCCACGGCGGTGAACGCCGCCAGGTCGTGCGGCTCGACGTGGCTGGAGATCACGACGATCTGCACGCGGCCGGTGTCGAACAAGACGCTCGGGCCCATGTCATTCATTTCGCCGCGCCCCATCGGGCCGCGATTGCGGTAGCGGCCGTCGCTGATCAGGCGCACGCGGCCGGTCACGAGGCGTGGCTGGCCCTTCAGCCCGATCGCAGGCATGTCAAGCTTGCCGCCGAGCATCAGCGTGACTTCGGCACCCACACCTGCGGCGATCAGTTGCTGCACTGCGGCGGGGTCGAAGATCGCGAACGCGGCAACGTCTTCCAACCCGGCGTCGAGGATCGCGCCGAGTACCGTCATCGTGTCCATCGTTCCGCCCGACGCGCAGTTGTCGCTGTGGTCGAGCAGGATGATGGGCCCGCTGCCCGCGGGTTTGGCCGCGGCCAGGCCGGCTGCGCGCGCCATCGATGCCGGCAGCGCCTCGATCTTGTAGACGAACCTGGCGCGTTGCTCCCACGCCAGATCGAGCAGCTCGTCGCACCAGCGCCGCGCCAGACCGGCGTCGCCGTTCGTCACCACCACGGCCGACAAGCCTGCATACTCGATGTCGGCGTTGGGAAAGCCGACGAAGACGCTGGCGCACAGCGCGCCCTTGGCTTCCATCTCGCGGCAGCGTGCCTGCAACTCGCGGTTCGGTGAATCGTCGGTGCCCTGGCGCATCACATGCGGCAGCATCGGCTTGCGGCCGAACGCCAGCGTCGGGCGGGCGCGACCGGCGAGTTGCGCCAGGATCGCGCGGCCGGCGCGCATGCCCGTCTCATACATGTCGACGTGCGGGTAGGTCTGGTAGCCGGCGATCGCGCTCGCGTGCTGGCCGATCGCATCGTAGAAGTTGGTGTGCATGTCCAGCGCCACGCCGATCGGAACGTTGGGCGCAATCGCGCGGATGCGGCGCAGCAATTCGCCTTCGCCGTCCTCGTAGGTCTGCGTCACCATCGCGCCGTGCAGGTCGAGCAGCACGGCGTCGCAGCCTGTTGCCACTGCGTCGCAGATGCGCGAAGCGATGTGCTCGAACGCGGCGTCGTGCACCGGGCCGCTGGGCCAGGCGTTCGCGGCAATCGGGATGATGACCTCGGCGCCGGCTGCGTCCGCCAAGTCGATGAATGCGGCAATTGCGGCGCCCGTGCCTTGGTAAGCGGCGCGAGCCGCGCCGCCCTCGGGCGGACTCCCGCCGCCGGTGGCGAAGCGCGCCAGCGGCGTGGGCACGGGCGAGAACGTGTTCGTCTCGTGTTTCATCTGGGCGATGATCAGTTTCATTGAAGACCTCCGAAGTGATCTCGACTCTACCGCGCTCCCGTGCGCAACCGACTATCCCAGACGGCGCTTTCCAGTCAATTCGAAGCGGCGATATGCCTATGTCAGGGCGACTTGAGGTGTTGTCGCAGCCGCGTCTGTTGCTCGGCGCGGCGATCCTCGGGCAGGCGGATCGCGCTGCCCTGCACCTCAATGTGAACGTCGGGGCCGGTCGCTCGCACCTGAGGTGTGTCGCGCCCCGTGGACTTCGGGCCCGGATTGCGGACCGCGCTCTCGCTGCTCAGGTCGCGCACCAAGTGGCTCGCAAGTCGAAAGCCGAAGCAGGGCATTTGGTATTGTCTGCAATCGACGTTTTCCCCTCCGCCCGCACGAGAAATTCAGGAAAATCGGATAAAGACGACAAATATCAGCGCTGCGATGACGATTCCAATCAGGGTAGCCAAAGGCGTCTGCCAAGCAGGTTTCTTTGGCGGTTGTGGGAAAAAAGAGTTACTTCTCTTCTTCATTTCTTTAACCATGTAAATAGCCAATCGGTTACTTTCCAGACGGAGTCGACCATCGCATAGATAACTCCGATACCTGCCGCCAACAGAGCACCAAACATTCCAAAGACCGTCAAGTACCCGGCGCCTAGTACGAAGGCGAGCACCATGGCAAAAGCTGCGAGAAAGTAGAGAGCGTTGACGGTAACAGCTTCTCCACCTGTGAAGTATGAGCCAACGATTAAGCTAGCGACTGTGCTGAATGCGAAAACGATCGCTTCCAGGATCAGCGATGACAAATAGATAGCGGCGAGGATGTCGAAGAACAGGATTGCGAGGACTACCACTAAAGCCAAGCCGATCTTTATCCAAGCGCCGTTCGATCCGCCCTCAATCAGATATCCGCCTGCTCCTGTTTGCGGATCAATGAAGGTGAACCCAGCACCTATCCACCCGTCCTGCGCAATCGGGCTCTGGTGGATGCTCACCTCGAAGCCCGCATCAAGATAGCTCTGCATCCGCTCCCTCGTGTTCAGGCTGTGCGCCGACAACTGGTTCGGCACGATGGCCGGGTTAACTCGGTAGACCTCCTGCGTGATCGTGTAGATGCGCTGACCTTGGCTGGCGGCAATCGCGATCGCCTTGACCGCACTGATACCTTCAGGGCAGGGCAGTAAGGCCGGGCTCATCGGCGTTCTTCCTGGGGTGTTGCACTGATTCGCGTCATTAAGGAACCGCTCTGGCACGGCGCTCTCTAGCGCACTCATGCTCTGCCCACGCAGCCGGTTGTAGTTCACCCACTCCTGGGAATTGGAGGTCTTGCTCCACCCCAACGTGCGCACATGCGAGATGTCCATGTTCACGCCGGGGAAGGTGACCCTTCGAATCACGCCCCAGCTGTACTGCGGGTTGGCACTCGCGTGGAACAGCCCATAGCTCAACCCAGGGTTCTCCACCATGTTGGCCTGGTTTTGGCTCAGGCGGTTGTGGCTGTCGGTTGCCGCGAACCAGCTCCAGATCGTGGCCGTGAGCAGGTCGCCGCTGATCTGTTCTCCGGTCAGGCCGGTGACGTCTTGCGCTTGGAGTTTGGTTTGCGTCGCCGTGAGTCGGTTCTTGAGCTTCGTCAGCTGATCGGCACTGACTCCCTGCGCACTGATCCCGATCGCCGTGGCGTTGCCCACGGTGTTGCTTTCTTCTCCCGTCAGGTCCCACTGACTTGGGTCGTAGAGCTGCGTGAACCCGCCCGTGCTCAGCAGATCGCTGCCCATGATCAGGCTTTGGTTTGACGTTGCGACGATTTGGCCGTCGAGCGTGATTTGGGGTTTCAATCTGATCAAGTAGCCCGGCAGGCTCGTCGGAAACTCGCTCGGCAGAATCGGGCTGCCGTCGGCGTGCAGTTTCGGCAGATAGCTCGCGATCAAGTCGGCGTCGGCTTGCGTCGCCGGAATGTAGCTCAGCGTCAGCCGCTTGCCCACGAGCTGACTCGTCTTCTCTGTGTAGGCGATGAGCGGCGATTCGTTGGAGCGGTCATACGCGCTGGCGTAGAGTCGATACGTGAACTGGTGCTGCAGGCTCGAGGGTACGGCGCTCAACTGCTGTGCGCTTTGCAGCACCGCGTAGGGCAGGCTGCCGGCGATCTGGCTCGGGCTGAACTCGGGGAGGATCTTCTTGCCGATCACGTCACCCACCGTGGCGGATGGGTTCTGGCTGTCGATGTAGGTTTTAAGGCGGGTCTGGTAATCGGTGAGTTGCGCCTGGATCGCGGGTTGGTTCAGGTTCTGCACCCAGCCCTCGGCCGCGTTGACGGTGGCGCCTTGCTGTGCTGCGGCAAGCAGCGCATTGGCGTCCAGCGGCACAGCGGACTTGAGGTCCATGCCTTGCGTGTAGGTGTATTGCTTGAAGCTCGGATCGAGCTGAACCCAGGCGTTGTGCGGGCCGTTCGGGTTGACGTGTTGTGCTGGGCTGCCTTGCCTTGCTCCTCGGCTGGGCGCCCAGTTCACGAACGCCTGGACCCACACATGTTCGAGCTGAACCTTCGTGATGCGCCCCGCTGATGCGATGCCTCGGTTCGCGATTCCGCCTTGCCCGAGCAGCTGCAGTGCAGCCTGGGGCACCGTGACTCCGCCGACCCAGTTCTGCGCCTGCTCGGCGGAGATTTCGATGGTGCCGTACTGGTATCTGGCAGGAATGTCGCTGGCCCTGAGCAGCGCGATCTCCAGGCTCGTGATGTCATGCGCGTTGCCGCGTTTCTTGGTCAGCGTGTCCTCGGCGCTCTGGATCGCACCCCAGGTGGGGATGAACTCCACGTTGTTCCTGACCCAGTTGTGGATCGCCACCGGGTTCTTGCCGAGTTCGACTGCCTTGGCTTGAATCGCTGCCGTGCGCTGGGTCTCCGGTGTCTGTGCCAGGTCGACCTCCACGGGTGCCTGCCCCGGCTCGGGCGGAACCTGGAAGTTGATCGGTCCGACGTTGCTTGCCTGTGCAAGGCGAACCTGTTCTTTGCCCCACAGTTGCTGGAACCACGCGGTCTTCGTGGTGGCGGGTTGGCGGGTCGTGGGTTTGGGCGTTCCCCAGGGCAGCTTCTTCGGATCGAACGGCGCGGCGCGTCTTCGCGCCGGGTAGCGCTTGAAGAACGCGTCCAGCGCGGCGAGGTTTTGGTCGTTGGGTGTCTGTTGCCAGGCCTGGCTGAGGCGTTCGAACTCGGCGGCGCGTTGTTCGAACTGGGTGACGGCTTCATCGTGGCGCGCCTTGATCTGTTCGGGCAGCTTCTTGCTTTGCAGTTCTTTGCCGGTGGCTTCGAACTCGGCGCGCACGCTGTCGCGCCCGCTGGCGATTGCCTTGAGGTGTGTTTGTAGTCGGGCCTGCTGCTCGGCGCGGCGATCGTCTGGCAAGCGGATCGCGCTGCCGTGTACTTCGATACGGATGTCCGGGCCGATGGCTCGGACCTGGGGTGCTTCGCTCGTGCCGGTCTTCGTTGCCGGGTTGCGCGCCGCGCTGTCGCTGCTCAGGCCGCGCACCAGGTCTTGCGCTTGTTTGAGATCTTCACTCACCCGGTCGGCCGGGGTGCGGGTGCTCTGCAGCTTGGCCGCTTCGATTCTTTGGTTGAGTTGTGCGAGTTGCTGCACCTGCCTTTGTGCAGCCGGGTTGACGTAGCCCTTGT
>JANNKM010000110.1:0-22558 GCA_031396305.1 Rhizobacter sp.
TCCTGAGCCAGTACCTGACGCAAAAGGCCGTCGGCCAGTTCGATCTGGGGCCCGCTGCCGCGTTTTCGCTGATCTACTTCCTCATCATCCTGCTGCTGTGCTTCATCCTCTACAACTGGATGCAGCGCGTCGGCAAAGCGGACAAGGAGGCTGGCCATGGATAGCCCGCCGAGCCGTTCCCGGGCAGGCGTATTCCCTTGGAAAACGTCATCCCGGCGCAAGCCGGGATCCAGTGCGGCGCGCCCAGAGTGGATCCCGGCGGCCGCCGGGCTGACGCTTGCTCGGGAAGCCGGCGCGCATCGCATCGCAGGCCGCCATGGATAACCGACGCTTCAAGAAACGCACGGTCCTGCTCGTGCTCTACCTCGTGTTCGCGATCCTGCCGGTGTACTGGATGATCAACATGTCGTTCAAGACGAACGTCGAGATCCTGTCCAGCTTCAGCCTGTGGCCGCAGACCTTCACGCTCGACCACTACCGCACCATCTTCACCGACGTCTCGTGGTACTCGGGCTACATCAACTCGATGATCTATGTGGCGATCAACACCGTGGTGTCGCTGCTCGTTGCGCTGCCGGCTGCGTATGCGTTTTCCCGCTACTCGTTTCTTGGCGACAAGCACGTCTTCTTCTGGCTGCTGACGAACCGCATGACGCCGCCTGCCGTGTTCCTGCTGCCCTTCTTCCAGCTGTACACGACGCTGGGCCTGATGGACACGCACATCGCCGTGGCGCTGGCGCACCTGTTGTTCAACGTGCCGCTCGCGGTGTGGATCCTCGAAGGATTCATGAGCGGAATCCCGCGCGAGATCGACGAGACGGCGTACATCGACGGCTATTCGTTCCCGCGCTTCTTCATCACGATCTTCATTCCGCTGATCAAGGCGGGCGTGGGCGTCGCCGCGTTTTTCTGTTTCATGTTTTCCTGGGTCGAACTGCTGATGGCGCGCACGCTGACGAGTGTGAACGCCAAGCCCATCGTCGCGACGATGACGCGCACCGTGTCCGCCTCCGGCATGGACTGGGGCGTGCTCGCCGCGGCGGGTGTGCTCACCATCATTCCCGGGGCGATCGTGATCTGGTTCGTGCGCCATTACATCGCCAAGGGCTTCGCCATGGGGAGGGTGTGAGCGTGAAGCGAAGGGCGAGGGGCCCCGTTCACGGGGATCGACCAGCGCAACGCTCACCGAACGGGGTAGGCGTCGTGCAACAGATCAATTGACAGAGGAGTTCGAATGTTTGGCTGGATGGCGTGGACTTTGCCTGTGGCGGTGTTTTTTAGCTGTATCGTCCTGATGTTGATCGGCATGACGGTGTGGGAGCTGAAATCACCCACCGTGCTGCGCAAAGGTTTTCTGCCGATCGCCACGACGCGCGGCGACCGGCTCTTTATCGGCCTGCTTTGTGCGGCGTACGTGAACCTTGCGTTTGTCGCCATGAGTGGCCGCGTGAAGGGCTGGTTCGGCATGGAAAATGAGCCTTCGATCTGGATCAGCTTCGTCGTTTCGATGCTGGTTCTCGCGACCGTCATGCGCAAAGGTTGAATCCGACGGCCGGAAATCTTCCCCACCGGCCTCAATCGTTAGTCAACGGGAAGTGTCAGAGGAGACCCAATGAAAATGAGCAAGTCAATGTCCAACCCTAGAGGAGATAAGCAATGAAGCGTTCACTGTTAGCCGTCACGACTCTGAGCGCGATCGTTCTCGCGATCAGCGCCTGTGGCAAGAAGGAAGAACCCAAGACCGCCGCACCCGCGTCGGCTCCGGCTGCGGCGCCTGCCGCTGCCACCGGCGGCGAAGCTGCGGCGAAGAAGTGGATCGACGCCGAATTCCAGCCGTCCACGTTGAGCAAGGACCAGCAGACCACCGAGCTCAAGTGGTTCATCGACGCGGCGGCCAAGCTCAAGGCGAAGGGCGTGACCGAGATCTCCGTTGTCTCGGAGACGATCACGACGCACGAGTACGAGAGCAAGACGCTCGCCAAGGCGTTCGGCGAGATCACGGGCATCACCGTCAAGCACGACCTGATCCTGGAAGGCGACGTCGTCGAGAAACTGCAGACCTCGATGCAATCCGGCAAGTCGATCTACGACGGCTGGATCAGCGACTCCGATCTGATCGGCACGCACTACCGATACGGCAAGATCCTCGCGCTGTCGGACTACATGGAAGGCGCAGGCAAGGAGTTCACGAACCCCGGCTTGGACCTCAAAGACTTCATCGGCACGAGTTTCACCACCGCGCCCGACAAGAAGCTCTACCAGTTGCCTGACCAGCAGTTCGCAAACCTGTACTGGTTCCGCGCCGACCTGTTCGCGCTGCCCGAGCTGAAAGACAAGTTCAAGAAGAAGTACGGCTACGAGTTGGGTGTGCCGCTGAACTGGAGCGCGTATGAGGACATCGCCGCGTTCTTCACGAACGACGTAAAGACGATCGACGGTAAGCCGATCTATGGCCACATGGACTACGGCAAGAAAGACCCGTCGCTCGGCTGGCGCTTCACCGACGCCTGGCTGTCGATGGCCGGCACCGCCGACATCGGCATTCCGAACGGCCTGCCGGTTGACGAATGGGGCATCCGCGTCGGCGACGACAAGTGCACGCCAGTTGGGGCTTCGGTCTCGCGTGGCGGTGCAACCAACTCACCGGCCGCCGTCTACGCACTCACGAAGTACGTCGACTGGATGAAGAAGTATTCGCCCAAAGAGGCGATCGGCATGACGTTCGGCGAAGCCGGCCCGGTGCCCGCGCAAGGCCAGATCGCGCAGCAGATCTTCTGGTACACCGCCTTCACGGCAGACATGATCAAGCCGGGACTTCCCGTCGTGAATGCCGACGGCACGCCGAAGTGGCGCATGGCCCCGGGTCCGAACGGCCCGTACTGGAAGCAAGGCATGCAAAACGGCTACCAGGACGTGGGCTCGTGGACCTTCTTCAAGGACCACGACGCCAACAAGACGGCCGCCGCTTGGCTCTATGCCCAGTTCATCACGTCGAAGACGACGTCGCTGAAGAAGACGATCGTCGGCCTGACGCCGATCCGCGAGAGCGACATCCAGTCGCAGGCGATGACCGATCTGGCGCCGAAGTTGGGTGGCCTGGTCGAGTTCTATCGCAGCCCGGCACGCGTCGCCTGGACGCCCACCGGCGGCAACGTTCCCGACTATCCGAAGCTGGCGCAGCTCTGGTGGAAGAACGTGGCCGTGGCCGTGACCGGCGAAAAGACGCCGCAGCAGGCGATGGACACGCTGGCCGACGAAATGGACCAGGTGATGGAACGCCTGGAGCGCGCCGGCATGGCGAACTGCCCGCCCAAGCTGAACGCCAAGGGTGACCCGAACAAGTACCTGAGCGACAAGGGTGCACCGTGGAAGAAGCTCGCCAACGAGAAGCCCAAGGGCGAGACGATTGCCTACGACACGCTGCTCAATGCCTGGAAGGCTGGCAAGGTGAGGTAAGGCACGATGGGGCGGCGGCGACTGCCGCCGCTTGCAATCCAGCCGAGCTGCCAAAACAGGGGCCCTCGACGCGAAAGTGTCGAGGGCCTTCTTGTTGTGGTGGCGCTGAACGACCCGGCATATTGGCCGGCCCGAATGCCACGTTCCCGGTGCCATTTCACGAATGAGGAAGGGCTCACGCCGGGTAACTGCCTGTGTCCGAGGCGCCTCGCTATGTTGGCGACATGGACACGCGGACGTTGCGAATTCTGGGTGCGGTGCTGACGCCGGCGCTGGTCGCGCTTGGTGTCTTCATCGCCAGAAACCCTGCCCCGAACACGGCACCGGCGGCGCAGGCCCCGCGCCCTGCGGCTGCGGCTGCGAAGCGGGCCGCACCGCCCGACGCCACGCCGCGCATTGAGCGCATCGCCACGGGTCACCCGAACCGGCCGTACCAGATTCGCGGGGCGGCCTACAAGCCGAAGAACGCTGACGTGGCGGTGCGCGAAATCGGCATCGCCTCCTGGTACGGCAAGCCGTTTCACGGCCGGCCCACGTCGACCGGGGAGCGCTACAACATGCACGCGATGACGGCAGCGCACCCCACCATGCCGCTGCCGAGCTACGCCCGGGTACGCAACCTGAGCAATGGGCGCAGCGTGATCGTCAAGGTCAACGATCGCGGGCCGTTTTACGGCAAGCGCGTCATCGACTTGAGCTACGCGGCGGCGCGCAAGCTCAAGATCGCGGGCACGGCGAAGGTCGAGGTCGTGCGCCTGACGCACGATCAGATTCGCAGCGGCGCCTGGCGCGAGACCGGCAAGAACAGCGCGACCCATGCCACGGCGCGCACTCCGGCGCCGCCTGCGAAGGCGCGCGTGCTGGTGGTGCGCCGAGATGATCCGGTGCGTACCGCGTCGAAGTAAGACGGCGCTGCTTCAACCGACTGCGCGCGGCACGCTACCCCAGGTGCGGCGCGTCGGGCAATTCGTTCTTGTCGGCGTGCGCGGCGTGCATCGGGAAGTGCTGGCGCAGCAGTGCGTCCACCGCGTCGATCGCGTCGTTCAGACCGGCTTCGAACTGGCCAGCGCGAAACGCGTTGCGCATCGCCGCCAGGATGGCCTGCCAGCGCTGCGCATCGACGTGCCGGTTCAGGCCGCGGTCGGCGACGATTTCGATCGCATGCTCGGCCAGCAGCAGGTAGATCAACACGCCATTGTTGGCTTCGGTATCCCACACGCGCAGCTTGCCGAACATCGCCACCGCGCGTTCGCGCGCGCTCGCGCCACGCCACAGATAGCTCATCGGCAGGCCGGCTTCAACACACACGCGAATTTCGCCGGTATGCCGTCTTTCGCTCGCCTGAACACGCTGTTGGATCCGGGCAAGCCCTTGCGCCCCGAGTGCACGCACGGCATCGCGCTCGTCGAGCCAGCGGTGTTTGAGGATGCGCAGCCACTTGTTCATCGCATTCACCAATCCCCTGACGCGCCGCCGCCACCGAAGTCGCCCCCTCCGCCCGAGGAGAACCCACCGCCGCCTGAGGAAAAACCGCCACCCCCGCCGCCGAAGCCTCCACCCCATCCGCCATGATGACCGGCGTTGCCCAGCGTGCGCGACGCACCCGCGAACAGGCCGAACAGCAGGCCGATGACGGCGCCGAGGATCGCTACAAAGACAATGTTGCTGACCAGCCAGGCGATGACGCCGGTGGCCGCGGCGCTGGCCAGCGACCCCACGCCGCGGCCGAACAGGCGCCGCGTCACCCCGGCGACGATCGGCAGTGCGATGAAACCGAAGATCAGCAGCTCGACCGGGTTCCAGTCACCGAACAACCCGCGCTCCAGCCCGGTGGGCGCCTGCCAGCCGGACTTCGGCGCCGGCAGGGCCTCGCCCTCGATGCGCGCGATCAGGATGTCGATCGCGGAATTCAGGCCCCCAGCGTAGTCATTCGCGCGAAACGCCGGGCGCAATGCGGTGTCGATGACCTGGCGCGCCGCCAGGTCAGGGACGGCGCCTTCGAGCGCCTTGGCGACTTCGATGCGCGCGCGCCGATCGTCCTTCGCCACGACGATCAGCAGGCCGTCGCCCACCTCGCGCCGGCCGATCTTCCAGGCTTCGCCAATGCGCTGCGCAAAGGCCGCGATGTCTTCCGGCGCCGTGCTCGGCACCAGCAGCACCACGAGTTGCGTGCCGCGGCGCGATTCGAACGCCGCAAGTTTGGCCTCAAGCGCCTGTTGTTGCGCGGCGCTGAGCGTCGCTGTCTGGTCGATGACTCGCGCGGTCAGCGGCGGCACCGGCAACACGTCTTGCGCGCGCACGGCACCCCACGCCGCGAGAAAGAGCATGGCGAGCACGAGAACCCGGCAGCGGCGCAAGGTCAGGCTCATGGGGACGTATGCTTCGCGCGCCAGCCAGGGCAACTCGGAGGGCGCGGCGGCACGCTTTGTTTACTTCGACGCCGCCTTGTCGAAGCTCACTGCCGGCGGCGTGGAAATCTGCGCTTCGTTTTGCACCGTGAAGCTGGGCTTGACGGCGTAACTGAACAACATCGCCGTCAGGTTGCTTGGGAAGCTGCGCGTGAGCACGTTGTAGTCGGCCACCGCCTTGATGTAGCGGTTGCGCGCGACGGTGATGCGGTTTTCCGTGCCTTCGAGCTGGACGCGCAAGTCCTGAAACGCCTGGTTCGCTTTCAGGTTCGGGTACTGCTCCACCGTCACCAGCAAGCGCGACAGCGCGCCGCTCAACTCGCCCTGCGCCCGCTGGAACTTGTCGAACGCCACCGGGTCGTTGATCAGCTCCGGCGTGGCCTTGATGCTCGTCGCAGCAGCGCGCGCCTCGATCACCTTGGTCAGCGTCTCCTGCTCGAAGTTGGCTTCACCCTTGACCGTGGCAACGATGTTCGGAATCAGGTCGGCGCGCCGCTGGTACTGGTTCAGCACTTCCGACCAGCCGGCCTTGACCTGCTCGTCCAGGCGTTGGAAATCGTTATAGCCGCAGCCCTGCAGGCTGAAGCTGCCGGCCAACGCGATGGCGATCCACCAGGTTCTTGCGGACATGAACGCTCCTTGTGAGTTCGACGGGGCGCATGCTACCTTGCGCCGCTGCAAGATGCGGCAGTTCGCGTTGCTTTCAAGCCCCCGCGTGCGGCCGCGCCAAGGATTCCCGTCGTGTCGAACTGCCCTTTCGCGGGCCCTCGCAAGGAAACGCCGGGCCACCCCAAGTTTCCTCGCCCCCACCGGGGGCGGACGAGGTATGTCGTCGGGCTTGGGGGGCTCTCAGGCCGCGACCTTGCGTGACAGGTGTTGCGCCAGGGTGCGGCGCAGGCGTCGCGCGTCGATCGGCTTGGTCAGGAAATCGCACATCCCCGACTGCCGGGCGGCGTCGCGCTCCGTCACGAGGGCGGCCGCGGTCAGCGCGATGATCGGTAGCTGGTTCGCGTTGAAATGTTCGCGCAGTTGTCGCGCCGCGCTGTAGCCGCTGACCTGCGGCATCTGTACATCCATCAACACGACGTCGATCGGGCGGCCGCTCGCGGCGCAGCGCTGCACCTCGTCGACGGCCAGGCCACCGTCGACGGCCTGCACGACTTCGATGCCCCACTGTTCGAGCTGCGCCACGACGATCAACATGTTGACCGGGTTGTCTTCCGCGACGAGCACGCGCGCGCCATGCAGCCGGTCCAGGTCACCAGGCTGGCTGTCATGGAGCACCGCGTCGCTCGTCGACCCGGGCAGGGGAAGTTCGACCCAGAAAGTACTGCCCAGGCCCGACTCGCTCATGACGCCGACCTCGCCGCCCATCAGACCGGCCAGTTCGCGGCAGATCGACAGGCCCAGGCCCGTTCCGCCGAACTTGCGGGTGATCGATTCATCGGCCTGGGAGAAGCGCTGAAACAAGCGGTCCTGGACGGATGGCTCGATCCCCGGGCCGGTGTCGACAACGGCGATGCGCACGCGCTCGCCGGCCGCGCGATTCGCCTCAATTCGCACCTGCCCGGTCTGGGTGAATTTCAGCGCATTGGTGATGAAGTTGCTGAGGATCTGGCGCAGCCGCAGCGAATCGCCCGTCACGACGTCGGGCAGCGCCGGGTGCAGGTCGAGCGACAGGTCCAGCCCCTTCGCTTCGGCCAGGGACACATAGCCCTGGTGCAAGGCCGACAAGGTGTCGGGCAGCGAGAACTCGGCGTGCTCGATGTCGATGCGCCCAGCCTCGATTTTCGACAGATCGAGAATGTCGGTGATGATGCCGGCCAGACTCTGCGCACAGTCATGGATATGCCCGAGGTACTCCTGGCGGCGCGCTTCGCCGACCCCAGGCTGTGCTGCCAGGCGTGCCAGCCCGAGCAGCCCGTTCAAAGGCGTGCGAATTTCGTGGCTCGTGTTGGCGAGAAACGCGCTCTTGGCGCGATTGGCGGACTCGGCGGCGTCGCGCGCCAGCGCCAAAGCTTGGGCGGTCTGGCGTCTCTCCGTCACATCTTCGGCAATCCAGATCGTGCCGCCGCCGCGCGGGTCGCGCGGGTCCAGCGCCTGAGCGAGCAAGCGGCACCAGAACAGGCTACCGTCCTTGCGCCGGACCTGCCGCTCCAGTTGGACGGATTGGCCTTGTTCGAGCAGCGGTCCGGCGACGCGCCCGATCTCGGCGTAATCGGCATCGCTGGGCCAGACCACCAGACCAGGCTCACCGACGAGGGTGCCGGTGTCCCAGCCGACCATGCGCTCGAATTCGGGGTTCGCGCCGGCAAACCGTCGATCGCGCGTAAAGGCAATGCCGATCGAGGCGCGCTGCAAGATGGCGGCGTATTCGAGCCGCGTTCGCTCTTCTTGCGTCACATCACGCGCATTCGCGACCAGGCACGGCTGGCCCTCGAAGATGCAGCGCGACACCGAGACCTGCATCGTCACGCGCGCGCCCGACTTGGTGACGAAAGTGCAGCGCTGCCCGGACACTTCGCCTTGCGTATCGAGCGCGCTGAGGAGTTGCCGGCGCTCGCTCGGGGCGTGCCAGATGCCCAGTTCGAACGCCGTGTTGGCGAGCAACTCCTCGGACGAATAGCCCATCAGGCGCCGGTAGCTCTTGTTGACCATCCTGAAGCGGCCCGTCGCTTCATCCGACAACGAAATACAGTTCGGGCTGGTGTCGAACAGCAGCGACAGCATGGCCTGCGAGCGGCGCAATTCTTCGCTGGCCGCCACCTCGTCGGTCACGTCACGCGCGACGCCCCAATAGCCGAGAAATCCGCCATTGGCGTCGAAGCGCGGCTCGGCGCCGACTTCCAGATGTCGCATCAGACCGGAGCGAATTTGAAGGTGGATGCGTAAGCCAGCCAACGGTCGATGCTCGCGCAGGTCGTCGAAGACCTGCTGTTGGCGCTCGGGCGCAATGCCCATCTTGTCGAGCGTCTCCCAAGGCCGCAGGCCGATTCGATCGGCCGCCGGGCCAGCCAGGATCGACAGGGTGTCGGGGTCTGACGCGACGAAGCGCAATTGCGCGTCGAGCTCCCAATACCCGTCGGCAACGATCGTGAGCAGATTGCGAAAGCGCTGTTCGCGTTCGGAAATGTCGCGTTGCGCAGCCTGGGCGAAGCGTGAAACGACTAGGCCGACGCCCAAACCGGCAACGAGCAACAAGGCCTGACCGATCGCCGGATTCGACAACGGTGCCTGGGCCATATTGGCCGTGCCGTTGAGCCAGCCTGCTGCTTCGGCCGCGACGATGCCGGCCAGCGCTGCCGCGCAAGCCAACGTCAGCGCCACGGCCTGTCCGGGTCGAGCCAGCAACGCAACCAGGCACACCAGCAGCGCGAAGAAACCCAGGCTGCGGCTTTGAATTCCATACCCGCCCGCTGTGGCAAACAGCGTCGCCAGAGCACAACCAGCCCAGGCTGAGCCGAGCACCGCCCACTTGAGTGAGAGCATGCGCGCCTTCCAATGCACCACGCCCAACACCGCAGCCATCAACAGGCAAGCGGCGATCAGGCCGGCTTGAACTGCAGGTGTCAGCGGGCGCCCCGGGAGCGACAGAAGAACGACACCGCCCAGGCACACGGCGATGCCGATCAGGAAGGCGTGTCGCGGGATCCCGGCGACAACGGTCAGGTCTGCGTTCGGCCGTTGCGCGCGACGTTTCGACAAATGCATGGCTGGGGCTCGCGCATCGCGCACAGCGTTGTTGCCGAGATGGCAACGTCTGGCGAAACTGCTGCGCCTGCTGGACCTATCGACAGCGTGGTCGCGTCGCGTAGCCCGAGACCCGAGACTGCGGCACGAATTGCGCCGAATAAGTCTCTTCAGCGCACGTCGCGTGCCTCGTTCAGGGCTTCGCGAGCTGCAAGGGCGGCCTGCCGAGCCATCGCCGCAAAGTCAGAGCCGCCCCCCGCATACAGGATGGCACGCGACGAGTTCACGACGATTGGCGCCACCGTCTGCCCTTTTTCCTGGCGCCAGGCGGCGCGTACTGTCGCCTTGGCGTCGCCGCCCTGCGCGCCGACCCCGGGGATCAACAAAGGCAGGTTTGGCGCGAGTTCACGCACTCGCGCCAGTTCAGCGGCAAATGTGGCGCCCACCACCAGGCCGAGCTGTCCGGTGCGATTCCACGCTCCACCTGCCAGGCGCGCGATGTGTTCATACAGCAGTTCGCCGCCGGCAAGCTTTTGGCTCTGCAGGTCCGCCCCCCCGGCATTGGAGGTGCGGCACAGCAAGAACAAGCCCCTGTCCGGATACTCGAGATAAGGCTCGATCGAATCCAGGCCCATGAAAGGCGAGAGCGTCACGGCATCGGCGCGGTAGCGCTCGAAGGCCTCTCTTGCATACTGCTCGGCGGTGCTGCCGATGTCGCCGCGCTTCGCGTCGAGGATCACCGGCACCTGCGGCGCCACGGCGTGGATGTGCGCGATCAGGCGTTCCAGTTGGTCTTCGGCCCGGTTCGCGGCGAAATAGGCGATCTGCGGCTTGAATGCGATCGCGAGGTCGTGCGTCGCGTCGACGATGCGCGCGCAGAACTCGAAGATGCGCCCGGCGTCGCCGGTCATTCCGGCTGGAAATCGCGCCGGATCGGGGTCCAGGCCGACGCACAGCAGCGAATCGTTGCGTGCCTCGGCGCGTGCCAGTCTGGCGATGAATGTGTCGCCGGTCATATGCGCCTCGCCAGCTGCGCGGCAAGTCCGGTGTAGCTGGCGGGCGTGAGTGCGAGCAGCCGCTCGCGCTCGGCTTGCGGGATTTCGAGCGTGGTGATGAACGCGTGCAGCGCTTCGCGCGTGATCACGTTGCCGCGCGTCATGTCTTTGAGCCGCTCGTACCCCTGCGGCACCTGGTAGCGGCGCATCACCGTCTGCACCGGCTCGGCAAGCACCTCCCACGCGGTGTCGAGGTCGTCGTGCAAGGCTTGCGGATTCACTTCAAGTTTGTCCAGGCCACGCGCGAGCGAGTCGTAGCCGAGCAGCGCATGGCCCAGCGCCACGCCCATGTTGCGCAGCACGGTGCTGTCGGTCAGGTCGCGCTGCCAGCGGCTGATCGGCAGCTTCTGGCTCATGTGGGTCAGCAACGCGTTCGCCAGGCCGAAGTTGCCTTCGGCATTCTCGAAGTCAATCGGGTTCACCTTGTGCGGCATCGTCGAGGAACCGATCTCGCCTTTCGCCAGGCGCTGCTTGAAGTAGCCCAGGCTGACATAGCCCCAGACATCGCGCGACCAGTCGATGAGAATGGTGTTGCAACGCGCCACTGCGTCGAACAGCTCGGCCAGCGCGTCGTGCGGCTCGATCTGGATCGTGTACGGGTTGAACGCCAGGCCCAGCCGCTGCTCGACGACCTGGCGCGCGAACGCCTCCCAGTCGAGGTCCGGATACGCCGCGAGGTGCGCGTTGTAGTTGCCCACCGCACCGTTCATCTTCGCCAGCAGGCGCACTTCGGCGACCCGCGCGCGCGCGCTGCGCAGCCGCGCCGCGACGTTGGCGATTTCCTTGCCCAGCGTCGTGGGCGACGCGGTCTGGCCGTGGGTGCGGCTGAGCATCGCCACGTCGGCGTGCTGGTGCGCCATCGCGCTGAGTTTGGCGACGAGTCCGTCCAGTGCGGGCAACAGAACCTGTTCGCGAGCGCTTTTCAGCATCAGGCCGTGGCTTGTGTTGTTGATGTCTTCGCTGGTGCAGGCGAAGTGCACGAACTCCTGCGCGGCGAGCAGTTCGGCGCGGCCGTCAAAGCGCGATCTCAACCAGTACTCGACCGCCTTCACGTCATGATTGGTCGTGCGCTCGATGTCCTTGATGGCCTGGGCGTCGCTTTCCGAGAACGCCTGAGCCAAGCCGCGCAGGAACGCGCGCGTCGGTTGGCTCAACGGGACGAACTCCGCCAGTCCGGCATCGGACAAGGCGATGAACCACTCCACCTCCACTTGCACGCGGCAGCGCATCAGACCGTATTCCGACAACAAGGGCCGAAGCGCGGCCACTTTGGCGGCGTAGCGGCCGTCCAGCGGCGACAGCGCCGACAAGGGGGAGGTGTTCATGGGCGGATGGACGAAGCGATTCGCGCGCCAGACGCGCAAACCATGCGCAGTGCTGACGATTTTATGCGGCGCGTCGATCCGGGCCGTCTTGACCTGCGGGCGGGCACGCCGGGTTTGCGCGTATCCTTTGCCGCGCAGCATGCGCACCTCAAACCTCGGGAGGCACGAATGCCCACTGAAACACCCAGCGCGAGCAAACACATCCGCCTCACATCGCACCCCGGCCAGCAGGGTGCCTCGGGTGCCCCTGTGATCCGCTGGGGCGCTGCCACTGCGACCGAGCGCGGGCCCGTCGTCGGCACCACGGCAAATCGCAGCCAGCGCAACGTGATCGGCACGCACTCTGGCTCGTACGGCGTGTACCGGGCGCTTGCCGTCGCGGCCGGGAATCTGGAAAAGGGCCACCGTGCCGACCTGACGAACACGGCGCCGACGCACCGCTTCGGCCCGTACCCGGCGTGGGGTGACGCGAGCAAGATCGTCTCGATCGACCCCTGGGGCGCGCTGGTCGCCGAGGTCTATGCCGATGATCTCAACGCGGGCTACGACATCCGCCCGACGATCGCCGTGACGCAGGCGCATGTGCACCTGCCCGAGATCCGCCAGGCGATGGCGTTCCAGCGGTTGCAGGTAGACGGCAAGGTGCTGCTCGAAGACGGCTCGGCCGTCGTCACCAAGGCGGCGATCGAACCGGTGTGGTGGCTGCCCGGCGTGGCCAGGCGCTTCAACGTCAGCGAGGCTGACCTGCGGCGCAACCTGTTCGAGGAAACCGGCGGCATGTACCCCGAACTCGTGACACGCAGCGACATCGAAGTGTTCCTGCCGCCGATCGGCGGGCAGACGCTGTACATCTTCGGCGACCCCGCCGACCTGGCCAATCCCGCCGTCACGCTGACGGCGCGCGTCCACGATGAATGCAATGGCTCCGACGTTTTCGGCTCCGACATCTGCACCTGCCGCCCGTACCTGACGCACGCGATCGAGGAGTGCGTGAAGGGTGCCCAGCAAGGCGGTGTGGGGCTGATCGCCTACAGCCGCAAGGAAGGACGGGCCCTGGGCGAGGTGACCAAGTTTCTCGTCTACAACGCGCGCAAGCGCCAGCTCGGTGGCGACAGCGCCGACAAGTACTTCCTGCGCACCGAGTGCGTTGCCGGTGTGCAGGACATGCGCTTCCAGGAGTTGATGCCCGATGTGCTGCACTGGCTGGGTATCAAGAAGATCCACCGCCTCGTCTCGATGAGCAACGACAAGTTCGACGCCATCACGGGCAGCGGCATCGAGGTGGGCGAGCGCGTCAAGATTCCCGACGCTCTGATTCCGGCCGACGCGCGCGTCGAGATGGACGCAAAGATTGCCGCGGGCTACTTCACCGACGCCGCGATTCCCGACGCCGAACAACTCACGCGGACGAAGGGGCGCGGCCTTGCCTGAAGCGCTGGACACGCTGCGCTCGGCCGCGACGGTTCGCGAGCGCTGCGCCAACATCACGCGCGCGGTGGAGGGCGGCCACTCGGAGCATTTCACGTTGGCGCGCGAGCGGCTGGTCGGCGTGGTCGACCGGATCGAGGCGCTGACGCGTTCGCGTTACCCCACGCTCAACGTTCCTTATCACAGCCGCTGGCGCCACTTCGAGGCGGGCGGTGTGGACCGCAAGGCGCAGCTCGACGCTGCGCTGGCAGGCAGAACCCATGCGGCGCAAGCGCGCTCGCGCATCGACCTGACGGTGCTGAGCGTGTTGCTCGACGCCGGGGCCGGCCCGCTGTGGCGTTATGTCGAGACGCCGCACGGCACGAGCTTCACGCGCTCGGAAGGCCTGGGCGTGGCGAGTTTTCACGGATTCATGTCCGGGCAGTTTTCCTCCGATCCCGGGGACCCGTATCGCGTGGATGCGGCGGCGCTGAAGCGTCTGACGACGCAGCAACTGGGCGAGCTGTTTCAAGTGAGCCCGGGCAATCCGCTCGTCGGCCTGGAAGGGCGCGCGACATTGTTGCGCCGCCTGGGTACGAGCCTGCAGGCGCAACCCACCGTATTCGGCGGCGACGGCCGGCCTGGCGGCCTGTTCGACACGCTGACGCACCACGGACGCAACCACCGTGTCGCCGCGAGCCGCGTGCTGCGCGCCTTGCTCGATCACTTCGGTGCGATTTGGTCGTCCACCAATTCGTTGCACGGCGAGCCCCTGGGCGATTGTTGGCCGCACGCGCTGGCCGGCGGCGTGGGCGAAAGCGCCGGCTGGGTGCCGTTTCACAAACTCAGCCAGTGGCTTTGTTACTCGCTGCTTGAACCGTTTGAGTGGGCCGGCGTCACGCTGACCGAACTCGACGCATTGACCGGCTTGCCCGAGTACCGCAATGGCGGCCTGCTGCTCGACGCCGGGGTCATCGTGCCGCGCGACGCGGCTGCCGTGGATCGTCGCTGCGCGGCGGGCGATGCGTTCATCGTCGAATGGCGCGCGCTGACGGTGACGCTGCTGGACGATGTCGCGCTGCAACTGCGTTCGCGGCTGGGCAAGAACAGCGACGAGTTTCCCCTGGCCCGTGTGCTCGAGGGCGGAACCTGGGCCGCGGGGCGCGAGATTGCGAGCGAGATGCGCCCGGGCGGCGCGCCGCCGCTGACGATCGACAGCGACGGAACGGTTTTTTGAGCCGTCGACGAGGAGAACAAAACAAATGCCTGCCCAAGTGCACCACCTCACGCACCCGCTGATCCAGCACAAACTGACGTTGATGCGGCAAAAGGACCGCAGCACGAACAGCTTTCGCCGCTTGCTGGGCGAGATCAGCATGTTGATGGCCTACGAGGTCACGCGCGACATGCCGACGCAGTTGATCGACATCGAAACGCCGCTGGAGAGCATGCGCGCGCCGGTGATCGACGGCAAGAAGACGGTGTTCGTCAGCATCATGCGCGCCGGCGCGGGCCTGCTCGACGGCATGCTGCACGTCGTGCCCGGTGCGCGCATCGGCCACGTCGGCTTGTACCGCGACCCGAAGACGCTGGTCGCGGTGGAGTACTACTTCAAGATGCCTCACGACATGCACGAGCGCGACGTGATCGTGCTCGACCCGATGCTCGCCACCGGCAACTCGGCCGTCGCAGCGGTGGACCGGCTGAAGGAGACGAAGCCGAAGTCGATACGCTTCGTGTGCCTGCTCGCTGCGCCGGAGGGACTGAAGCACTTCTGCGACGCGCACCCCGACGTGCCGCTTTACACCGCGGCAATCGACCGCGAGCTCAACGAGCATGGCTATATCTTGCCGGGCCTGGGCGACGCCGGAGATCGTCTGTTCGGCACCAAGTGATGCCGCGCTCGGCCTGTCATCAGGCTCAACTGAAGTTCAAGAGGAACCATCCAATGATCAGCGTGACGATTCCCGAGGCCAAATCTCGCCTTGCAGAGTTGATCGACCAAGTGAATGCCGGCGAAGAGGTCGTTATCCTGCGGCGCGGCAGTCCGATCGCGCGACTCGTGCCAGGCACTCCGAAGGCCCGGTTGACGAGCCACAGCCTGTCTGCCGCGCCCACCAAGCCCGGCGATACGCTGCTCGGCGGACTGGAGAACCTGGACGACACGCGGCCGATGTAGCGCCGGGGCTGCCGCCGGGCTCAGCGCGTGGCTGCGGCGCGAAAGAATTCGATGCGCTCGCGGTCGTCCGGATGGGACGCGATCGCGATACCCAACCACGACGGCGAATCATCAGTTTTCGCGGCTCGGTCTTTCGCATCGTTGCCGTCTCTTGCGTTCCTGGAGCGGGCCGCGCTGAGCTTCTCGAACAGGCCGACCATCACCGCGGGCGATACCCCTGCCGTCTTCAGAAATGCCGCGCAATGCGCATCGGCTTCGCGCTCCGCGGCGCGCGAATAACTTGCCTGGCCCAGCACAACCGGCGCTGCGGCGAGGATGCTGCTGAAGTCACCGAGCACGACACTCGAGAGCAAGCCGATCAGACTGGCCTGGAGCACCATGCGCATGCCGTGGCGATGCTGCACATGGCCGAGTTCATGGGCCAACACTCCGCTCAACACGGTGGGATCGGCGTCGAACAATTGCACCAGCTCGTCCGTCATGACCATCGTGCCACCCGGCAACGCAAACGCATTCGGTCCGATGCCGTTCTTGCCGCGACCGCGACGAAACAGCAGTTCATGCTCAGGCACGCTGCCCGCAGGCTGGGCCGCGACCGCCCGCGCGAAGGCCTCGCGCACCCGCTGCTGCTGCGCGGTGTCGAGGGCGCTCGGCTGGGTCAGGTGCTTGTCGATCATGGCCAGCGCCGCCTGCCCGAGCTCCTTGTCGATGCTGTGCGGAATGGCGTGCAATGCGGCGCGGCTCAGCCACGGCACGCCCCACAAGGCGAACGCCGTTACCAGCAACGCCAGGCCGGCAATGCTGGCCAGCACCCAGCGCCAGCTTTGCTGCGCGCGCACCACGGGCGAATCGGTGTGCCCCGCGGCGCGCAGCCATGCATCGCAGGCGCGCGCGTCGGGGCAATGCAACGTGCCCCCGCTTTTCAGGTGGGCGACGCGCGGTCCGTGACGGGTGCGTTCTGACCAATGCACGTCGCGAACTGCCAGGTCCAGCACGAACGATTCACCTCGAACGAGCAGCGTCGGCCCGGACACGCTGAGCGTGACCGCCTGAGCGCGCGCGCTTTGCCCGTCGAAATACTGCGCCGCCAGGGTGGCGTGCGCAGCGTCGGCGCGCTGCGCGGCAGATGTGTCAGGGTCCGACACGGAGTTCGAGCCAGCCGGCAGCGCGTGAGTGGGCGGGCGAGGGGGTTGGGTCGCTGCGGCGCAGTTACAGGCCGATGTCCAGCCCGAGCAGATCGCCCGCGGCGTCGCCCGCCGCTTCGCCCTCATGGGCACGCGCACGCTCGATCAACGACTCGGGGTCGACACGCGTCGTCACGCTCACGGATTCGAGCCGCATGCGCGCCAGCGCGACCGAAGCGAACGGCCAGTACAAGCCGAGCGTGAGCACCATCAGCACCCAGTTCTTCAGCGTCAGGCTGAGCAACGGCATGAACTCGAGCCGGCTGCGAAACCGCATCGACGAGTTGCCGGTGCGCGACCACAGCAGGTTCTGCATGCGTGACGTGAAGTACGGGCGCGGCAGAAGCTGCACGACGAAGAGGCCGCCGATCACGCCGATCATGATGGCGATGAACGCGGCGCCGAATGCACCTCCCGCACCGGGCGACGACAGACCCTTGCCCGCGGCCGCGGCGAGCGCGCCCGTCACGCCCGCCAGCACCCCTACCGCCAGCAGCACCACCCCGAGCGTCTTGAGGAACACGATGTAGAACGCACCGACGGTGCTGCGCAGTTCGGTCTGCTGCTGGGCCAACGCATAGTGGTTGTGTTGATAGCTCTTCAGGTTCCACCACAGCCACGGCGCACCGAGCATCATCATGATCATCACGCCACCGAGGAAGGCGAAGTACCACTCGGGAGGTTTGGCTTCATCCGGGACGAACAGGATCGCCGACAAAATCAGCACCCCGGGAATGAACAGCGGAACCATGGCGCGATAGGCGCCGGCCACGTCGCCCTTGAATCGAAACCGCAGGCCGCGCCAACTGGTATTGGCCAGGCGGAACTGCATCGACGACTTGAACAAGGCCGGCCAGAGCGCAGCGATCAAGACGAACGCCACCAGGCCCGCGAACGCGGAAAAATTCCCCGCCACCGAGTACAGCAGCACCAGCGCCCCGGTCAGCAGATAGCCGCGCAGCATCTTTTTCGGGTCACCGTGAAAGTCGAGCGGCGCGCCGCCCACCTCGGTGCTGCCGTAAAAGTAGCGCAGGCGGCGCACCTTGGCCCAGGGGAAGTAGATTCCGAGCGTCACCAGCACCAGCAGCAGATTCACGATCCAGATTCGGAAGTACTCACTGCCCGACCCGGTGAATTGGACCGGCAGGTTGTGGTCGCGTGGTTCGCGCGTCGCGGAGGGTGGGTTCGTGTTCAAGTCGCTGCGGGCCGGGGCGCATCGCGCGCCGCGGCCATGGGTTGCGGGACTGCGGGCACTCTAGCATCGGCGCTGTTCAGATTGCGTTCGCTAGAATGAGTTGCACCAGGGACACAAGACAAATTCCATGAAACTGATTGGTTCGCTGACCAGTCCTTACGTGCGCAAGGTGCGCGTCGTGATGGCGGAGAAGAAGCTCGACTATCAGTTCGAACTCGAAGACGTCTGGGGCAACGATGCCATCCTGGCGCTCAATCCGCTGGGCAAAGTGCCTTGCCTGGTGCTGGAAGGCCGCGAAACCGTGTTCGATTCGCGCGTCATCGTCGAGTACCTCGATTCGCGTTCGCCCGTCGGGCGCCTGATCCCCGAACCGAACCGCGAGCGCACCGAAGTGCGCACCTGGGAGGCGCTGGCCGATGGCGTGCTCGACGCCGCCATCCTGGCGCGCCTGGAGGCCACCTGGCCGGGGCGCGCTGAGCAGGAGCGCAGCGGCGCGTGGATCGCCCGCCAATTGAGCCGGGTTCACGCCTCATTGGCCTCGATGAGCGCCACCATGGGCGAGCGCGCCTGGTGCTGCGGGACGCACCTGAGTCTTGCCGACATTGCGGTGGGCTGTGCGCTAGGCTACCTGGACTTCCGTTTTCCCCACATCGCATGGCGCGGCGCGCATCCCAACCTGATGCGTCTGTTCGACAAACTTGCCGTGCGACAGAGTTTCATCGACACCGCGCCACCGGCATAGACTCGCGCTGCAAGCGCCCGCGGCAAGTCAGTTCAGTTGCCCGGCCATGGCGGCAGCGCGCCGGTCGAGTTGAAGCTTCCGGTACAGGGTGCGGATGCTCAGACCCACGTCGCGTTCCGTCGTCTGCATCTCGCGGGCAACCTCGTGCACCAGATACCCCTCGCCGATGCGCTCGAGCATGCGCATCTGAGCTTCGCTCAGGCGCAGCGCTTCGCGCGTGTCGCCGCCGAAGCCCTCGCTGTTCCAGGCCGGCGCTTCGAAGAGCAGCCTGGCCTGGCGCGCGATCGTCGGCGCCATCGGCGATTCACCCGCAAGCACCTGCAGGATTGCGGTGTGCAGGGTCTCGGCTGCGCTGCCGTGAAGGAAGTAGCCATCGGCGCCTTGATGGATCGCTGACATCAGCGACGGGTCGTCCAGCGACAAGGCGCCGACCAGCAGCAGCGAGCGCGTGTCTCGCGCCTGGTTGCCCAGGGCGTCGAGCAGGGCCTCGAAGTCGGTGCGACTGCACTGCAAGTCAACCAGCACCAGATCGGGCGGGCAAAGCTTCATGCTGAGCAGGGCCTGGGACAGCGTCACGGTCAGGCCCGAGACTTCCACGTCCGGCATCTCCCCGATCGCGCGGCGCAGGTGTTCCCCGACAGTCGCATCTTTCTGGAACAGGAGCAGACGAGGCATGGCAGCAGCGCGATGGCGAGGCCCCGGAATGGGGCACCCCATTGTTCGCCCGCGAACGAGCATGCCTACCCCCGGAACAAGGGGTCGGGGCAAGCGTTTACCCTCTCAAGCAAAGGTGGCTTTGCCACTTTGCTTGAACCCCCACGGGGGGCGGGCCGGGCTGGCCCGGCCCTGGGGGCGCTCAGGTAAGAAGCGCCGTCTCGGCGACTGAGAAACTCTCGGCCTGCGCCATCGGCCAATAGACCTTGAACACCTGGTGCGGCGCGTCCCCTGACAACAACGCCCCCGGCGCGACGAAGGGCAGCAGGTTGGCGAGCAGCTTGACGCCATGGTCCGAGGTCCGCCGCACGATATGAGAGGCGCTGATCTGCCCCGGGTGAACCAGGCCCGCGGCTTGCACAAGCTCCTTCAACGCCTTCAGCGTGTTGTCGTGAAACTGGAAAACACGCTCCGTCTTGGTGGGCACGACGAGCGCCTGCTGGCGCCACGGATCTTGTGTCGTCACGCCGGTCGGGCAATGTCCGGTATGGCAATGCTGGGCCTGGATGCAGCCCAGCGCGAACATGAAGCCGCGCGCCGAATTGCACCAGTCCGCGCCCAGCGCCATCATGCGCGCGATGTCGAAGGCGCTGACCACCTTGCCGGCGCAGCCGAGCCGGACCTTGTCGCGCAGGTTCAGGCCGACGAGCGTGTTGTGCACCAACAGCAGGCCTTCTTGCAGCGGCGCGCCCACATGGTCGGTGAACTCCAGCGGCGCGGCGCCGGTGCCGCCCTCCGCGCCATCGACGACGATGAAATCCGGCGTGATGCCGGTTTCCAGCATCGCCTTGGCGATCGCGAACCACTCCCAGGGATGGCCGATGCACAGCTTGAAGCCGGTGGGTTTGCCACCCGACAACTGGCGCAGGCGCTCAATGAAATGCAGCATTTCCAGCGGCGACGAAAAGGCACTGTGGCGGGCCGGCGAAACGCAGTCCACGCCGAGAGGAACACCGCGCGCCTGGGCAATCTCTGCCGTCACCTTGGCGCCGGGAAGCACACCGCCATGGCCGGGCTTGGCGCCTTGGCTGAGCTTGAGTTCAATCATCTTGACTTGCGGCTCAGCTGCGTTCTTCGCAAAGCGCTCGGCGTTGAACGATCCGTCGCCATTGCGGCAGCCGAAGTAGCCCGAGCCCACTTCCCAGATCAGATCGCCACCATGCTCGCGGTGGTAACGGCTGATGCTGCCCTCGCCGGTGTCGTGCGCGAACTTGCCGCGATGCGCGCCGGCGTTCAGCGCCAGGATCGCGTTGGCGCTGAGCGCGCCGAAGCTCATCGCCGAGATGTTGAACACGCTCGTGCTGTAGGGCTGCGCGCAGGTCGGCCCGACGAGAACGCGAAAATCGTGCGAGTCCACCTGGCTCGGAACCAGGGAATGGTTGATCCATTCATAGCCCAGCGCACTCACGTCGAGCTGCGTGCCGAAGGGCCGCTTGTCGGAGTCGCCCTTGGAGCGCTGGTACACCAGCGAGCGCTGCTGACGCGAGAACGGCGCCGCGTCGTTGTCGCCTTCGATGAAGTACTGGCGAATCTCCGGCCGGATGAACTCCAACAGGAAACGCAGGTGGCCGATGACCGGGTAGTTGCGCAACACCGAGCGCTGTGACTGACGAATGTCGCGAAACCCCAGGCCCACGAGGAACAGGAAGCCCAGCGCAGGCAGCCCGCCGACGCCGATGGCGAGCCAGCAAGCTGCGCTGATGGCCAGGCCGAACCCGCAGAGCAGCCATGCGCTGTAGCGCACGGGGAAGAATCGGTCGAGCCGGTAAAGCCACGCAAACATGGACGCTCCTCGCCAGTGGGGCATGCTATGTCGGCGGCGCTGCCATGGCCTTTCGGTAAGCGCCTGAAATCCGCGCCAATTCGTGGCCCGTTCAGACCGGGCGCGAAGGCAGCGTTCGACGCCCCTACGACGCAGACTCGGCACCGCTATACTGCCGCCCAGCGCTGATTTGTTCCGGCTTGCGGGCGCTTTAGAAATGCCGCTAAAGACAGGACGCGCACTCCGATGTCCCGCTTTGGCGGGTCCGCCACACCGGGTTTTGACAGTTGCGCCCCATGCAGTCCGTCGGTCAGGTCGAAGCAAAGTTCGAGCATTTTTCGCAGCCGCTGTTGCTGCGAAGCGGTGCCACCCTGCCCGACTACACGCTCGCCTACGAGACCTACGGCCAACTCAATGCGCGGCGCAGCAACGCCGTGCTCGTGTGTCACGCCCTCAACGCGAGCCACCACGTGGCGGGCAGCTACGCAGGCTTGGCGCGCAGCGAAGGCTGGTGGGACAACCTCGTCGGCCCGGGCAAGCCTCTGGACACGAACCGGTTTTTCGTGATCGGCGTGAACAACCCCGGTTCGTGCTTCGGCTCGACCGGGCCGGTGCAGCCGAACCCGGCCACCGGCCGCCCATGGGGCGCGGACTTCCCCGTCGTCACCGTGGAGGACTGGGTCGACGCGCAAGCCAGGCTGATGGACCGCCTGGGGATCGACACCCTAGCCGCGGTGCTGGGCGGCAGCCTGGGCGGAATGCAGGCCTTGAGCTGGGCTTTGCGTTTTCCCGAGCGGCTGCGCCATTGCATCGCGGTGGCGACGGCGCCGAATCTGTCGGCGCAGAACATTGCGTTCAACGAGGTCGCGCGCCGCGCGATCATCACCGACCCTGATTTTCACGGCGGCCATTACCTCGCGCACGGCACGCTGCCAGGCCGTGGCCTGCGCGTGGCGCGCATGATCGGCCACATCACGTACCTGAGCGATGACGCGATGGAGGCCAAGTTCGGCCGGGAATTCAAGAGCGGTGCGCCGGGGTACTCGACGCAGGACATTGAATTCCAGATCGAAGGCTATTTACGCCACCAGGGCGACAAGTTCAGCGAATACTTCGACGCCAATACCTACCTGCTGATCACGCGCGCGCTCGACTATTTCGACCCGGCGCGCGAGTTCGCGGGCAACCTCAGCGCCGCCTTCGCCGCGGCGCGCTGCAAGTTCCAATTGGTGAGCTTCACCACCGACTGGCGGTTTTCTCCGGCACGTTCGCGCGAAATCGTCAAGGCGCTCCTGGATAACCGATTGGACGTGAGTTACGCCGAGATCGCGGCACCCCACGGGCACGACGCGTTCTTGCTCGATGACCCCCGTTACCACGGCGTATTGCGTGCGTGTTTCGACAACATTGCTGGGGAGTCGGCGTGAGCGCCGCGACGGGC